>JAVEVO010000062.1:28199-39436 GCA_034005005.1 Myxococcota bacterium
CCCCCGGTCCTGGTGCAGGCGCGCGCGGGCCGCTGGCAGCGGCTCCCCACCGAGCGGACCGCCGCACCCACTCGTTGACCAACCTCCGCCCATTCGCTAGGTTGGCAGACCGTTCCCGGCCCTGTCATGGGGGAGGTCCACGATGAAGCTGCGTAGGTCCCTGGTCCTGTTCAGTCTGTTCGCGCTGGTGCTCACCGCGGGCTGCGAAGACCAGCGCCGCCGGACCGGCGGTGGCGGCGGTGGCGAGGGGGAAGGCGAAGGCGAGGGCAGCGAGGGCGAGGGCGAGGGCGAGGGCAGCGAGGGCGAGGGCGCCGAGGGCGAGGGCAGCGAGGGCGAGGGCGAGGGCGCCGAGGGCGAGGGCGCCGAGGGCGAGGGCGCCGAGGGCGAGGGCGCCGAGGGCGAGGGCGAGGGCAGCGAGGGTGAGGGCGAGGGCGCCGAGGGCGAGGGCGAGGGCAGCGAGGGTGAGGGCGAGGGCGCCGAGGGCGAGGGCGAGGGCTCGAGCTTCTGCGACCCGAACTCCGGGCGGGAGTGCGATTGCCTCGGCTGGCCCGGCCAGACCGGCACCCAGATCTGCGAGGCGGACGGCAGCGGGTGGTCCGAGTGCTTCGGCTGCCCCACCGACCCCGTGTGCGTCGACCACGACGAGGACGGGTACGGCGAGGGGGAGAGCTGCAATGGCCCCGACTGCAACGACGACGACCCGGACATCAACCCGGACGAGGCCGAGGTGTGCGACAACGGCAAGGACGACGACTGCGACGGCGAGACCGACGAGGACTGCGCCCCCGCGTGCGTCGACGAGGACGGGGACGGCTACGGCGTCGGGGAGGGGTGCGAGGGCCCGGACTGCAACGACGACAACCGCAACGTGAACCCCGGCAAGGCCGAGGTCTGCGACAATGACCGGGACGACGACTGCGACGGCGAGACCGACGAGGGCTGCGTCGTCGAGGGAGTCTGCGTCCCCTTCGACACCTGCGTCGGCGGCTGCCAGACCCAGGCCTGCGCCAACAACTGCTACCGGGACACGACCGCGGCCTGCCGGAGCTGCTTCGAGGACAGCTTCCAGACCTGCTTCGGGCACTGGTGCAGCCTCGAGGCCAGCGCCTGGCTGAGCTGCAACGAAGAGTTCGGCTGCAACGACTGGCTGTGGCAGTGGGAGGGCGGCTGCGCGGTGACCCGCTGCGGCAACGAGCTGGAAGCCCTCGACACCTGCCTCAACACCGCCAGCGTCACCCAGGCCGAGGCCATCCAGTACTGCAACAACGCCGAGATGGCCTGGGACCTGAACTGCTACTGACGGCCGGGGCTGGCCGGGATCGGGGGCGCCCGGCGAGGCACGACGCGAGCACGAGCACGAGCACGAGCACGAGCACGAGCACGGGCACGAGCGCGCGGACTGCAGGGTAGGTTTCGGCCTTCACGCGGGCACACCGACGACCGGCGTGCAGGCCGGTCGCCACCCGAAGTGCCGATCGGGTCGTGGATTCAATCCACCAGCTACCAACTCGAGACATCCAACTACCAACCATCAACAACGGGTGCAGCCGGTCCGAGTGGGCGGATTCCTTGCCAATCTCCTCCTGCACCCGGCTCGAGCTGCAAAATCTCTCGGTAGAGCCGCAGAGTTCGCAGAGAAAAGTGTTTAGCTGGCTGAGCCCTCTGCGGCTCTGCGGCTCAGCGAGAAAATTCTTTTCGTGCGGGGAGTTGTACCAAGGCCTCCCTGCTCGCTCACCGGGATGATCTGCACCCATCAACAACCAGCTTCCAGCAGCCAGCAACCAGCGTTCAGCAACCAGCCTCCCCCGCCCGGAGAGAGCCGCCAGTCTCCGCGAGCGGTGGATCGACAGATCTCCCCCGCTGGACTAGATTCGCGGGCCAGGACGTTTTCTGAAAGCTTCCCCTGCCCAAGAAGGAGTTGGCCATGTCCGCACCACACGCTGCCCGGATGTCCTCTGCCCGCGCTGGGTGCGCCCGGCTCGCCCGCGTCGCGCTGCTCGGGGGCCTCTGGCTCTTGCCAGCGACGGGCGCCGCCCAGGGCGGCGTCCCCACCCCGCCGGTCCCGCCCCCGGCGGCCCCCGCGGCCACCGCCCCCGCCGCGGCCCCCACCCGCTACGGCCTGCAGGACACGACCCTGCAGGTCTTCGCGGGAGAGTCCCTGCTCGGCCAGGTCGCCCTGCCCTGCGCGGGGAGCCTCCTGCAGCTCGCGGGGGGCCGGCTGCACGTCGGCTGCGCCACCGGGACCGCCCTGACCTTCGACCTGACCGACCCAGCCCGGCCCCAGCTCGTGAGCCAGCGGGAGCTGCCGGGCCCGGTCACCGGCCTGCATGAGGCCGGCGGCCGGGTCTGGGCCGAGATCACCCGGGTCGAGGCCCGCCCCCTGGACGAGGCCCCCGCGGCCGCGCTCCCCGGCCCGGCCGGCGCCGGTGTCCCGACCACCCCGGCTGTCGTCTCCCCGCCCGTCGCGGACCAGCCGGCCGCGGGCCCGGTGGCGACGGGGACGGTCGTCGAGACCGCGCCCGGCCGGGTCCTCGTCGACCTCGGGACCGGCGCGGGGTTGAAGCGGGGAGACCACGTCGGCCTGTACCAGGTGACCACCGTGCAGCTCGGCGAGGGCAGCGGCAGCGAGGAGGAGGAGCTCCTCGCGGTGGGCGAGGTCACTGCGGTCGCGGCGAATCGCGCCGCGGTCCGCCTCGGGCTCAACGAGCGCGTGTCGGCGGGGGCCCGGGCCCGCCGGGTCACCCGCGCCCTCACCGAGAACCGCTTCGTCCCGCCCCGGGTGGACGGGATCTGGGAGGCCGGGTTCATGGCGCGCCCCTTCCTCGCGCTCGGGGACTTCGGCTTCGGCATGGTCTCCGACGCGCAGGTCGGCCTGCGGCACCCGAGCAACCTGCACCTGCTGCTGCTGCTGGAGCCCGCGGGCCTCGGCTACGCGTCGGAGGGCAACGTCCTCGCCCTGGCGGGCAACGTCCTCGCGGCGTTCGACACCACGGTCTTCGAGATCGGGCTCGGCCTCGGCTGGTCCGCGGTCAACCAGGACCTCGGCGGTGACGAGTCGAGCCGCGCCGGGGGGGGCAGCCTCGACGCGGACATCGACCAGGTCAAGTCCGGCCTGTCCATCGCGCAGCTCGCGCGGCTGGGCGCGCGGGACGGGCTGCACCTGCTGGTCCGCAACAACTTCCTGCTGTACGACGACGAGTTCAACTACGGCGGGACGGTCGCCGAGATCCAGGTGCCCGTCTCCGCCCGCTCCTGGCTGCTCGCCCGGGGCGGCGGCGGCCAGGCCGGCTACGCCTACGGCGAGGTCGGCCTGCGCTGGCTCGCCCGGGGCAACGGCGACCGGGGCTCCCTGTTCTTGACCGTGGCCGCGGGCGGCGGCGCGCTCTCCGGCGAGCAGGACCGCACGGGCTCCTACCTCGACGGCCAGGGCCAGGAGGTGACGTACGAGTACACCGAGACGGTCAGCTACGGCGGGCCCATGGTGGGGTTCGGCGCGGAGTGGCGGCTGTAGCTGCCGCCCCCCAAGAACGACGAACGGGGGCCGCCCGCGAGCGGCCCCCGTCCCGGAGCCCGAGCCCCCCCCGGGGGGGCGCCGCAGGCTTACTCGAGCTCGTTCTCCATGTAGATACCGCCGCCGCCGACGACGTTGAGGGCCGCGTCGACGGTGCCGATGCGCTCGAAGGTCGACTCGGTCGCGTCGCAGTCCAGGTCGCCGTTGGCCCGGGCGGTGAACTTCGAGGCCGTGTCGACGCCCGTGGAATCGTAGGAGTACTTGTAGTAGTGCGGGTCCGCGAGCCCGAAGTTCAGGGCGTGCCAGGTCGCGGCCGTCCAGGTGGTGTCCGTGGGCGCGAACTTCTCGCCGGTGTTCCCCTCACAGAACCCGACACCCACGGGAGTCGCCGGGGCCGTGGTCGGGAACTGCCGGTCCAGGGGCAGCCCGGAGCGGGACGCGTGCTCGTCCTCGAAGTAGGAGACCGACGAGTCGAACAGCTTGCGCAGGTTCATCGTCGCCTCGCTCGTCTTGGAGCGGCGGATGTACTTCATGAAGGCGGGGATGGCCACGGCCGCGAGGATGCCGATGATGGCCACGACGATCATCAGCTCGACGAGGGTGAAGCCTTTGCGGTTGCGAAGTCTGCTCAGCATGGGAACCTCCTTGTGCGGGCGCCTACGAGAGAACTGGTTCCGGGACACGCCGCCTGCCCAGGGCGGCGCCCCCCTACCGACGACAGCACGCCGGCACACGCCGGCACGGGCCTCGGTCGAGGCCCGTCACTCCACGTCCCGCTCCGAGTAGACCTCGGAGCGCTGGCTGGTGGTCTCGAAGAACGACTTCTCGCCGTCCCCGTCGAGGTCACCCCGGGCCTGGGCGTACCACCAGTCCCGGTTCGTGTCGAGCCCGTTGGAGCCCGCATCCCCCTTGGTCTCGCCCGCCCGACCCGCCTCGACCTTGTACTGGAAGTACACGTACCGGCCCTGGGGCCGGACGCCCAGGGACTCCCAGGCCTTGCGCTCGTCCCCGTCCGGGGGGTTCCAGATGTTGTCGCTCAGGGACGGCCCGATGTTGCTCGGGTGGTAGTTCGGGATCGCCGCGTACTGCCCGAAGAACCCGTGGTACTGCTCCTGCTTCAGCCGGATCTGGTTGAACATCCAGACGACCTCGGAGGTCTTGGTGCGCCGGATGTACTTGTTGAACAAGGGGATGGCCAGCGCTGCGAGCACGCCCAGGATGGCCACCACGATCATCAGCTCGATCAGGGTGAAGCCCGTCTGACGTCGGCCCTCGTGTTTCCCCACGGCCCTCCCCTCATGCAGGGCGCGTGCCAGCGGCAGGCTGCCCCCCCTCGTCCCCCGCGGGCCGCCCGCGGCCACCGCTCCGCAGTCCCGCCCGCCGGCCCGCCGGGCCTGGCACCGCCCCGCCGGGCCGCTGCCGGACCGTCGCCCGCGCGGCCCCCGCGCGGCGGCGGGAGCGAGAGGAGGCTGGCGTCCGTGGCCCGTGGCTGACAAGATTGGTCCCTCCTGCCGGCGAGGTGACAAAAAAGGGCACCGCGCCCGGTCCCGACCTACTCCAGCTCCTGGTACGAGAAGATGCCGCCGCCGCCGACGACGTTGAGGTTGTCGTTGACGGAGCCCACCCGCTCGAAGGTGGAGAAGACCTGGTTGCAGTTGAGGTCGCCCAGGGCCCGGGCCGTGAATTTGGAGGCCTTCTCGAGGCCCTCCGAGTCGTACTGGTACGAGTAGTAGTGCGGGTCGCTGATCCCGAAGCTCAGGGCCCGCCAGGTGGGGGCGTCCCACACCGTGGGGTTGGACTTGAAGCGGCCGCCGGTGGCGTTGTCGATGCAGAACCGCATGCCCGGCGTCGGCGCGGCCGGCGCGGGGAAGCGCCGCTTCACCTGGAACCCCGAGCGGGTGGTGAAGTCGTAGGAGAAGTACTCCACCGAACCGTCGAAGATCTTGCGCAGGTTCATGAGCGCCTCGCTGGTCTTCGTGCGGCGGACGTACTTGTTGAAGGCCGGCATCGCCATGGAGGCGAGGATCCCGATGATGGCGACCGTCGTCATGATCTCGACCAGGGAGAAGCCCCGGGACCGGCAGCGCGTCTTCTTCATGGAGAGCATCCTCCTCGTGGACCCAGATCCCTGTCCTGCACAGCAACCCCCGTGCCAGCCCCGGCGGGCCGGCCGGGTCAGCGCGACCCCGGGGGCTCGGGCTCCCGGGCCAGGCGCTCCACCACGGCGTCGTCGATCCCGTACTTGTCGAGGCGGTACCGGATGGACCGGAAGGTGATCCCGAGCAGCCGGGCCGCCTCCTTCCGGACGCCCCGCGCCCGCCGGAGGGCCTTGAGCAGCAGGTCCTGCTCCAGCTCCCCGACGATGGCCTCGAGGTCGATCCCCTCGTCCGGGATCTCCAGGCTCTGCAAGCACTGCCCGGAGACCGCGGTCGAGGATACCACGGCTTCGGGGAGAAGCTCCAGATCGATGACCCCCTCGCTCGACAGGGCCACCGCGCGCTCGAGGATGTTCTCGAGCTCCCGGACGTTGCCCGGGTACGCATAGCGGCCGAGGGCCGACAGCACCCGCGGGGTGATCTCCAGCGGCGGCCGGCCGTTCTCCCGGGCGAAGCGATCGATGAAGTGGACCGCCAGGGACGGGACGTCCTCCAGGCGCTCCCGCAGGGGCGGGATCTGGATGCCGATGACGTTGATCCGGTAGTAGAGGTCCTCCCGGAACCGCCCCTGCCGCACCTCCTCCTCGAGGTCGCGGTTGGTGGCGCAGATCAGCCGGACGTCGACCTCCTTCTCCTTGATCCCCCCGACGGGCTTGATCTTGCGCTCCTGGAGGACCCGCAGGAGCTTCACCTGTAGGGCCAGGGACAGCTCGCCGATCTCGTCGAGGAAGAGGGTCGAGTTGTCGGCCTCCTCGAAGAACCCCCGCTTGTTGGCGAAGGCCCCCGTGAACGAGCCGCGCACGTGACCGAACAGCTCGCTCTCGATCAGGGACTCGGGGATCGCCCCGCAGTTGAGTGTCACCAGGGGCTGATCGCCGCGGGGGCTGTTGTAGTGGATCGCCTTGGCGACGAGCTCCTTGCCGGTGCCGCTCTCCCCCGCGACGAGGACGTTGCTGCGGGTCCGGGCCACCTTCTCGATGAGGTCGTAGACCTTGCGGATGGCCGGGGAGTTGCCGATGAGGTTGCCGACGCCGTAGCGGCGATCGATCTGCCGCCGCAGGGCCTGGTTCTCGAGCAGCAGCTCCCGCTTCTCGAGGGCCTTCTTGATCACCTCCTGCAGGGCGTCGACCCGGAAGGGCTTCATGACGTAGTCGTAGGCGCCGGCCTTCATCGCCGAGACCGCGGTCTCGGTGGTGGCGAACGCGGTCAGCACCACCACCTGCGTCTCCCGGGCCAGCCGCCGGGCCCGGGCGAGGACCTGCAGGCCGTCCACCTCGCCGAGCCGCAGGTCGGTGAGCACGAGGTCGAACTCCTGCTCCTCGAGCCGGCGGAGGCCCTCCTCGCCGCTGTCCGCGAGGATCACCTCGTGGCCCTCCCGCGACAGCAGGATGCTCAAGAACTGGCGCATGCTGCCGTCGTCCTCGACGACCAGGATCCGGCTCACGCCTGCTCCTTCTGTGGGCGGGGGGTCGGTCGGGAGGCCGCGGGCAACAGCACGGTCACCGTCGTCCCGGCACCCGGCCGGGAGACGAGCCGTAGCTGCCCCCCGTGCTCGTCGACGATGCGCGCGACGGTGGCCAGGCCGAGCCCGGTCCCGCGGACCCGGGTGGTGAAGAAGGGGTCGAAGACCCGCGCCTGCAGCTCCTCGGGGATCCCCTCCCCCTCATCGGACACGCTCAGCTCGGCCCAGCCCTCGGCCGCCTCCCCTCCCGCCGGCTCCCCGGGGACCCGCCGCAGGCCGACCCGGATCTCGCCCTGGCGGCCGACCATCGCTTGCGCAGCGTTGGCCAGGAGGTTCCAGAGCACCTGCTTGAGGCGGTCCGGATCACCCCGCACCCAGAGCTCCGGGGACGAGTCCCGCACCACGGTGAAGCCGCCCCGGAGGGACGGATCGTTGGCGAACATCTGCAGGGTGATGTCGATGAGCTCGGCCAGCCCGAGGAGCTGATTGCCCCGGCTCGAGGGACGCGCGAAGCCGAGGAAGCTGGCGATCAGCCGCTCCAGGCGGTCGGCCTCCCGCTGGATGATCTCCAGCAAGGCGCGGTCCTGCGCGGTCACCCGCTCCCCGCCGCTGAGCAGTTGCACCGAGCCGGAGATCGACGCGAGGGGATTGCGCACCTCGTGGGCCATGCCCGCGGCCAGCTCCCCGAGGGACGCGAGGCGCTGGGAGCGGCGCATGGCCTCCTCGAGCTGCCGCAGCCGGGTGACGTCGTCGAACAGGAGGTAGCGCTCGTCGCCCGGCGGCTCGCCCGGCCCCGGCTCCAGGGCGCCGAGGCGGTAGCCGAGCCGGATCGTCTCCCCGTCCGGGCGCCGGTAGGTGAGCTCGGTGCGCTCCTCGGTGCGGGTCCGCAGGACCTCTGGGGAGGGCGACGGCGCCTCCGGCGGCGGGGCCGGGATGGGCACGGCGGGAGACTCGGTCCCGGCCGGCAGCAGCAGCCCGGAGAAGACCGCGGTCGCGGGCTGGCCGAGCAGCTCTGCCTCGGGCCGGCCGAGGATCCGCAAGGCCGCCCGGTTGAGGAAGGTGATCCGCCCCTGGTGGAGGGAGACCAGGCCCGAGGCGATGGAGCCGACGATCTTCGCGTGCAGGGAGCGCTCCCGCTCCAGGTCGGCCGCCTGAGCCAGGATCCGCCGATCCGCCCGGCGCAGCAGCTCGGCGAGGTAGGAGGCGAGGATCGCCACCAGGTAGAACGTGGCGACGTGGATGTAGCCGGTGAAGAAGAGGCTCCGCTCGCCCGCGGCCACCGGGTCGAGGGTGCTCCAGAAGGAGATCCGCCCGCTGCGGACCCCGCTCTCCAGCACGAGCAGGAGGATGAACACCAGGGCCGAGGAGGTGGCGGTGATCAGGGCGCCCTTGCGGTAGAGGATGGTCGCGCCGTTGATGATCGTCAGGGAGAACATGAAGGCGAACAGGCTGTCGCTGCCCCCGGTCCCCCAGGTCAGGGCCGCGGCGAGCAGCACGTCGCCGAACAACTGGACGTGCGCGAACAGCCGGTAGTTCTTCACCACGCGCAGGAGCAACGCGTACAGCAGGGTGCAGAGGTAGACGACGACCACCAGCCCCAGGAAGAAGAACTGCAGCGGATCCGTGAGGCTCGCCAGCTCGTCGAAGTTGAACAGGACCGTCGCGCCGAGCAGCACGCTGATCATCAGCAGCCGGAAGAACATCAGCCACTGCAGCTTGGCGAGGAGCTCGGCGCTGTCCGGGGGAGCCGAGGGCGGGGGCGGGGCGGGGGCCAGGCGGGGGAACAAGGCGGCGGCCTAGCCCTTGATGTTGCCGGCCATGGTGAAGATCGGCATGTACATCGCGATCATCATCCCTCCGAGCACCCCGCCGAGGACGACCATCATCAGGGGCTCGAGCATGCTGGTCAGGCCGCTCACCGCCGCGTCGACCTCGTCGTCATAGAAATCCGCGATCTTGGTGAGCATCGTGTCGAGCGCGCCCGTGGACTCCCCGACCGCGATCATCTGCACCACCATGTGCGGGAAGATCTTGGTCTCGGCGAGGGGCTCCGCCATGGTGCGGCCCTCGGAGATCTTCTCCCGCACCAGCTCCAGCGCGTGCTGGATCGTCTTGTTGCCCGCGGAGCGGGAGACGACGGTCAGGGCGTCGAGGATGGGCACGCCCGAGGCGAGCATCGTGCCCATGGTCCGGGTGAACTTGGCGACCGCGGTCTTGCGCACGAGGGGGCCGAAAAACGGCATCTTGAGGATCAGCGCGTCGAAGATCTCCCGCCCCCGCTGACTGCCGTAGAAGGTCTTCCAGCCCACCACCAGCCCGCCGATGGTCAGGGCGATCCAGAGGAAGTTGTGCTGCACGAACGCGGACAGGTCGACGACGAACTGGGTCGGTCCGGGCAGGGCCGAGCCGCCGAAGCCAGAGAACATCTTCTGGAAGACGGGGATGACCTTCCAGAGCATCACGATGATGACCAGCACCGCGACGATGACCATCCCGATGGGATAGGTCATCGCGCCCTTCACCTTGGCGACCAGCTTCATCGATTTCTCGATGTAGCTCGCCAGCCGGTTGAGGATCGTGTCGAGCACCCCGCCGAGCTCGCCCGCGGCCACGAGGTTGACGTACAGGTCGTCGAAGACCTTGGGATGGGATTTCAAGGCGTCGGCGAAGGTGGAGCCGGCCTCGACCTCCTCCTTCACCCGGGAGATCACGGCCCGGAAGGTCTTGTGCGGCTCCTGGCTGGCGAGCAGCTCGAGGGCCTGCACCAGGGGCAACCCGGCGTCGATCATCGTCGCGAACTGCCGGGTGAAGACCACCAGGGACTTGGTCGGGACGCCCGGCTGCAGGAAGGCGAGGTACCGGCGGAGGTCGAGCTTGCCCCCGCCGGGCGGCGCGATCTTGCGCCGCAGCCGCGAGACGGTGATCCCCTTGTCCTTGAGCTTGGCCTTGGCGTCCTCGGCGTTGGCCGCGGAGATCGAGCCCGCTTTATCGGCGCCGCCCTTGTCCTTGCCGACCCAGTTGAACGTGGGCATCCCTTCTCCCGCCTCGCTGCCGCCCGCGGCAGCCGCTCCCCGCCCGCCTGGCTCCCCCGCCCCGCTGCCCGCTCATCCTACCACGCCCTCCGGACCAGGCCAAACTACCGCGTCGGCCGGACCGTCGAGTAGTTGCCGGAGCTCTGCGGCTTATCGGCGCAGGAGCTCGCGACCATCGCCAGCAGCTCCTCCTGGTCGGGGCTGTGCGCCACGGCCTCCTCGAGGGTCACCAGCCGCTGGGCGAGGAGCGCGCAGAGGGCCTGGTTCATGGTCTGCATCCCCGACTTGGACTGGCCCATCTGCATCTGCCCGTAGATCTGGTGGACCTTGTCCTCCCGGATCAGATTGCGGATGGCGGGGGTCGGCATCATCAGCTCGAACGCGAGCACCCGCCCGTTGCCATCGGCCCGGGGCAGCAGTTGCTGGCAGAGGACCCCCTCCAGCACGAAGGAGAGCTGGGCCCGGACCTGCCCCTGCTGCTCCTCGGGGAAGGCGTCGAGGATCCGGTTGATCGTCCCGGCCGCGCTGTTCGTGTGCAGGGTGGCCAGGGTCAGGTGGCCCGTCTCCGCGATGGTCAAGGCGGCCTGCATGGTCTCCTGGTCCCGCATCTCACCGAGGAGCACGACGTCGGGGTCCTGGCGCAGGACGTACTTCAGCGCCGACTTGAAGCCCGCGGTGTCCGCCCCGATCTCCCGCTGGTTGACGAGACAGTTCTTGTGCGGGTGCACGTACTCGATGGGATCCTCGATGGTGATGATGTGGCCGTGCCGCTCGCCGTTGATCTTGTCGATGATCGCCGCCAGGGTGGTGGACTTGCCGCTGCCGGTCGGCCCGGTCACCAGGACCAGTCCCTGGGACTTGCGCGTCAGCTCCCCGACGACGGGCGTGAAACCGAGCTCGGCGAGGGTGTAAATTTTCAGCGGGATCATCCGAAAGACCGCCGCACAGGCCCCCCGCTGGACGAAGAGGTTGGCCCGGAAGCGCGCCAGGCCCTTCACGCCGAACGCGAGGTCCA
This sequence comes from Myxococcota bacterium, assembly GCA_034005005.1. Lineage (GTDB taxonomy): Bacteria > Myxococcota_A > JAVEVO01 > JAVEVO01 > JAVEVO01 > JAVEVO01. Next base: position 39,376 of record JAVEVO010000062.1, read on the forward strand.
GCTCGTTCTCCTCCTCGAAGCGGTGCTTCTGCGCCTCGGTGAGGATCGAGTAGACGAGCTG
>JAVEVO010000063.1:0-39194 GCA_034005005.1 Myxococcota bacterium
GAAGGGGAGGGCGAGGGCGAAGGGGAAGGGGAGGGCGAGGGCGAAGGGGAAGGGGAGGGCGAGGGAGAAGGGGAAGGCGAAGGAGAAGGGGAGGGCGAAGGTACCGATGAAGAGGTCGAAGGTACCGATGGCGAGGGGGAGGGTCGCGTCCTCACGGGCTCGGGCGCCAGCGAGGGTTGCCGGCTGGCCGGGCCGGGGCCGGCTCCCGGAACCGCCGGGATCGTGGGGCTGCTCCTGCTGGGCCTGATCCGGCGCGCGGCTCGTCCCTGGCGGAGCTGACGGCCCGCGGCCGGCAGCGAGGGGGGCGGGCACCGGGGCTCAGGGGGAGACGTTCCCCGACGGCCGCACCGCGTAGGCGAAGGGATACCAGCTCTTGTTGTGCAGGGCGACCTTGGTCAGGGTGCCGACGCCCTTGGTGCCGCCGTGGGACCCGTGCAGGTCGACGGTGCCGTCCGCGTGCACCGCCTGGACCTGCACCGAGTGGCCGGCGAGGTGCTTGGCCGAGGTCCAGTACCAGTACTGCACGAAGTCGCCGGGCTGCAGGGGATCGACGCCGATCTCGATCTCCGTGCCCTTCCCGCCCCCGGCCAGGGCGTACACGACTCCCTTGGTCCGTTCGTCACCGGCCAGCACCAGGGCGTCGAGCTTTTTGTAGAACGGCTCGCCGGTGAGCCCGTTCAGCTCCGAGATGTTGATGTTGACCTGATCCTGCAGCTCCTTGGAGAGCTCGTAGCCCGCCTCTTGCAGCACCTTGACGGTGAAGGTGCTGCACACGTACTGGCCCTTGCCATAGCCGTAGCCGTTGAAGCTGCTGCCGTAGCCAGGGTGGTTCTTCCGGAGCTCCTCCTCGAGCGCCAGGGCGGTCTCCAGGGTGTTCTTCTGCTTGACGGCCTCTGCCGAGGCCCCCCCGGACTCGTCGATGACCTGCTCGCTGGCCGCGATCTGCTCTTGCAGCTCGTCCTCGATCCCGGTGCCTTGCTCGTCGCCACCGGTCGAGGCCTGCTGCTCCCCCGCTCCCGCCTCGTCGTCCTCCTGCTCGGGCGCTCCGCCCCAGAGCTCGGCGAGCGTGCTCGTCAGATAGGGCGCGACCAGCGCCAGGGCGGAGAGCGCGCCCTGCAGCCGCGCCGCGCCGCCCTCGGCGCCCGTCGTGGGCTGGACCACGACGATGCCCACCGCCGCGCCGGCCTCGCTCGCGGCCGACGCGTCGAGCTCCCGCTTCTCGGGGTGACCGAGGTTGCTCCCTGCGGTCCAGCCGAGCACCGCGCCGAGCCGCCCGTCGGCGGAGACCTCCTGGACCAGCGCGCACTTCGTGCCCTGCCCGCCGCGCGCCTGCTCCCGCACGATCACCTGCGCCCCCACCGGGAGGACCTGGTCCTTCCCCAGCTTCGCGAGGTCGGGCGGCGCGCTGCGCAACCGGGCGTGACGCGACAGCACGCGGAACACCTCACCGACGACGTGGGTCTCGGGGCCCTCGTGGTCCGCGTCCCGGCCAGCGTCCACCGACGCCGGGTCTCCCGTGACCGGGTCCAGCGCCTCGACCTGCTGCTCGTAGCCGAGCCCGGCGAGCTCCTGATGCGTCCGCCCCCGGTGCGACCCGGCCCCGGCCGCGCCGCCGGCCACATCGCCGCCGGCCGGTGTCGACCCTCGCTGTTGGCGATCCTGCAAGGACATGGCACTCCTCCCCGGGGTGTCTGGGCCCCCGACCGTCGCGACCCGGCATCCTTCGGGGATCTTAGCCCGCCCGGCCGTCGAGCGCCAGTCCGGGGCCGCCGCCGCGTGATGCACGAGCCTCCACCGGCCACCACGACCGATCCCCTGGCCGGGAAGCGTCTCGACCGGGTGGATACGGTACGATGTCGCGTTGGGGGCTGGGTAGAGCTCTACCTCCGGCCGAACGCGACGTCTCGGCCCCTGGATGTCGCGTTGAGGGCTGGGTAGAGCTCTTCCTCCGGCCGAACGCGACGTCTCGGCCCCTGGATGTCGCGTCGGGGGCTGGGTAGAGCTCTACCTCCGGCCGAACGCGACGCCTCGGCCCCTGGACGTCGCGTCGGGGGCTGGGTAGAGCTCTACCTCCGGCCGAACGCGACGTCTCGGCCCCTGGATGTCGCGTTGAGGACTGGGTAGAGCTCTACCTCCGGCCGAACGCGACGTCTCGGCCCCTGGATGTCGCGTTGGGGGCCGGGTAGAGCGCGGTGGTGGGTTCGGGCCGGCCTCGCCGCCTGCCTCGTCAGGGGCAGTAGGCGGGATCGATGCTCCACCAGCCGCGCTGGGCGCCGGGGTTCCAGACGACCTTCGAGCCGCCGTAGTTGTAGACGTGGTAGCCGTACCAGCGTCCCCGGCAGCCGGTGCTGCTCACCGCGATCTCGTCGGTGTCGCCCTCCGCGTGCTGCCCCGCGCAGTACCCCTGGTCACGCAGCTCCCGGTTCACCGCGCCGAACCAGCCCTGCGCGTCCGGCCAGCGGTCGCCGATGGGGCAGTCCGACCCGATGCTGCAGCCGGACAGCCTGGCCATGACCGCGTTCACCGCGTCGGCGATCACCGGGTCCGTGTCCGGACCGTTGGTGAAGGCGCTGTCGTTCACTCCTTGTGGAAAAGTACAGCCATGCTCAGGGCCGTCGTCGTTCACGGTCACGTCCTGGCTGGCGATCTCGCCGAACCACTGCTCCCCCTCGAGCAGCATCTGGAACCGGGCGGGGTAGGTGCCGGCCGCGGCGGGCGCGAGCAGCCGGACCGTGAAGGTGACCTCGTCCCCGGGCTGGACGGTCTGCCCCTCGGCGAGCAGCACGCGGGTCTGGCCGGGACCGGGGAGGAAGGGGTTGGTCTCGTCACCGACGAGGCCCAGCTTGTAGCCCTGCTGCCCCTCCCGGTACCAGGGACGCGTGCCGCGGTTGAGCAGCCGCACCGTGGCTGTGGTGCTCTCGCCGACGGTCAGGGCCGGTGGCAGGGTGTGTCCGGCCACTGCGGCGTCATCGGTGCCCGCGCAGGCCGGGCAGCCGGCGCCGCCGCAGTCCACACCGCTCTCGCCGCAGTCCCGGACCCTGTTGCCGCAGTGGCCGTCGCAGGCCACCGGGCAGGCCGCGCACTCGCCCCCGCCGCAGTCCACGCCGGCCTCGCCGCAGTCCTGGAGCCCGTTGCCGCAGTGGCCGTCGCAGGCCACCGGGCAGGCCGCGCACTCGCCCCCGCCGCAGTCCACGCCGGCCTCGCCGCAGTCCTGGAGCCCGTTGCCGCAGTGGCCGGCGCACGCGTCGGCGCACCGACCGTTCCGGCAGACCCGCCCCGGCCCGCACGTCGCGTCCTCCCGGCACTCCGGCTCGTCACCGGCGGCGTCGACCTCCAGGCCGCCGTCGCGGGGCGGGAGCGCGAGGTCCCGGCCGGCCGCCGCGTCCTGCTCCGGCTCGCCGCCGTCCGGGGCGCCGGCTGCGTCCGGCCGGGAGTCAGGGCCCGTGTCCTGCTCCGGGCCGGCATCCGTCCGGCACCCGGCCACGGGTGGGCAGCCGCACGGGTCGACGCACTCCTCCGACTGCCGGCCGGCCGCGCAGCCGCTCCCGGTGGCGGCACCGGCCGCAAGCAGGGCCAGGGCGAGGACGAGCTGACGCATGGGGAGCCCCCCCGGGGCCCGGCGCGGGCGGCCGGACACCCGTCGGCATGGCTGACCGGGATCTTAGCAGGGGCCGGTGACCGGGTCGATGGCCGGGCGGGCGTCATGGCAACACGGCGGCGGGCGGCGGTCCTTGACAGGCGCCTCTCCCCCGTCCAACCTCGCGGCGGATCCCACCGGAGGTGCCCCGTGCAGGTCATCGATCTTCCGGAAGAGCACCAGGAGCTCTTCTGCCTCTGCCTGGAGGACTGGTCACCGGACGCCCACGAGGCGGGGCCGAAGCGCCGGGCCTGGCTCGAGCGGAATCTGGCCCGGGGGCTGGGCGCGAAGCTCGCGCTCGACGATCACGGGGTCCCCGGCGGGATGATCCAGTACGGGCCCATCGAGCACTCCCCCGCGGACGGTGCGGGGCTCCACTTCATCTACTGCATCCACGTGCACGGGCACCCGCAGGGACGGGGCAGCTTCCAGGGGCACGGGATGGGCACCGCCCTGCTGGCCGCGGCCGAGGAAGACGCCCGTGGCCGCGGCGCCACGGGGATGGCCGCCTGGGGGCTCTGGCTCCCCTTCTGGATGCGGGCCTCCTGGTTCAAGAAGCACGGCTACCGCAAGGCGGACCGCCAGGGGCTCGCCGTCCTGCTCTGGAAGCCCTTCACCGCGGACGCCCGGCCTCCGCGCTGGTTCCCCCAGGTACGCCGCAAGCCCGCTCCCGTCCCCGGCCACGTCGACGTCACGGCGTTCTGCAGCGGCTGGTGCATGGCGCAGAACCTCGTCTACGAACGGGCCCGTCGGGCCGCGGCCGAGCTCGGCGACCAGGTCGCCTTCCGCGAGATCGACACCTCGGACCGCCGCACCCTGGCCGAGTGGGGGCGCTCGGACGCGGTCCTCGTCGACGGCCGGGAGCTCCAGCACGGTCCCCCGCCCAGCTACGCCAAGGTCCGCCAGGCCATCGCGCGTCGCCTGCCCCGGCGCTGACGCCCACCTCCGGCGCGGACGCCCACCTCCGGCGCGGACGCCCGCCTCCGTTGCTGACGCCCACCCCCGCCGTCCGGCCGTGCACGCTCGAGGCTGCCGGGGCGGCGGAAAGACCCGGGGTGCGCTCGCGCGGCGGTCGCGCGGCCGACCGCACCCTTGACCTGCCGCCGGTCCCGCGGGCATCCTGAAGCCTGCAATCGACAGCAGGGTGCCGGTGCGCCGTCGGGGGCACGCCAACGGCAGGACGGGAGGCTCATGGGCGATTCGCAGGAGACGAGCCGCTACCGGCAGATCCGCAAGCTCGGCGAGGGCGGCATGGGCGAGGTCTGGGAGGTGGAGGACCGCCAGACCGGTCTGCCTTGTGCGCTGAAGTCGATGACCCGCGGCCAGACGGCCGGAGTGGTGCGCTTCAAGCGCGAGTTCCGGGCCATCGCCGGGCTCCGGCACAAGAACCTCGTCCGGCTCTTCGACCTCGCCAGCGAGGGCGACCGGTGGTTCTACACCATGGAGCTGGTCCGGGGGGTCAGCATCGTCCAGCACCTCGGCGTGGTCGCCGGGCCGCCGAACGTCTACGGCGTCACCGCCCGGAGCGAGGCCAGCGGCGCCGCTGCCGAGGCGTTCGCAGGCGACGAGCCGGAGCCGCCCGCGCTCTCGGCGGCCGCCCCCCCACGCCCCGCGCCGGCCTGCGACCTCGCGGCGCTGGGTCGGGTCCTGGCCCAGATCCTCGACGCGCTCGAGTACCTGCACGGCCTGGGGATCATCCACCGCGACCTCAAGCCCGACAACATCCTGGTGCGCGAGGACGGCTCGGTCTGCCTGCTCGACTTCGGCATCGTCAAGGAGACGGGAGGCGTCACCGAGACGGGCTCCTCCGGCCGGATGATGGGCACCGTGTCCTACATGGCGCCCGAGCAGGCCAAGGGCCAGCAGGTCTCGCCCGCGTCCGACCTCTACGCGGTGGGCTGCATCCTCTACCAGCTCCTCACGGGCGTGCGCCCCTTCGAGGGCGATGCGCTGGAGGTGCTCCTGGACCACCAGCTCCACGAGCCGCCTCCCCTCGCGACGAGGGCGCTCGGGATCCCCGCGGAGCTGCAGGCCGTCTGCCACGGGCTGCTCGCCAAGCGCCCGGCGGACCGCCCCGGGATCGAGGAGATCCGGCGCCGGCTCGGGCTGCCGCGGGGCGAGTCCGCCCACCGCCCACGGGGACCGGGCGCCGAGCTCGCCGAGGTGTTCGTCGGCCGGGAGCAGGAGCTGGCCCGGCTCGAGGAGGCGCTGCACCGGACGAGCGCGGGCGGCGAGATCCAGGTGGCCTTCGTCGAGGGGGAGAGCGGCGCGGGCAAGACGGCCCTGACCAACAAGCTCATCGCCAGCGCCCGTCAGCAGGGGTTCGCGGTCTTCCGGGGGCGCTGCTACGAGCGGGAGGCGGTGCCCTTCCGGGCCTTCGACCAGATCATGGACGGCGTCGCGCTCCACTTGCTGCAGTGGCCCGCGACCGATATCGAGGCGATCCGCGTCCCGCTCGTCCAGGCCAGCGCCGTCTTCCCCGTGTTCCGCCTCGTGCTGGAGCGGCGGGGCGACGTGCGCGCCGCGGGGCCGACCGGCGCCGCCGCGGCCTCGCTGATCACCCAGGATCCCCGCCAGGAGGCCTTCCGCAGCCTCTTCCTCCTCCTGGACCGGATCCAGCAGCGGACTCCCCTGCTCTTCTCCATCGACGACCTGCAGTGGGTCGACCTGGAGAGCGTGGAGCTCATGGAGTCGCTGCTGTCCCGGGGCCGCCGCGGCCGGATCATGCTCCACGGGCTCTTCCGCCCGGAGGACACCGTCGGCGACCACCCCCTGCGTGGCTTCCTGGATCGTCACCGCGAGGAGAGGTGGCTGATCCGGCTGGCGCTGTCGCCGTTCGGGCCCCGGGAGGTGGCGGAGCTGCTGCAGCGCACCCTCGGCGAGGCCGGGCCGGAGCTGCTGGCCGAGCTCGGGCAGCAGCTCGGCGGCAACCCCTTCGTGGTCGAGCAGGTCGCGACCCTGATCCGGCGCCAGCGCCTCGATCGGGAGCGCTTCGCCGCGGGCGGCGTCCCGACGATGGCGGAGCTGGTGAGCCTGCGCCTCGCGGAGCTGACCCCGGCGGCCCGCCGGCTGCTCGAGATCGCCGCGGCCGCGGGCGGCGCGAGCCTGCCGACGACCCTGAGCCGGGCCTGCGCGCTGGACGCGGCCGCGTTCGCCGAGGCGCTCGAGGAGCTGGTGCACGAGAAGCTGCTGCGGCCAACGCTCGAGCAGGCCCAGCGCCCGGCCGCGGACAGCGGGAGCGGCGAGGGCCGCTGGAGCCGGCTCTCCTACGACGTGTACCACGACAAGTTCCGCGAGCACGCCTACGGCGACCTCGCGCCGGAGCGCCGCGTCCTCTTGCACCGGGCCCTGGCCCTGGCCCTCGAGGAGGAGCCGGAGGCCCGGACGCGGCACGCGGAGTCGCTGCTGCGTCACTGGAGCCAGGTGGGCGACCGGGAGAAGACCCGGGACTACGCGCTCGACGCGGCCGAGGGCGCCGCGAGCACCCTCGCGTTCCGGCGGGCGGCCGAGCTGTACCGGCAGCACCTGGCCCTGCTCGGGGCGGAGGAGGTGCGGCAGGCCCCGCTCCCGGTCGCCGCACGCTGGGAGCGGCTGGGCGATCTCCTGGAGATCGTCGGCGATCAGCCCGGCGCGGCCGAGGCGCAGCGGGCGGCCTGCGCCCTGCTGACCACCGGGGCCGATGGCGGGACGGCGGGGCCCCGCAACGGGGAGGTCGCGGCCCCGCTCGCCCGCCTCCGGGCCAAGCTGGCCGCCAACCTGATCAACACCCGCCGCTTCGCCGAGGGCTTCGCGATCTACGAGCAGATCCTGGCGCCCCGGGGCTGGGCCGTGGTGCGCCCCTTCTGGCAGGCCCTCGGCGTCCTGGTGTGGCTGCGCGTGCGGATCGTCCTCTGGGCGCTCCTCCCCGACCGCTGGTTCCGGCGCCGCCCGATGGATGCGGACGCGGAGGAGATGACTTTCCTACTAGCACTGATGTATGCAGTGGTTCCTTTGTCCTATGTAGCCACCGGCGAGTATGCGATGCGGCTGCTGCTGGCGAGCCGCCGGCTGCACGCGCCCAACTACACCCTGTACGCCACGGTCATCGACCTCTACTCGCAGTCGTTCTTCCGCCCGCTGTCGCCCGCCACGCTCCGTCGGTACCGCCGCACCCTCGACCGCCTCGCGCAGCGGCTGCCCGTGGGCGAGCCGACCATGGAGCACGCCTGGGTGCTGACGGCCCGGGGCATGCTGGCCCTGCAGGACGACCTCGGCCAGGCCGTCGCCCTGCTCGAGGAGGCCGTCGCGATCTGCCGGGCCACGGGCATGCTCGACAAGCGGGAGGGCGCCTTCGCCCAGGGGTGGCTGGCCTATGCGTGCGAGCTCGCCGGCGACTATCCACGGGCCCTCGACCTGATCGCGACCATCGACGGCAGCCCGTTGCTCGGCGTGGCCGTCTTCGTCTATTGCACGCGCACGCGGATCGCGATGCGCCGGGGGCAGCACGACGAGGAGGCGCGCCAGCTCGCCGCGTGGCGGGCGCTCGTCCCGGAGACGCCCATCGGCTTCGAGCGGTTCTGGCTCGAGTGCCGGGCCGCCGCGTGCGACGCGGCCTGCGGCCGGGGCCAGCAGGTCCTCGAGAATCTGGCGCGCTTCGCCCGGCCCTTCCGGGACACCGGCTGCCTGCTGACCGCGTTCCCCGCGGGCAACTGGCTCGTCCCCTGCCTGGAGGCCGCGATCAGCCTGCAGCGGAGCCGGGCCTTGACGCCCGAGCAGCTCCGGCGGATGGAGGGGCACGCGCGCCAGCTCGCCCGCCGCGGCTGGCCCGACTTCCAGCCCCTCGGCTACCGGGCCCTGGCCCTGCTCGCCGAGCACCGGGGCGCCCACGCGGCGGCCTGCCGCTTCGCTGCACAGGCCCTGGAGCGCTCCGGTCGGCTGCAGGACCCGTATCACCGCTGGCTCTGCCTGGAGGCCGCGCGGGAGATCGGGGTGCTGGACGCGACGGGGGCCGCGGAGGCCGCGTCGCTGGCCGAGAGGTACGGGTTCGCGTTCTGACCGCGCTGGCCCCAACAGCCGACTGCGGCCAGCAGCCTCGGGGGAGGCGTGGGACAGCACGGTCCCCCCGCGGACAGCGTCAGCGTCTGAAAAGCCGACCGAGGAGCGACGATTGCGCGACCACTGCCACTGCCCCTGCCCCTTCCAGCGCTCAACCGCTCGCCGACGGCTCCTGCCGACCGCTCCTGGGGGATGCGGAGGGAAGCCGAGCACGCCCTACGCCGACCCCGGGCCGCCAACCGCATGCCAGGCCAGCCTCGCCTCGCCAGACAGCCTCGCGTGCGACACCGGCACGCGGGCTCTCGACCAGGTGCAGAAAGGGCCTTGAAAGCTCCTGTGCGCCGCCCCTACTCCCCCTTCTCCAGGCGGGGCAGCACGAGCTCGGCGCGCAGACCACCCTCGGGGCAGTTGCCGAGGTCGATCCTGCCGCCGTGCAGGACCGCAACTTCCCTCACGAAGTTCAGCCCCAGGCCCGTGCTCTTCTTGCCGGTGTTGGGCCGCTGCAGGGAGTAGAACCGGTCAAAGACTTTCGTCTTGGCATACTCGGGAATACCAGGCCCAAAGTCCCGGACCACGAAGCGCAGTATGGCCCCCTCGGCCTCCACCGACAGCTCGAGCTGACCGCCCGGCGGGCTGAAGTCGATCGCGTTCTGCACCAGGTTGGCCAGCGCCTGCTGGAGCAGGAAGGCGTCCCCCTCCAGCGTGAGATCGGCGGGCAGGCTGGTGGTGGTCTGCAGGGCCTTCTGCGTCAGCACGGCGTGCTTGCTCTCCAGGACCTTGCGCAGCAGGACCGAGGACGAGACCTTCTCCCGCCGGTCGAGCTCCTTGCGGTTCTCCAGCACCGAGAGCTCGAGCATCCGGTCGACGATCTCCTGGATGCGGCTCGTCTCGCCGCGAATGTTGGCCAAAAAGCGCTCCCGCGGCGCGGGTTCCATCGGCTCCCCCAGCAGCTCGGCGGCCGCGCGGATGGCCGACAGTGGGCTCTTGAGCTCGTGGGTCAGGGTGTTGACGTACCCCTCCACGTAGTTCTTGCCCTCCAGGGCCTCGCGCAGGCGCTCGAAGGCCTGCCCCATCTCGCCGATCTCGCTCCGGTTCAGCGGCGGCAGCGGAACCCGCTCACCCTCTCGCAGCCGGTTGGCGTAGCGGGTGAGCCGTCGGATGGGCAGGGCCAGCCAGTAGGAGACCAGCAGCATCGCGGCCAGGGCGAAAAGCGCCGAGAGGGCGAAGACCTGGGTGAAGACCGGCCTGAAGCCCAGCAGCATGTGGTTGATGGTCGCCGTGGGCTTGGCCACGGTGAGCACCCCGGCGATCCGCCCGTGCACCATGACCGGCGCGGCCACGTGCAGCACGGAGGAGGAGGGGTCCCCGGGCCTGGCCTTCGTGGTGCGTGCGCCGTAGACGCCCTGCAGGGTCAGTCTCACGTCCCGCCAGCGCGAGTAGTCCTGCCCGACCCGGCTGGCGTCCGCGGAGTCGAAGATCACCTTCCCGCGCTCGTCGGTGAGATAGACCTCCAGGTCCACGCCGGTCTTCTCCAGGTTGTAGATCCTGGCCAGCACCGGGTAGCGGTCGACCCGCTCGAACACCCGGCCGAACTCCTGCGGATCGAAACGGCCGGCCTCTAGCTGCGCGCCGACCAGCGCGGCCAGGATGTTGGCCTGATCGTTGAGCGGGTCCTCGACGCTCTCCAGATAGCGGGCTCTGAGGTTGTCCCAGGCCCAGTTGACGGGATAGGAGAAGCAGAGGACGAAGATGACCAGATTGGCGAGGAAGATCCTGGTGCCGAGCCTCATAGGCCCTCTCTCAACGAGTAGCCCGTGCCCCGGTGGGTGACGATGGGGTCCACGTCGTCGCGGATCGCCTTCAGCTTGCTGCGGAGGTTCTTGATGTGGGCGTCGACCGTCCGGTCCAGGCTGGAGTCGGGCTGCTCCCAGACCCTGTCCATCAGCTCGTCCCGCGTGAAGACGTGGCCGGGCCGCTCGAGGAAGACCCTGAGGATCTCGTACTCGTAGCGAGAGAGCTCGAGGCTGGCGCCAAAGAAGGAGATCTGGCGCCGCGACTCGTCGACGACGAAGGCCTGCGGCTGGGCGGCCCCGGGCGAGCTCCACTGCGATCGGCGCAGCAGGGCCTTGATTCGCGCGGTCAGCTCCCGGGGGCTGAAGGGTTTGGTGATGTAGTCGTCCGCGCCGATCTCCAGCCCCACCACCCGATCGATCTCGTCGGCCCGGGCCGTCAGGAAGACGATCGGCACCGTCGTCACCTGGCGGATCTGCTTGCAGAGCTCCAGGCCGTTGATGTCGGGCAGCCCGATGTCGAGCAGGACGACTTCGACCCGCCTTGCGGCGAGGGTCCCCAGGACCGGTTCACCGGAGGCCAGGCGGATGGTCGAGAAGCCGTCGGTCTCCAGGGCGTACTGGATGGCATCGGCGATGGCCGGCTCGTCTTCCACGATCAGGACCGCGGGTTTCAGCATCGCGTCTCGGCCTCCTGTCTGCTGATCGCGGGTGGCTCCGCCGGGCGGCGAAGACGAACGCGGCGATGTTCGCTTTCGCTGCCCGGGGTGTCAACCGCCCCCTGGTAGAGGACAGCGCAGCAGAAGCAGGCCGCGAACAGGAATGCGCTCACCGCGAGGACCACGACGACGTGCTCGACGAAGAGCGGCTCCCGCCGGAGGCCGCCGGCGTTCAAAAAGGGGATCAGCACCGTGACCAGCAGGTAGCAGGCGAAGGGCACGGACAGCACCCGGGCGGCGGAGGCCAGGGGACGGCGGAGCCGGAGGCGCGGTCGGGTCAGCCTCTCGGCGGCCAGGTAGGCCGCGAGCAAGAAGCCGAGGTAGATGACGATCCCGTCGAGCCGGTGCACCCGCTCGGGCGTGACCCAGGCCCCCTGGAGGTCAGCCCGGGCCAGGTAGATCGAGCTGGCGATCCGCACCGTGTTGGCCCAGAGCGTGATCGCCCAGGACGCACCACCGGCGAGGAGGAGCCAGGCCAGCCTGGCGCGGCCGCTGCGCAGCCGGTGCACCAGCGTGAGGAAGAGCGCCACGAAGCAGACGACCAGGAAGTTGATGCCCGCGCACGCCGGGACGAGGCTGATGCCCGCGGACGTGCTGACGTAGCCGGTCTGAGCCTCCCACGCGAAGGGGATGCCGGTGACGCCCCCGACCAGCCACGCCAGGGGCGCCAGCATCCAGCGTAGCTGCTCGACGCTGGCGGTGCGGTAGTGCTCCTTCAGCCCCACCGCGACCAGCAGCCCCAGGGCCTGGACCGGACCGTGGCGGAACAGGGACCGGCCCGCCGCGGCGAGCCAGCCTTCGTGGGCGTCTCCCCGCTGCATCGCCTATCCCCTGACGCGCCCGGAGGAGGCGGCTCGCCGGCTTGCTAGCAGCAGGATCAGCGCCAGCGCGCCCAGCAGCCAGTACAGCTCGGGCTCGGGCATCGCCGAGAGGCCGCCGACCGCGAGGTCGGAGACTCCCAGCGCCAGGGGCTGGGGCTGGCTCACGTCCTTGCTGTCTCGCTGGGGATTGCGCACGGTTTCGAGCACGGCCACGAAGGAGGTGAAGGGTGTCAGCAGGCTGTAGGCGAGCCCGAGCTCGACGATCTCCCTCTTCGTCTGGTCGTCCTCGGCGCTCAGGTTGTGGTCCGAGAGCCGCGCGACCCGGGTCCTCGCCCACAGGGGGCGCAGCGCGCGGTTCACCGCGAGGGGCCTGGTCTGTGCAACCGCGAAGGTCCGGGCATAGGTGCCGTCGCTGGTCCTCCCCGTCACCTCGATGCTCCCGGCCGGCCGACCGCGCCACTTGCCGAAGAGCACCAGCGGTCGCCGGGCGAAGAGGTCGGGCAGGGCCTGGGGTTCGACGTCGTAGGCCTCGAAGCCGTGGTAGCGGACCCGGGCCTGGGTCAGCAGGGGCGCGCCCACGTAGTCCCGGAAGCGCGCGGCCGTGCCCTGCGCCTCGGCGGGCTTGGTGACCACGAATGGCTCACCCTGGCCGGCCCGGGCGATCCCTTCGATCAGGTAGCGGTTCACGGAGGACCCGATCCCGAAGGCGAAGACGTTGGTGCTGTTGAGGTTCTGGCTCACCAGGGCGAAGGCCTCCTTCTCGGCGGCGATGTACCCGTCGGTGAGGAGGATCGCCGTCCGGGCGACATTCTCGGTCCTGGGCAAGGACAGGGCCCGCCGCAAGGCAGCCGAGAGCTCGGTCCCCCCGCCGCCCCGCTGTGCGTCGATCAGGCGCCGCGCACGCGCCACGTTCTCCGGGCTGGCGGGGAGCGAGGCGGGCGCCAGCAGCTCCGAGTCGCCGGAGAAGAGGATGACGTTGAAGGTGTCGGTCGGCCGGAGACCGCCGATCAGGTCATGGATCAGCTCCTTGGCCGTATCCAGCGGGAAGCCGTTCATCGAGCCCGAGACGTCGATGATGAAGATGTATTCCCGGGGAGGGATCTGGGCCGTCTCGATTCGCTCCGGCGGCTGGACCATCAGCAGGAAGAATTTTTCGTGCTCGCCCTCGTAGAGCAGCAGCCCGCTCTGCATCTCTTTGCCTGCCAGCCGGTACCTGAGGACGAAATCCCGGTTGCCGCCGAATTCTTCCGGCTTCGCCAGCGTGACGCTCGCCACCGACTCGTCCTGCCAGGACAGGGAGACCTCGTGGGAGGGGCTGGTTACCTCCTGCAGGGGAATTCCGGTGGAGAGCGAGAGCTCGATCTCGAAGGTCGTCGGCGGGGTCTGCCCCTCGTGCAGATAGGGGCTCTGGACCCACCTGTCCGACTCCGGCGCGGTGGCCGCGGGCTGGTTCGCGTAGCGGGGACCGACCACCGTGGGATAGACGAACTCGTAGGTGCCCTCCGACGGGATCAGCAGCTCGCTGTAGTGCAGCTCGATCAGCACCAGGTCTCCGGGAAGGATGTTGGCGACGCTCATGGTGAAGACGTTGGGCCGCTGCTGCTCGAGCAGCGAGGCGCTCTTGCCCTCTGCCTTGGCCTGGGCGAAGGTGGCCGCCGCCTCCCCCCGCTCTTTGATCTTCGCCGTCACCACCTGCTCGCCGATGGTCATCTTCAGGCCGTGCACGGACGCCCGCGTCGAGGCGGGGAACACATAGCTGGCGTTGATCGGGACCTTGCCCTCGTTGGTGTAGGTTTGTTGCACCACCACGTCGGCGATGACCCCGGTGACGGTGACCTTGACCGAGGTGTCCTTTAGCGGAAAGCTGTCTGTAGCGTGATCCCCCTTCTCGACGAAGAAGTAGGGCGAAAGTGTCTTGTCTTCCTCGGCGTTCTCGCCCGCGAACCGCTCGCCCTCCGCGGCCTGCGCCCGGCCCGCGGTCGCCAGCAGCGCCATGACGAGCAGCGCCGATCCCACCCAGCTCGTGGCCCTGGTCCATTGCGTCTTCATCACGTCCTCCTTCTTGCCGTTGGCTGGTCCGCCGAGCCATCGTCCCGACGCAACTCCAGCCTAGGGAGCGGAGATGAAGACACTTTGAACGGACGATGAAAAACGCGTGAAAAGCGACGGCGCGGCCCGGTGCGGAGGTACGGCGCCACCCTCGCGGGAATCCTCGCGGCGAGCAGTGCCTGGCCTGCCTGCAGGGATGCCCCCGGGAGGCCATCGAACTCGAGGACGAGTCCCGGGGCCAGCGGCGCGATCACCACCCCGAGGTGAAGGTGAAAAAGCGGATCGCCCAGCAGGCCTGAGCGCGGGGAGGGGAGGGGACCGTCCCCAGGATGCCGGCGAGCAGGGTCAGCGCGCCGAGCAGGGCGGTGAGCAGCCGCAGGGGCCGCAGAGGTCGCGGTGCTGGCCGAGAGGTACGGCTTCATGGGCTGACCGTGCGCCGTGTTTCTCAGGGCCGGTCGCCCTCTCCCTCCTGCGGTGCCCAGCTCACGCCGCCTTCGCCCGCCACGGTGCCGGTGGCCACGGCCAGGTCGACGAGGGATTTCTGGTGGGCGCAGGTCGCCTCGAGCTCCGCGGACTGCGCCCGGGCCAGCGCGGCCAGGGCGAGGTTGACCTCGTTGCCGGTGACGAAGCCCTGCTGGAACTGGAGCTGCTCGGCCGCGTAGGCCTGCTGGGCCAGCACTACCGCGTCCCGGTTGGCCGCGATCTGCTCCCAGCTACTCTCCACCGCGTCGATGGCGCCCAGCACCTCCTCGGTCACCGCCTGCTCCAGCAGGCGGCGGCTCGCCTCGCTCCGGGCGCGGACCAGCACGGCCGCGCGTCGCCGGGCCGCCGCGGCCCCGTTGCCCAGCGGCAGCTCGAAGGTCAGCCCCCCGCTCCACCCCCGGCTCGCCTCGCGGGTGAGCTGGTCGATGGCGTCATCGAGCCGCGGGCGGGCCGCGGAGAAGGAGTAGCGGAAGTCCAGCCGCAGCTCGGGCAAGGCGGCGTTGCGGGCGGTGTCCTCGTCGAGGCGCGCGATGGCCTCCTGGAGCTGGCCTTCCACCAGCTCGGCGCGGTCCTGCAGGGCGAGCGCGACCATCAGGCCGCGGTCGAAGAGCCGCGGCTCGGGCGCGGGCAGGCTGTCCGGGCGGAGGATCGTCGGGCCGTCCAGGGGGAGCCGGTCGAGCCGCAGCATCCGCTTCAAGGCCCGCTCGGCCAGCCGGCGCCGGGTCTCGGCCACGAGGATGGCCTCGATCCGCTCCGCCACTGCGGCCCGGGCGCGGGTGATCTCCACCTCGGTCCGCACGCCCTCCTCCACGAGGCGGCGGGCGCTGGCCTCCTGCCGGCGCGTCAGCTCGTGTTGGTGGAGCTGGAGCTGCAGCCCGGTGTGCGCGCAGTAGTACTCCCAGTAGGTCTGCTCCGCCTGGGCCAGCAGCCGCACCACCGCGACCTTGGCCCGGGCGTCCGCGACGCGCACGCGCAGGGCCGCCTGGCGCACGGGGGCCGTGTTGGCCGCGCCGAGGCCCCGCAGCAGGGGCTGGCTCAAAGAGAAACCGACCCACGGAGTGTGGCTCGCGCCGCTGGTCACGCCCGCGGGCAGGGCCGCGCCCGCGGGCGGCTCCCCGCGCTCGGTGTACGCGTCGCCGGCCTCGACCCCCAGGACCGTGCCAGGCGGCAGCGGCAAGGTCAGCCCGGGGGCGATGGTGGACACCACCACCCGCTCGCCGGCCGACCCGACGGCCGACTCGCGCCGGACGGTGGCGCCGAGCACGGCCTCGAAGCGGGCCGCCTCGGCCCGGTGCTCCTCCTCGGCGATGGCCGGGTCGTACAGCTCCACCGCGAGGCCGAGGTCGTTGGCCAGCACGTCCTGCCGCAAGCTGGCCAGGGTGAGGGGGTAGAGCTCGCCGCCGCTGGCCGGCCGCTGCTCCGCGGCCGCCCGGACCCGATCCAGTACTTTGGTTCTAGCTGGCGGCTCCAGATCCAGGCTGCTCCCCGCGGTCGCCAGGGGCTCCGCCGGGTCGGAGCCCGGCGCGGTCACACCAGGCTCGCCCGGGCTCGGGGCCGGCGCGGCGGGGGCGACGGGCAGGGGGGCTGCGACGGGCGGCAGCGGCAAGGGATCCACCTGCCGCAGCCTGGCGGCCAGCTCGGGCCGCAAGAGAGGGTGAGGGTCCGCGCAGCCTCCCGGCCCGAGCGCGGCCCCGGCGAGCAGCACGGCCAGCAGGCGGACTCCTCCCTGCGCGGTCTGGCTCGAGCACCTGGTCATCTCACAACCCCGGCCAGCCGCCGAGGACCGGCAGCACGAACGCGATGGGGGGCTTCACCTCCACCTGCACCTGCACCTCGGCCAGGCTGCCGCTGCTCGGCTCACCCCCCGGGTCGCCCCCCCGGCTCCAGCGGTAGCGGCCCGGACGCTCCCCGTCGGGCTCCAGGGCGACGAAGAGCTGGGTGCAGGCAGCGCCGCGGGTGAGCTCCCGGGCCACGCCGGCCAGCCCGACGGTCTGCGCGGCCGCCTCCGGCGACACCGGGTAGGGCGCGACCTCGCTCACCCGGCCGACGAGCCCGCCGTAGCGCGCGGCGTCGACGGTCACCGGGACGACCTGCGCGGCCATGCCGGCCGCGAGGCGCTTGCCCACCGCGAGGGGGAAGTAGGCCACCACCTCCAGCGGATCGCCGGGCTTTCCCGTGTCGAGCGTGGCCACCCGCTCTCCCGCCTCGACGAAGCGCCCCGCGGCCACGGTCAGCTCGAGGACCCGCCCGGCCCGCTCGGCCTTGATCTGCCCCTGCTCCTCCAGCTCGACGCCGAGCCGCGCCACCGTCTGCTGCAGGTCCGTCGCGTCGAGCTCCTGGCGGTGGGCGCTGGCGCGATCCTGCTGCTGCAGCCCGGTGCGCTGCCGCTCCAGGCCCGCGAGCTCCAGCCGCAGGGCCGCGGCCTCGTCCTCCTCCTCGGCCAGCAGCAGCAGGCTGTCCATCCGCGCGTTGGTGGCCTGGAGCTTCTTCAGCTCGAGCTGCTGGCGCTGCAGGTGCAGCTCGGCCAGCCGCAGCCGCTGCTCGCTCGCCTCGCGCCGGGACGCGACGAGCGCGTCCTGGGAGAGCAGCCGCCGGTCGGCCAGCCCCGCGGTGCGCCGGGCCTGCTCCTCCATGTCGACCACCCGGCGCTCGTGCACCGCGATCAAGGCGTCCAGCTCTCCGCCCTGCCGGCGCAAGAAGACCAGCGTCTCCTGCTGGCCCGTGGCCGCGAGCGCCCGCCGCCGGGCGACCTGCTGCTCCAGCGCGGTCGCGCGCTGCTGCAGGAACTCGGCCCGCTGCGCCAGCGCTCGCTGCTCCTGCTCCTGCGCGTCCGCATCGAGCCGGCGCAGGTCTCGGTGGCGGTCCTCGAGCAGGTCGAGCTTCTGCCGGGCCTGGGCCAGCCGCTGCTCCAGCTCCGGCCGGGCCAGCAAGGCCAGCACCGCCCCCTGCCGCACCTCCTCGCCGACGCGGACCTGCCAGGTGCGGAGCTGTCCGGCGTGGGCGGCCTGCACCGGCAGCAGCGCGTTGCGCCGCAGGATCAGCCCCTGGCCGGTCGCGGTGATGGGCACGCGGCCCGCGAGCAGCAGCACCAGGACCAGGCCGGCCAGCCCCACCAGCACGCCGAGCGGGATCCAGGCCCGCGGCCGCACCACCACCAGGACCCGGTGGATCTCCTCGGGCGAGCGGGTCAGGTCGACCGGCGCCGCGCGGTCGGCCTCCCTGGGGGGAGCTCCGCCGGTCACTGGAGCTGCCTCGCGACGAGCTGCTGGAACACGCCATCCTGCGCGACGAGCTCCGCGTAGGTCCCCTGCTGGACGATCCGCCCCTGGACGAGCACGAAGATGCAGTCGGCCTGCCGGATCGTGCTCAGCCGGTGGGCCACCACGACGCGGGTCACCTTGCGCCGCTGCAGCGCCTCGCTGACCACCGCTTGCGTGCGGTTGTCGAGCGCGCTGGTCGCCTCGTCGAAGAAGACGATGCGGGGCCGCAGCACCAGCGCCCGGGCGATGAGCAGGCGCTGACGCTGGCCGCCCGACAGGTTGGCCCCGCCCTCGCTGACCATCGTGTGCAGCCCCATGGGCATCGCCTCCACGTCCTCCTTGAGCCCGGCGTCGGCGAGCGCCTCCCAGGCCTCGGCGTGGGTGATCTGGCCGGCCAGGGCGATGTTGTCGAAGAGGCTGCCCGCGTTGAGCCGGCCGTGCTGCAGCACCGTGCCGATCTGGCGGCGCAGGGCGACGATATCGAGCCCGTCCAGGTCCTGGCCGTCGTACAGCACGCGCCCCTCGGCCGGCTGCTCGAAGCCGAGCAGCAGCCGCAGCACGGTGGACTTGCCCGAGCCGGAGGGGCCGACGAACGCGACGAACTGCCCCGGCTGGACCGGAAACGAGAGGCGGTCGAGCACCGGCGGGCCGTCCGCCCGGTAGCGGAAGCTCACCCCCTCGAACGCGACCCGGCCGGCCAGCCGCCCCGGGTCGGCCGCGCCGAGCCGCACCTCGGGCGGGGCCTCGAGGATCGGCCAGATCCGCTCGGCCTTCGCCGCGGTGCGCAGCAGCCCGACCGCGGTCTGGCTCAGGTCGGTGAAGCCCTGGAGGAACAGGAAGAAGGCCGCGCTGCAGGCGAGGTAGCCGCCCAGGCTGACCGCCCCGCCCGTGGATCCGGGCGCGCCCCCGTCGCCCAGGACCAATCCCGCGCCGAAGTAGAAGAGCGCCGCGCTGCACAGGGCCGGCAGCACGGTGTGAAACAGGCTCACCGCGTGGTCGATCCGCTGGATGGAGCGGGCCACCGCCTGCTGCCCGGCGTAGCGCCGCGCCCACTGGAAGAAGGCCCGCCGCTCCGCGCCGCAGACCCGCAGCCGCCCGACCCCGCCGATGAGCTGGACGACCAGGCCGTTGAACGCGCCGGCCAGCTCCTGGTAGACCAGGCTCCGCTTGCGGATGGCCAGGGTCGAGACGCTGGTCACGCCGAGCACCAGCCCGCCCACCGCCAGGGCGAACAAAGCAAGAGTAGGGCTGTAATAAAGTAGCAGCAGCAGATTCAAGCAGCCCAGGGTGCCGGAGAGCAGGGGGCGCAAGGCCGCGGCGTTGAGCTGCTGGGCCACCTCGCCGATCGCGTTGACCCGCGAGGTGAGATCGCCGGCGGAGTAGCCGCGGAAGAAGGAAGGGCGCAGCCGCAGCAGGCGATCCCACAGCCCGGTCTGGGCGACGAGCTGGGTCGCGCTGCTCAGGCGGACGGAGGTCATGGCCTGGATCCACGCGAAGAGCGCCTGCCCCAGCGTGGCGCCCGTGAGGATCAGGGCGAGCTGCACCAGCAGGGAGGCATCGGCCTGGGGGATGGCCGCGTCGATCAGGGTGGCCGTGGCCCGGGGCGCGACGATCCCCAGCAGGGTCGCGAGGGTCCCCAGCCCGAGCACGAAGGCCAGATCGCCGAGCCGCCCGCGGACGAGGTGACCCAGCAGGGCGGGGAGCCCGCGCAGGTCCTCCGGCAGGGGGCGGAAGAGCTGGTAGGCCTCCGGCGCGAGCTGGCCGAGCAGCTCCGGGGTGAGGGGCCGAGGCTGCAGGCGCTCGGGATCGACCAGCCGGTAGCCGAGGTTGCCGGGCAGCAAGGCCACCGGCAGCGAGTCGCGGCCTTGGCGCAGCCAGAAGCCGAGCAGGGGGCCGCTGTCGCTCCCTTCCCAGCCCGGGGGCAAGGTCACCTTGCGGTAGCGGCACTTCGAGGCGCGGGCCACCGCCTCCAGGGGGTCCTTGGCCCGGCGCAGGTCCTCGGAGCGGGCGGGCGCGTGGATCGGGATACCCTGGGCCTCGCCCACGACCCCCAGGGCGGTGAGCAGCGGGCTGTCACGCCGGGTGGGGCGCGGCTGCGGATCGAGCACCGCGGTGAGGTCGTCGAGCGCCTCCCGGGCCTCGGCGCGCTCCCGCTGCTGGCTGCGGACCCGCTGCGCGGCCCGGGCGACCGCGTCGCGCTGCCGGCGCCGGCGCAGGTTCGCCCGCAGCAGCCGGTGCAGGTTGTCGAGGGCCTCGGCGAGCGGCAGGCCGGGCGGCGGGCTCGCGTCCGACCAGGAGTCGAGCTCCACCGTCGCGCTTCCGGCCTGGACCCAGCAGCCGCCGCCGAGCAAGGCGTGGCCGTGCTCCGGGGCGAGGGGCAGCTCCGGATCCCCCAAAAACGTCACGCGGCCGGTGCGGACGGAGAGCCAGAGGAGCTGCTGGCCGGGGGGGGTGAGCAGCTCGTCCCGCACCAGCTCCAGCTCGCCGGGCTCCTCCGGCCGCAAAAGCCCCGGCGGTGGGCAGCGCTCGCCGAGGAGCGCCTGGCCGACCCGCCGGGCCCAGCCCTCGACCAGCTCCCGGGCCAGCCCGCTCAGCTCGAGCAGGCCGGCGAGCCCCTGCATCGAAAGCTCCTGCAGCAAGGTCGGGCCGTCCGTCAGCGCCATCAGGGACAGGCCGTCCTCCGGGGCCGTGAGGCAGCCGAAGACCGCCTGGCCCGGGGGGACGTCGAAGAGGTAGCGCCGCTCCCCTACCGGCTCGCCGTCCTGGATCTGGCAGCCGAGGACCCGCAGCCCGCCCTTGCGCACCAGCATGCAGAGGTTCGGATCGTCCAGGCGGAGCAGCTCGGTGGGCTGCAGGCGATAGGTCCCCTCGCCGACCGGGGAGAGCGCCGAGGGCATGGTGAGGGTGAGCGGCTTCGTCACGTCGGGCTCCCCCCGCCACCGTCCGCCGCGGCGGGCGTGGCCGCCGGCTCCCCGGTGCCCTCGCCGTGCCGGAGCAGCTCCCGGTAGAGCCCGCCCCGGGCCCAGAGCTGCTGGTGGGTGCCCCGCTCCTGGATCACGCCCCGCTGCAGCACGACGATCTCGTCGCAGTCCCGGATCGTGCTCAGGCGGTGGGCGACCAGCACGCAGGTGCAGCCGCGCAGCCGCAGCCGCTCGTCGATCAGCCGTTCCGTCTCCGGGTCGAGCGCGCTCGTCGCTTCGTCGAGCACGAGGATGCGCGGGTCGTGCACCAGCGCCCGGGCGATCTCCAGCCGCTGCCGCTGCCCGCCGCTGAGGCTGGCGCCGCCCTCCGGCAGCCGGCCGTCGAGCCCCCCCGGCAGGGCGAGGATGACGTCGAGCAAGGCCGCGTCCTCCAGGGCCCGGTGGAGCGCGAGGTCGTCCACCGTGGGGTCCCAGAGGGTGAGGTTGTCCCGCACCGTGCCCTCGAACAGGAAGACGTCCTGGGTGACCACCGCGAACGAGTGGCTCAGCACCTGGCGGGGGATGGCCTCCCGCGGCCGGCCGTCGAGCAACACCTCGCCCGACCAGGGCCGCTGCAGGCCGCAGATCAGGCTGGCCAGGGTCGACTTCCCGGAGCCGCTGCCCCCGACCAGGGCGAGCCGGTGCCCGGAGGGGACCTCGAGGGTGATCTTGGAGAGCAAGGGCGGCTCCAGGGGGCTGTAGCCGAAGGTGAGGTCCCGGACCGACAGGTGCCCGACGAGCTGCTGCTCCGCAAGAAAACCCTTGTCGATCAAGGAGTTGTCGTCGAGATTCCCCGCCGGCGGCTCCTCCGCCGGGAGCTCCTCCCCGGCGCGCTCCGGCTCCAGCGGGTGCGCGAGCACGTCGTCCAGCCGCTGCAGGTCTCCCGACAGCTCCTGCAACAGCGCCCCCATCCCGACCAGCCCGCCGACGGGCGCCTGGAAGCCGGCCATCAGGGCGGTGAAGGCGATGAGCATGCCGACCGACATCTCGCCCCGCACGACCGCGAAGCCGCCGATCAGGTAGATCAGCATCGTGCCGAGCCCGTTGAGCAGCACGGGGAGCACCGCGAGCGTCTGGCTCGAGCGGGACAGCGCGATGGAGGTGTTCACGGCCTTGGTGTACTGGCTGGCCCACTTGCCGAAGAAGTCGTTCTCGAGCCCCGCGGCCTTGAGCGTCTCCATGGCCTGGAGCGCGGCGACGCTCGCGCCGGCCGCCCGCCCGAAATCGTTGCGCGCCCGCTGGCTCGCCTCGGCCCGCTGCCGTCCGAGCTGCCGCAGGGCGAGGAAGCTGGCCGCCGCGAAGAGGATGCCGATGAGGGTCAGCTCGACGTCGAAGCAGAACATGACCGCGGCGTAGAAGACCATCATCAGCAGGGAGACCAGGGTGTCGGCCAGCCGGCCGGAGAGCAGGGCGGCCAGGGAGTCGTTGAGCTGCTGGCGCAGGGCCACCTCGCCACCGTAGCGCTGGGAGAAGAAGGTCGTGGGCAGCCGCAGCAGGTGCCAGAAGAAGCGGCTCGACATGGTCACCGCGAGGTGGATACCCAGCCGCCGCAGGTAGGCGAGCTTCAGCGCGGTGACCACGGCCTGGAACAAGGCGGTGAGCGTCAGGGCCAGCAGCAGCGGTTTCAGCCAGCCGATATCCGCGTGGCCGAGGACCCGGTCGAGGAAGAGCTGGGTGTAGGCCGGCAGCAGCAGGCCGGGCAGGCTCAAGAGCAAGGAGGCCACCAGCAGGTAGACCAGGGCGGCCCGGGCGTGCTGCAGGCGGGACAGCAGGGCCGGGAGCAGGCGCGGCGGCCGACCGCCCTGCCGGAAGTCGGGGCCCGGGGTGAGGACCAGGGCCACGCCGGTGAAGCCGTCGCCGAACTCCTGGAACGTCACCGTACGGTGGCCGAAGGCCGGGTCGTTGAGGTAGGCGAGCTGCCGCCGGTGATCGAAGCCCTCGACCACCAGGAAGTGGTTGAAGCCCCAGAACGCGATGTAGGGGCAGGCCAGCTCTATGGCGCCCTCGAGGCTCTTCTTCAGCCCCTTGGCGACCATTCCATAGCTGCGTGCGGCCTTGAGCACGTTGGCGGCCTTGCTGCCGTCCCGGGAGACGCCGCACTGGATGCGCAGCTCCGACAAGGGCACGATCCGGCCGTGGTGGGCGAGGAGGATCGCCAGCGCGGCCGCGCCGCACTCGGTCGCCTCGAGCTGCAGCACCTGCGGCGTCTTCACCCGGATCCGGGCGGAGCTCATGGGCTCCCCCCGAGCCAGGCGCGCACCCCGGGCAGCAGGAGGGAGAGCGGCCGGCGCTGCTCCAGGGTCAGGGAGAGCAGGGCCTTGGTGCCCGCGGAGAGGCGCTGGCGCGCCCCCTGGGTCGAGGTCCAGGCGTAGCCGGAGAAGGTGGCGGCGGAGCGCCGCAGCTCCACCTCCACCTCGATCCGCGGTCCGCCCCCCACCAGCTCACGCGCCAGGGCGCCGCTGCCGATCTCGCTGGCCACCGCCTCGGGGCTCACCGGGTAGGCCGAGACCCGCCGGACCAGGCCGAGCACCTGGCCGTGCTGCCGCGCGTCCACCGTCGAGGGCGCCAGCCGCACCTCCTGGCCCGGCTGGATGCGCTTGCCCGCGGCGACCGGGAAGTAGGCGAGCGCGATGAGCGGATCGCCCTCCCGGCTGGTGTCGAGCAGGGCCACTTGCTCGCCGGGCCGCACGACCGTCCCGGGCGCGACGGAGAGCTCCAGCACCCGGCCGGCCTGCGGCGTCCGCAGCTCCCGCCCCTCCCGGAGCTGCAGCTCGAGCCGGCCGATGGCCTGCGCGAGGTCCTCGGCCTCGCGGCGCTCCCCGTGCTCGCTGGAGAGCGCCTCCCGGGTCGCGCGGGTCTGCGCGGTCTGCAGGTCGAGCAGCACGAGCTGCAGCCGGGCCACCTCCTCCTCTCGGGAGCGGAGGCGCTGCGTCGCCTCCTCGAACGCGTCCATCATCCGCAGGCGGTTCAGCTCCAGCTCCGCGCCGCGCAGGGCGATCTCCTGCTCGGCGAGCCGGCTGTCCTCGAGGCTGCGCCGCGCGGCCGCGACCTGCTCGGCCGACGTGAGCTGGTCGCCTTGCAGCCGCTCGTAGCTCTCCAGCCGCCGCTGCAGGGCCGCGCTCGTCTCGGCCGCGGCCCGGTTCGCCCCGTCGAGCCAGCTCTGCTGGCCCTGCAGGTGCCGGCCCTGGAGCTGGCGGATCGCGTGGAGGTAGCCGCGGCTCGCGCCGACGTGCTGCTGCAGCTCGGCGATCCGCCGCTGCAGCCGCTGCTGCTGGGCCTGCTGCCCCTCCCGCTCCAGGTCGAGGTAGCGGACCCGCAGGCCCCCCAGCTCGACGTTGCGCCCGGTCAGCTCCCCGAGCTTGTGCCGCGCCTGGGCGAGCTCCTGCTCCAGCACCGGCTGGGCCAGGACCCCGAGCACCTGCTCGGGCTGGACCCGGTCGCCCGGGCCCACCAGCCAGCGGACGAGCTGCCCGCCCGCGCGGGCCTGGACGGGGCGGGTGGCGTCCTTGGCCACCAGCACCGCGTCGCCTGCCGCGGTCTCCGCGAGGCGGCCGCCGATCCCCCAGGCCAGCGCCAGCACGGCCAGGCCGAGCAGGCCCAGGCCCGCGACCGGCAGGGCGAGGCGGGGCAGCGCGGGCGGCTCGTCGGTCTGCTCGGGGGATCTCAGCTTGGTGAGCGCGGCGTCCCGGAACACGGTCTCAGCCACCCCCGCCGAGAGGCTGCCCGAGCCGCTGGAAGCGGGCCGCGGCCCGCTCCAGCCGGTCGAGCAGCTCGGGGTTCAGCTCGCCATCGCCGGCCTCCGCCGCGACCGCCTCCCCCGACCGGACACTCTGGAGCTGCCGCTCGGTCTCCCGCAGCCGGTCCGCGAGGAAGACGCCCAGCCCGCGGTAGAAGCGGCCCGCGAAGCTGCCGTCCGTGCGGGCGCGGGCCAGCAGCCGCCGGGCCGGCAGCTCCAGCAGCACCGCGTCGACCAGGGCGCGGACGCTGGCGTCCGCGGGCCGGGCGTCGAGGAAGGCGCGCGCGCCGACCACCTCGCCCGGGCCGAGCTGGGCCGTGGGGCGGCCGCCCGCGATCTCCTCGACGAGCTGGCCCTCGAGGAGCACGAAGAGCGCGTCCACCGGGCTCCCCTGCTGGAGCAAGGCGCCCCCGGCCGCCAGGTCCCGGCGGGTGCCCGCGCGGACCAGCCAGTCCACGTCCTCGTCACGCAGCTCGGCCAGGAGGAGGAGGGCTTTCTTCACGGGGCCTCGGGTCAGTACTTGATGATGGGGTCAGGAGGGATGGGGTCGATGGGATCGCTACCGGTCGGGTCGATGCTCTTCCCTCCGCTGACCTGCTCCAGCTCCTCGTCGGCCAGCTCCTCGTCCTGCGTCTCGGGGTTCTGCTCGGGGGCCTCGTTCTCCGTCATGGGGACTCCTCCTGGGGAAGCGGCACGTGGGCCTCGGGTCAGTACTTGATGGGCGCGGGAGGCTCGATGGGATCGATGGGATCGCGGATGGCTCGATCCCAGTCGCCGCCACGTACAACTCCCCCGCTGACCTTCTCCAGCTCCTCGTCGGCCAGCTCCTCGTCCATGGTCTCGGGGTTCTGCTCGGGGGCCTCGTTCTTCGTCATGGTGCGTCCTCCTGGGCCGTGGCTCGTGGCTTGGGGTCAGCTCTCGACGCCCGGATCCGGGTCTCGGGGGGGCTGGATCGGGATGACGTTGATCGGGTTGTCGGTGATGATCTTCAGCGGATCGATGCCACCCGGCAGGGAGGGATTGAGCGGCAGGCCGACCACCCCCCCGCTCACCTGATCCAGCTCCTCGTCCGCGAGGGTCTCGTCCACCGGCTTGGGCTCCTGGTTCTCTGCCATGGGACTCCTCCTGCCGCTTGCACCGGACCCAGTAGGACCTTCGTCCCGATGAGTCCTCACCTCTGGTTCGAATGGAGCCCGCATGATGCCACGGCCCTTGCCCGGAAAGCAACGGGAAAACGGAGCGGATCGGCGGGGGAGAGTTGACCGCGAGCCGGCGCCCCGGGAAAATGGCCAGCGGCGTCCGTGTCGTCTCTCCGCCCCACCTCGGCAGGAGGTCCGCACCGTGCCCGAAGCCCCTCCCGCGACCGGCGAGACCACCCCGCAGCTCCTGCTGGAGGAGCACCGCCGGCCCGTCCACCGGGGGCTCGTGGTCGCCGCGGGGGCCGCGCCGGACCGGGTCGTGCCGGGCGTGCTGCGCATCCTCGCCGCGCGGTTGCTGGTGGCCGAACTCGCGGCCGACCTGTCCCCGGGCGTGGAGGTCCTGCTGCTGGAGCCGGACCTGGGCCGGACCCTGGCCGCGGGGACCGGCGCCGCGGGACCGGGGGCGGTGCCGGCCGCGCTCCTGGCCAAGGCCGCCCGGGTGCTGGACTTCCACCAGCGGCTGCACTTCGGCGAGGGGCCCCTGGCCTGCACGACCGTGCCCTACCCGGTGACCTCCGGCGACGCGCAGCCCCGGGGCTACGTGCGGGACGCCCTGGCCCTGGAGCAGGACGGGGCGGGGCGTCTGGGCGTGTGGAGCTGCACCTGCGGCCCCCTCGCGCACGCGGCCGGCGCACGCGCCCTGGCCGGCCACCTGGGCGTGGGCTGGCGCGCACGGGACGTCTTCTTCGAGGGCGGCAACTTCCTCGCAGACGGGGGCCGCCTCTTCACCCTCGCCGACACCCGGCGCGGCAACGCGCGCTGGCGGCCGGGGACCGGGATGGCCCTCCTGGAGCAGGAGGTCGCCCGGTGCGGGGGCGAGCTGATCGTCCTCGATGATGGCTGGGCCGGCGACCGCCAGCCCCTCTTCCACCTCGACCTGGCCCTGGGCTTCGTCCAGGACGGGCAGGGCCGGACCGTCGCCCTGCTGTCCAGCCCCCGCCTGGCCCGGGAGCTGCTCGGGCCCCTGGGGCGGGACCTCGACCGGGAACTGGATCCAGCGGCCCTGGAGGAGCTCACCCCCCCGGAGCTGCGGCGGATCCCGGTGGAGCAGGAGATCGCCCGCCGGCACGCGGACGCGCTCACCGACCGCCTCGGGCTGCTCTCCGAGCTGGCCCGGGTCGTCGGCGCGGCGGCCGCGCGGGAGAAGCTCGGGCGCAAGCTCAACACCCTGCTGGGGCCGACCGCGGCCCTGGAGGAGCAGCTCCGGCGGCGGCGAGAGTACTTTCGTCCCGAGAGCCTCTCCGTGCTGCAGCGCTACCTCGACGGGATCGGCGAGGGGCTCGCGGCCCGCGGCTACCGGGTGATCGAGCTGCCCGCCTTGCTCGCGCGCACCGACCTCGGCCCGCCGGCCGCTCGGTCCAGGCTGCCGCGGGAGACTCCGGCCGGCTCTGGCGAGGGCCGGGCCCCCCTGTACTGCCCGGCCAACGGCCTGGCGGTGCACGGTCCAGGGGTACGACAGTACCGCGCCGGCGCCGGATTGCTGCCCTTCGACAGGCACGTGCGCGACGCCCTGGCCGGGCTGGGCCTGGACCACCGGCCGTCCGCGCGGGCAGCCACCTTCGGTAGCAACTACGCCGGGTTGCACTGCCTGGCCCAGGTGTGGTGAGCCCCGCCTCCGGGGGAGCACCGCGCGGCCCCGCGCCCGGGGAGCAACTTGCCGGCGGCGCCCAGCGGGCAGACATGGTACAAGGATTGGACAGCATCCTGCCGGCAGGGCTCGGCCAGCAGGAGCCGCAGGAGGGGACGATGGTCGGAGCGCGGCCGGAGGAGCCACGCGAGGCAGGCTACCTCCGGATCCAGGCGATGGCGCGCGCCACCGGCGTGCCGGCCGCGACCTTGCGCGCCTGGGAGCGACGTTACGGCGTGCCCCGCCCGGGCCGGGGCGAGAACCGCTACCGGCTGTACGACGAGGCCGACCTGCAGCTCGTCCTGCGGATGGTCCAGCTCACCCGCCTCGGGCTCGGCCCGGCCGAGGCCGCGCGGCAGGCCCTGGCCGAGGAGCGGCTGCCCCTGGCCCCGGGCCCGCCGACCCCGGCGGGGGAGGGCTGGACACCGCTGCCCCCGGCCGCCCGGGCCATCGTCGAGGCCGCCGCGCGGCTGGATCCCGCGGGGATCGAGCAGGCGGTCCGGGACGCGCTGGCCGGCGACCGGCCCTGGGAGGCCTACCGCGACCTGCTGGCACCGGCGTTGCGCGGGCTCGGTGAAGCCTGGGCCAGCGGATGGCTCGGAGTGGCCGGCGAGCACCTCGCCTCCCGGGTGATCGAGCGGGCCCTCGACGAGCAGCTACGGGAGCTGACCCTGGCCCCGGACGCGCCGCGCCTGCTGCTGGCGAGCGTCGCGGGCGAGCTGCACGCGCTGCCGCTGCTCGGCGTCGCGCTCGAGGCCGCGGCCAGCGGTTGGCGCGCGCTCCTGCTCGGCAGCCGCGTCCCCCCCGAGGCCCTGGCCGAGGCGGTGCGACGGCTGGATCCCGACGCGGTGGGGCTGTCGGTCATCGTGCCGGTGCTCGATGCGGACCCGCGCGTGCTCTTCACCGCCTATGGCCAGGCGGTCGGCGGTCGGCCCTGGATCCTCGGCGGCGACGCGGCCGCCCTCTACCAGCCGCTGTACGCCTCGCTCGGCGGGGAGCTGGCCGGCCGCGACGCCGGGGAGCTCGCCCGCTTCCTCGCCCGGGCGGCCCGGCAACGCCACCCCCAGGGCTGAGCCCGCCGCGTCGCGACCGCACGTCCCGCCGGGGAGAGATCGGGAGCCGGGGAATGCGGCCGCTGACCGTCCGCGAGTCCTCGCCGGAGCCGCTGTGGGGGGCGGGGGTCTGCGGGGGGTGGAGGGTCTGCGGCGGTCGGAGGGGCTGCGTCGGTCGGCGGTGCTGCGGCGGTTCAGCGCATGGTGGACCGGCTCCGGGCGGGGCGCCCGGTCGGCTCCGGCTCAGGCGTCGAGAGGCTGCTCGGTGAAGTTCAGGTTGTCCAGGTCGTAGCCCCAACCCTCGAGCCGCTCGAGGATGCCGTCGAGGACCGCGTCGTCCAGGGTCGGCTGTCGGCTGAGGATCCAGAGGAAGCCCATGGTCGAGCTGCCCACCACGGCCCAGCGGTAAGGCTCCCCCTCCGGCGGGGTGTCGAGGTCGATGATCCGGTACTGCCCGGGGAAGAAGCTGAAGTACACCTTGAACACCGAGTTCTTCTCGGGATCGACCACCACCGCCCGCGCCTGCTGCACGTCCAGCTCACCGTCGAAGCTGCCCTTGTAGCAGGCGTTGGTCACCAGGATCTCGCCCTCCCGGTTCGGGTGGGGCTCGTACGTGGCGGTGGTGCCGACGCAGTCCCGCTGGAAGCTCTGCGGGAAGCTGGCGATCTCGTACCAGGTGCCCAGGTAGCGATCGAGGTCCACGTAGTCCACCGGGTCCGGGGGCCGGCATCCGGGTAGGGTCAGGGAGGAGAGGAGCGCGAGCCCGAACGCGTAGATCTTGAAGTGCTTCATCGAGAATCCCTCCCGGCAGCGGTCCTGCCGTGCACGCCTGTCTCGTCGGCCCTCCTGTTGTAGAATGTCGTCTAGTCTTTGTCAATAGTTTGTTTATGCTTTTTCCGGGTGGCCCTGCTGCACCTCGGCCGCCGTCACCGCGGGCCGCCGGCCGGCGCGGCACCTGGTGGCGCCCCGCCGAACTGCGTCTGGTACAGGCTGGCGTAGAGGCCCCCGCTCGATAGCAGGGACGCATGGGTCCCGGACTCCACGATCCGGCCGCGGTCGACCACCAGGATCAGGTCGGCCGCGAGGATCGTGCTCAGCCGGTGGGCGATCACGATGCTGGTGCGCTGGACCATCACCTTGGCGAGGGCGTCCTGGATCAGGGCCTCGGACTCGCTGTCCAGGCTGCTGGTGGCCTCGTCGAGCACCAGGATCCGGGGGTTCTTCAGGATCACCCGCGCCAGGGCGAGGCGCTGCTTCTCGCCCCCGCTGAGCCGGTACCCGCGCTGGCCGACGACGGTGTCGTAGCCGTCCGGCAAATCTCGAATGAATTCATGGATATTGGCGACACGGCAGGCGGCCTCGAGCTCCTCGTCCGTCGCGTCGATCTTGCCGTACTGGAGGTTGGTCCGGATGGTGTCGTGGAACAGGTAGCTCTCCTGGGTCACCATGCCGATCTGGGTCGCCAGGGAGTCGAGCGTCACGTCCCGGAGATCGTGCCCATCGATGCGGATGGCGCCGGCGGTCGGATCGTACAGGCGGGGGATGAGGTAGGTGAGGGTCGTCTTGCCCGCGCCGCTGGGGCCGACCAGGGCCACGAGCTGGCCGGGGGAGGCCTGGAAGCTGATCCCCTCGAGCGCGCTGGCGCGCGCCTGGCTGGAAGGCTCGCCGTCCGTCCCGGGCTGCTCCGCCGGGGCGTGTGCCGGGCCGAGGGTGTCGGTGGCCGCCCCGGGGGCCTCCGACAGGGTGGCGGTCACGGCGTCGATGCTGCCGTACCGGTGCACCTCGCGCAGGGGCGACCGGTCGCCCGTGGGGTAGCGGAAGGACACCCCATCGAAGACGATCTCGCCCCGGACGTCCCAGAGTACGACGGCCTCCGGCTTCTCCGCGATGTCCACCGGCAGGTCGACGATCTCGAAGACGCGCTCGAAGCTGACCAGCGAGGTGGCGAACTCCACCGGCGCGTTGGCGAGCCCCTGGAGCGCCCCGTACAGGTTGCCGAGGTAGGCCCCGAACGCGACGATGGTCCCGATGGTGAACGCTCCCTGGATGACGAAGTAACCACCGAGGCCATACACCAGGGCCGTCCCGACCGCGCTCAGCAGGACGATGAGGGTGATGAAGAACGACCCGATGAAGGTCCGCTGCACCCCCAGGTCCCGGACCCGCTCGGCCCGCCGGGCGAAGCGCTCCACCTCGAGCTGACGCCGCCCGAACAGCTTGACGAGCAAGACGCCGCCGATGCTCAGGGTCTCGCTCAGCATGGCGTTGAGCTGCGCGCTGGCGTCCATCTGGCTCCGGGCCATGTCGCGCAGGCGCGTCCCCAGCAGGCGGACGGCCACGATGAACAGGGGCAGGATGGCCACGCTGATCACGGTCAGGCGCCACTCCAGCGTCAGCATCACCGTCAACACGGCCACGGCCTGGACGAGCTGGGTCACGATGTTGACGAGGGTGCTGCTGATGGCCGTCTGGGCTCCCACGACGTCGTTGTTCAGGCGGCTCATGAGCTCCCCGACCTTCGCGGTGGTGAAGAACCGCAGGGACATCCGCTGCAGCCGGCCGTACAGCGCCTGCCGCAGGTCACAGACCACGCCCTCGCCGACCCGGGAGTTCAGCCGGCGCTGGGCCACGTGGATGACCCCGTTGACGACCGGGATGGCCAACAAGGCGACCGCCAGCAAGACGAGCCGGTCGAGGTCGCGGTCGGGGATGGCCCGGTCGAGCAGGTCGCGCAGCACCAGGGGGGTGAGCAGCAGCAACCCGGTGTGGCTCAGGATGAGCAGCAGGATGCCGCCGATGAGGAGGCGGTAGGGGTAGGCATGGCGCAGGACGCGCTGCAGCAGACTCCAGGTCAGGCGGGGCTTCTCGTCGGGCGAGTCGATGACGCTCCGCAGGCCGGCGTGCGGACGCAGTGAGCTGCCGGCCATCGTGCCACCTCGCATCGGTCCTCCACCCCTGCTCGGGGGCCTGCACCGGGGATCTCCCCGGCTCGGGTGTCGCCGTCGTGCCGGCGCGTCGCCTCCGGCCGCTCCCGGGCTCGCTCCCGGGCTCGCTCCCGGGCTCGTTCCCCGGGACCGCCCCCGCCGGCCGTGGGTCAGGGTAGCCAGCGAGCCGCGGTCTGTCGAGCGACCCCGCGACGACCATGGACCGGTGCGCCCGCGCCCCCGCTCGCTCCGCGAGGCCTGGCGGGCTATGCTGAGCCTGCCGGAGACGGGCCAGGGGTGCGATCCGGAGCCGGAAGGGAAGGATGGAGATGGACGACCGGCTGCTGCTGGCGCTGCTCGCCGGGTCGCTCGCCCTGGGGCTGGTCGGGCTGGGGGCCGTGCTCCAGCGGGGGATCACCCGCTGGCTGCGGCGCGGCCGCCTGCTGCGGCGCTGGCAGGGTGCCCGGCAGGCCGAGGTCGCGGCCGAGGGGCTGCTGCACCGCGCAGGGTACCGGATCCTCGAACGGCAGCCCGTGGTGCGCTGGACCGTGTTGCTCGACGGCCAGCCCCGGGCGGTGACGCTGCGCCCCGACCTCCTGGTCGCGGGGCGGAGCGGCCGCTACGTCGTCGAGGTCAAGAGCGGGCTGCAGGCCCCCAACGCGCTGTCCCGTGCGACCCTGCGCCAGTTGCTGGCCTACCGGGCGGCCCTGGCGGTGGACGGTGTGCTGCTGCTCGACATGGAGGCCGGGCGGCTCCAGGAGGTGCGCTTCCCCGCCCCCCCGGAGGCCGCGGCCGGTCCGGCCCCGGGCTGGTCGTCCCGGGTCGGGCCGCTGCTGGTGGGCCTGCTGGTGGGCCTGCTGGTGGGCCTGCTGGTCGGCTTCTCGTTGACCATCACGGCCAGCCGCTGAGGTCCGGGCGCCCCTGACCCGACAGCCCGGCCGGCGTCCGGGCAAGCTAAAAACGTGAAGAAGATCGAGCCGATCGACCGGGCGGCGGCCCCCCTGTCGCCGCGGGCGGCGGCCGGAGCGCCCCGCCGCGGCGGACCGCGCCGGCGGGCGGACCTCAACGCGGCGCGAGGGAGAAGACCGCGCAGTGCTCTTTGCCGGCGCTGGTGGAGCGCATGACGAGGTGGTCCCCGACCCGCTCCGTGGTGGCGTTCCCCTCGGCCGAGTCCTTGGAGCGGAACAGCGCGGGCCCGATGGCCTCCAGGTTGGCGGGCTTGCACTTGCGGAGCTGGTTGCCGGTGCCCAGGCAGACCTCGTCCCGCAAGAAGACCATGCGGAAGGCCGCCATCTGGGCCCGCGCCTCCGGGGGCGCCTGGCCCAGATCCCGGAGGGCATCGGCGTTGTCGCTGCCGTGCGGGCAGAGGCGCTGGAAGACCTCCCGATCCTGCTCCAGGGCCCACCAGCCTTCGAGCAGGGCGAAGCCGCTGGGCGCCGGCTTCAGCTCGACCTGGAAGGTCACGGTCCGCCCCGGCTCGATCTCGACGCGGTGCTCGACCGGGAGGTAGCCCGTCTGGCGGACGGCGAGGCGGTAGCTGCCGGGCTGCTCCAGGGTGGCTTGCAGCGGGAGGGTGCCCCGTACCGTCCGGTCGTCGGGACCGGTGAGCACGACCTCCGCGCCGGCCGGGGTCCCGCGCAGGTCGAGCTTGCCCACGGACAGCGGGGTCGGTGCCGGGGCCGGGCGCGTCGCGGCGCCGCCGAACAGGACGACCGGCGCCGGGCTCGGCGTGGGGCTCGGTGACGGGGCCGGCGGGGGGCTCGGTGCCGGGGCCGGTGGGGAGCTCGGCGCCGGGCTCGGTGGGGGAGGGGAGAGGACGTCGAGGCCGGCGAGGCCGCGTGCGGCCCGGCCGATCTCGGCCCGGAGGGCCTCCCGGCTGCAAGGCTCCAGCTCCTCGACGTGCTTGCGGGTGGTGATCCGGGTCTCCAGCATGGTCAGGCGCAAGGTCAGCGCGCACCGCTGGGGCCCCCCCCGCAGCTCACCGGAGACCAGGGCCGCGGCCCCCTGGCCCTGGCCGAGGCGGATCCAGCAGCTCTCCGCGTTGGTATCCCGGTTCACGGTCCGCACGCACTCTTGCACCCGCGCCTCGGTGTCGGCCGAGGCCGACTCGACGTAGCGGCCCCCGGCGATCATCCTGGCGGAGAGCAGCTCGCGCAGCAGCCGCTCCTCCTCCACGAAGGGCCGATCGACCGTCAGGGGGGCGAAGAGCACGGGCACGGGGGCCGACGCGCCGGTCGCGGGCTGGGCCGCGACCGCTCCGGGAGCCAGCAGCAAGAAGAGCAACGGCAGGCGCGACGAGGGGCGGGGCATCGGCTCTCCTACGGTGATCGGGCCCGGGGACACGGCTCCCGGAGCGACGGCGATCCTCGCGCCGGCCGCGGGGAGCGTCCACCCCGCGCCGTGGAACCTGGCCGTGGCGAGCGCCCCGGGCGCGGCCGGCACGTCTCCCTCTTGCGGATCCGGCTCGGTGCGCCTACCAAGAGGACCATCGGCCCAGGGTGGCCGCACGGTTCCGCCGCCGCGGTCAGGAGGTCCTCGCGTGCTCGAAGCCGTTCCCCCCGAGGTGATCGGGCTCTGTCGGCAGCTCTCCCGGGCTGGCCACGAGGCGTTCGTGGTCGGCGGGGCGGTCCGGGACCTGCTGCTCGGCCGGCCGGTCCACGACTACGACATCGCCACGAGCGCGCTCCCCGAGCAGATGCTGCAGCTCTTTCCCCGGGCCATCCCCACCGGGTTGAAGCACGGGACCGTGACGATCCTGGTCCACGGCGAGCCGGTGGAGGTGACCACCTACCGCGTCGATGGTCCTTGCTCCGACGGGCGTCACCCCGATCGAGTGACCTTCGTCCGCAGCCTGGAAGAGGATCTGGCCCGGCGG
The DNA here is from genome assembly GCA_034005005.1 of Myxococcota bacterium. GTDB lineage: Bacteria > Myxococcota_A > JAVEVO01 > JAVEVO01 > JAVEVO01 > JAVEVO01. The sequence goes on from JAVEVO010000063.1 coordinate 34,167, forward strand.
GACTTCACGATCAACGCCCTGGCCCTCGACCCGGTCACGGGCGCGCTCCGCGACCCCTTCGGCGGCCGGACGGACCTGGCGGCGCGGCTGGTCCGGGCCGTCGGTGAGCCGTGCCGGCGCTTCGCCGAGGATCACCTGCGGGTGCTGCGCGCCGTGCGCTTCGCTACCGTGCTCGACTTCCAGCTCGATCCGGCGACCTGGGACGCGGCCTGCCAGGCCGCAGGCTGCCTGGCCACCGTGTCGGCCGAGCGGGTGCGCGACGAGCTGCTCAAGCTGCTCCTCACCGCGCGTCCGTCTCGCGGGCTGCGCCTGCTGCTCGAGTCGGGGATGCTGGCCGTGATCCTGCCCGAGCTCCTCCCCCTGGTGGGCCAGGAGCAGAACCACCACCACGTCCACGACGTCTGGGGACACACCCTGGTGGCGGTCGACACGGTCTCGTCGACGCTCGAGCTGCGCCTGGCCGCGCTGCTCCACGACGTCGGCAAGCCCACCACCGCGCAGCCTCATCCCGCCGGGGGCTGCCGCTTTCACGGCCATGAGGAGGCCAGCGCCGGGATCGCCGACGGGGTGCTGCAGCGGCTCAAGCTCTCCACCAGGCAGCGGGAGCGGATCGTGCACCTGATCCGGCACCACATGTTCATCGCCCTGCTCGATGGCCAGCCGGTCACGGACGCGGCGATCCGCCGGTTCCTGCATCGGGTGGGCCCCGAGACCCTGCCGGACCTGCTGGAGCTGGGGCGCGCCGACCTGGTCGGCACCGGGCGCGCGGCCGCGGCGGTGGACGGGCTCCTCGCGGCCTTCCGGGCGCGGGTCGCGGCCCTGCTGGCCGGCCCGGTGGTGACGAAGCTGGCGGATCTGGCCATCGACGGCCAGGACGTCATGAAGGCGCTCGGCTGCCCGCCCGGGCGGCACGTCGGCGATCTCCTGCGGCGGCTCGAGGCCCGGGTCGTGGACGAGCCGGAGCTCAACCGTCGGGAGGACCTCCTGCGGCTCCTCGCGGAGTTCGCCCCGCCGGGGAGCCTGCCCGGACCTGCTCGCGGCTGAGCGCGGCTGAGCGTGCCGGCCGTGCCAGCCGAAAGACCTTTCGACTTAGATTGACGGTACGATCCATGACCTTCGTCATGGCAGCCGGCTCTCCCGACCCCGCGGCCTGCGCGGTCCGGACGCGCTCGCCGGGAGGGGACCCGCCTCACCCCCCTCGCCCGGATCTGCCCGGATCCGTCCGCTTCGGCTACACTGGCCGAGTCCATCCCCGCGACCAGGACGACGATGCACGCGTACCCGCACCTCTTCTCCCCCCTGACCGTCGGCCCGCTCACCTTGCCCAACCGGGTGGTGATGGGGTCCATGCACACCGGGCTCGAGGACCACTTCTGGGACTACTCGCGGCTGGCGGCGTTCTACGAAGCCCGGGCCCGCGGGGGAGTCGGGCTGATCATCACCGGCGGCATCGCCCCCAACCGCCGCGGGCAGCTCCAGCCGCTGGGCGGGCGGCTCGCCTCCCGGCTCGCGGTCCTGCCTCACCGCCTGGTCACCCGGGCGGTGCACGCGGCCGGGGGGCGGATCGTCATGCAGATCCTCCACGCCGGTCGGTACGGCTACCACCCCTTCGTCGAGTCGGCCTCGGCGGTGCAGGCCCCGATCAGCCGCTTTTCGCCCCGCGCGATGAGCGCCCGCCGGATCGCGCAGGTCGTCCGGGACCACGCCCGCTGCGCGCGGCTGGCCCGCCTCGCCGGCTACGACGGGGTCGAGATCATGGGCAGCGAGGGCTACCTGCTCAGCCAGTTCCTCTGCGCCCGCGTGAACCAGCGGCAGGACGCGTGGGGCGGTGATCTCCAGGGCCGGCTGCGGCTGCCCCTGGCGACGGTCGAGGCGGTGCGGCAGGCCGTCGGCCGGGATTTCTTGCTGCTGTTCCGGCTCTCGGTGCTGGACCTGGTGGAAGGTGGCAACGACCGGGAGGCGATCCTGACCGCGGCCCGGGCCCTGGAGCAGGCCGGCGTCGACGTGCTCGACACCGGGATCGGCTGGCACGAGGCCCGGATCCCCACCATCGTCGGCGCGGTGCCCCGGGCCGCGTTCCGCGCCGCGGTCGCGCAGGTCAAGCGCGCCGTGCGCATCCCCGTGATCGCCACCAACCGGCTCCCGACCCCGGAGGTCGCGGAAGAGGTTCTCGCGTCCGGTGACGCGGACCTGGTCGCGCTCGCCCGCCCGCTGCTGGCCGATCCCGACTGGGCGCGCAAGGCCGCGCAGGGGCGGGCCACGGGGATCATCCCCTGCATCGCCTGCAACCAGGCGTGCCTCGATCGCACCTTCGCTGGCCAGCCCGTGGGCTGCCTGGTCAATCCGCGGGCCGGCCAGGAGGCGACGCCGGGCTGGTCGCCTGCATCGGCTCCCCGGCGGATCGCAGTCGTCGGGGCCGGACCGGCCGGGTTGAGCACGGCCCTGGTCGCCGCGGAGCGTGGTCATCACGTGACCCTCTTCGAGGCCACGGCCGAGCTCGGGGGTCAGCTCGCGCTCGCGGCCCGGGTGCCGGGCAAGGAGGAGTACGGCGAGCTCATCCGGTACTATCGCACCAGGATCGCTGAGCTGGGCATCACCCTCCGGCTGAACACGCGCGCGGTGGCCGAGGACCTCCGCCAGGGCTGGGACGCGGTGGTCGTGGCCACGGGCGTGACGCCGCGGCGGCTCCAGTTGCCCGGCAGCGACCATCCCAAGGTGATCCCCTACCCCGAGCTGCTCGCGGGCCGGCGGCACGCCGGGGCCCGGGTCGCGGTGATCGGCGCGGGCGGGATCGGGATCGACGTTTGCGAGTTCTTGCTCGCCGGCTCGACCAGGCCCACGCTCGACGAGTGGTGTGCCGAATGGGGCGTGGACCCGACCTCCGCGACGCCCGGGGGCCTGGTGCCGTCGGTCCCGGGCCCCCGGCACCGGGAGATCTGGCTGCTGCAGCGCAAGCCGGGGCGGATGGGGCGTGGTCCGGGCTTGACCACGGGCTGGGTGCAGCAGATCGCGCTGCGGCGAGGCGGGGTGCAGATGCTCGCGGGGGTGCAGTACCTCGGGATCGACGACACGGGCCTGCGGATTCAGCGCGCGGGGCAGGTCGAGGTGCTCGCGGTGGACAGCGTGGTGGTCTGTGCCGGGCAAGAATCGGTGCGGGACCTGGTGCCGCCCGCCGGCAGCACCGGGCCCGGGGGGCTGGCGGTCCATGTCGTCGGTGGGGCCGGGCAGGCTGCCGAGCTCGATGCCGAGCGGGCCATCCGTCAGGGAGCGGAGCTCGCGGGCCGGCTCTGAGACGCCGGCCCGGCGGGCCGGCTCAACTGAACCAGCCCTTCACCGTGCTCCACACCGAGCTCCCCGGCTTCTCTTCCTGCGTGGCGCCGGGAGCGGCCTGCGCGACCTCCGGCGGCGAGTCCAGCGCGGGGGTGTACTCGCTCATGGGCAGCGGCGGGATGGGGTCGTAGTCCTCGGGCAGGACGGACTGCGCCACGACCGCGGGCGTGATCTCCTGCTCGAAGAGCGTCATCTGGGCCAGGGTCAAGGGCCCCGCCAGGCCGTCCGCGGTGAGCCCGTGGTCCTGCTGGAACTTCTCGAGTGCCTTCTTCGTGCCGGGCCCGAAGATCCCATCGTCCGCGACGCCCAGGGTCTTCTGGAGCCTCTTCACCAGCGGGCCGCGGCTGCCCACCTGCAGCAGGATCAGCTCGGGCAGTCCCATCTGGGCGAAGGTCTCCGGGCCCGCGAGGCCGTCCACGGCCAGCCCGTGGGCGCCCTGGTACTCCCGGAGGGCCTTCTCCGTGGCCGGGCCGAAGATCCCATCGGCCTCGACGCCCAGCTTGGCCTGGAGCCGGCGCACGGGCTCTCCACGCAGTCCTCTTCGCAGAATCGACATGGTTGACCTCCTCGTCACGGTTCGCCGAGAGGCGAGACTCCGCCCGGGACCATACCACTGCCATCCACGGAGGCCAACGTCACGCCAGCTCCGCAGGGCGCCGCCTCCCCTCGGTCGCGCGCCGTCCCCGGCGGACCGGGGCGCATGCTTCTCTTTGACCCTGGTGGTCCCGTGCCGGACCGAGGCTCGACGTCGGGCCCCGCGACCCGGTAGAGTCGAGGGGGGCCCGGGGGGCCGGGGGCGGCTGGTTCGCGACGCTGAGGAGGTGCTCATGAGATGGTCCGTGTCCGGAAGCCCGGCAACCGCTGTCCGAGGCCGCGCCGCACGCGGCAACCCGACCCGGGAGGGCGGCGGGGGGCTCCTGTCGGCCACGGTCCTGGTGTTGCTCGCCGCGGTCGGGCCGGCTTGCCAGGGTGGGTCCAGCAGCCAGGGCTGTCCTCCGGGCACCGCGGCGCCCTTCTGCGAGCCGTGTCCGGTGGGGACCTTCTGCGCGGGTGGCCGTGCGCTCGAGGAGCCTTGTGGGGAGCAGACCTGGGATCATGACCGCGACCCCGCGACGCGCTGTCTGCCCTGGCAGAGCTGCCCTGCCGGCACCGCGCGTGGCGCCGCGGGCAGCCCGACCGCGGACCGATCCTGCGCGGCCTGTGAGGCCGGGTCTTTCACGGCGTCGGAAAACCAGGAGTCTTGCACCCCCTGGTCGTCCTGCATGCCCGGGACTTTCGTTTCAGATTCCGGAACGAGTACCGCGGACCGCTCCTGCTCAGCCTGCGCGGTCGGGAGCTTCACGGCGTCGGAGAACCAGGAGTCTTGCACCCCCTGGTCGTCCTGCGCGCCTGGGACCCACGTCACCGCCGCGGGAGGTCCGACCACGGACCGAGCCTGCGCGGCCTGTGAGGCCGGGTCTTTCACGGCGTCGGCGAACCAGGAATCCTGCACCCCCTGGTCCACCTGCGTCCCTGGGACTTTCGTTTCAGATTCCGGCACGAGTACCGCGGACCGAGCTTGCTCGGCCTGTGAGGTCGGGAGCTTCACGGCGTCGGAGAACCAGGAGTCCTGCACCCCCTGGTCGTCCTGCGCGCCTGGGACTATCGATACGGATTCCGGCACGCGTACCGCGGACCGCTCCTGCGCGGCCTGCGGGG
>JAVEVO010000064.1:0-39041 GCA_034005005.1 Myxococcota bacterium
CCCACCCCCACCCCCACCGCGCCACCCCCCACCCCCCCCCCCACGCCCCCGCCCACGCCCACGCCCACGCCATCCCCCACGCCCTCGCCCTCGCCTTCACCCTCGCCCTCGCCCTCGCCCTCGGCGCCCTCGCCCTCGCCCTCGGCGTCCTCGCCCTCGCCCTCGCCCTCACCCTCGCCCTCGCCCTCACCCTCACCCTCGCCCTCGCCCTCGGCGCCCTCGCCCTCGCCCTCGGCGCCCTCGCCCTCACCCTCGGCGCCCTCGCCCTCGCCCTCGGCGCCCTCGCCCTCGCCCTCACCCTCGCCCTCGCCCTCGCCCTCACCCTCGCCCTCGCCCTCGCCCTCGCCCTCACCCTCGCCGGCGTCCTCGTCCTCCGAGGTCCCGGCGCAGGCCACGGCGCCCAGGGAGAGCAGGGTCGCCAGCGAGAGCAGCAGCAGGAGTCGAATGGGTGCGTTCACGGGATCCTCCTTCGCGAACCGGGTCGCGTCGCGTGTCGCGGTCTTGGTACAGCAGACCGCGGCGGGAGGAAAGGCGAGACTGTCCGCGCCCCGGGACCGCCGGCAGTTGCGCGCCGTGCTGGCCGTGCTATGGTCCCCCGCCAGTGACAGGGGCCCGGCGGCCCCGGACGAGGTGGAGATGAGCACGCTGAGCCTGCGAGCGCTTCCCGGGTACCGGCCCTTCCCGGGCCCCCTGGTGACGGTGATCCTGGACGGGATGGGGCTGGGGGCCGGCGACGAGGCCGACGGCCTCGCGGTGTCCTACACGCCGACCCTCGACCGGCTGCTGGCCGAGCCCCTGTTCACCCGGCTCAAGGCCCACGGGCAGGCGGTGGGGCTGCCGTCGGACGACGACATGGGCAACTCCGAGGTGGGTCACAACGCGCTCGGTGCCGGCCGGGTCTTCGCCCAGGGGGCCAAGCTGGTGGGCGACGCGCTGGCCACGGGCCAGGTCTGGGAGGGCCAGGCCTGGCGGGAGGTCCTGGCCCGGGCCGCCCAGGGCGGCACCGTCCACCTCATCGGGATGATCTCCGATGGCAATGTCCACTCCCACGTCGACCACCTGGACGCGCTCATCGACCGCTGTCACCAGCAGGAGGTGCGCCGACTGCGGATCCACGGCCTGCTCGACGGCCGGGACGTGGACGAGAAGAGCGCCCTGCGCTGGTTCGAGCCGCTGGAGCAAAAACTCCAGGGCTTGTGCGGCAGCCAGCGGGACTACCGGATCGCGTCGGGCGGCGGGCGCATGGTGACCACCATGGACCGCTACAACGCGGACTGGTCCGTGGTGGAGCGCGGCTGGCAGGCCCACGTGCTCGGGATCGGTCGCGGCTTTGCCTCCGCGAGCGAGGCCATCCGGACCTACTACGCCGAGGACCCGCAGATCACCGATCAGTACATGGGCAGCTTCGTCGTCGTCGATCAGGGGCGGCCGGTAGGGACCATCGAGGACGGCGACGCGGTGATCTTCTTCAACTTCCGCGGGGACCGGGCCATCGAGATCTCCCGGGCCTTCGAGGAGGCCGATTTCCAGGAGTTCGACCGCCAGCGCGTGCCCCGGGTCTTCTACGCCGGGATGATGCAGTACGATGGCGATGCGGCCATTCCAAAGAACTATCTGGTGGAGCCGCCATCGATCGAACGTACCCTAGGACAGTATCTCTGTGCATCGAAGGTCACGTCGCTTGCCACCGCAGAGACGCAGAAGTACGGTCACGTCACCTACTTCTGGAACGGGAACAACTCCGGGTACATCGACGAGACCCTGGAGACCTACGTCGAGATCCCGTCCGACCGCATCACCTTCGACCTGAAGCCCTGGATGAAGGCCGCGGAGATCACCGACACGGTGATCGGGGCGATCCGGGGCGGTCAGCACAAGTTCATCCGGGTCAACTACGCCAACGGCGACATGGTGGGGCACACCGGGGTCGTCGCTGCGGTGCGCATCGCGGTGGAGACGGTGGACCTCTGCCTGGGCCGGCTGCTGCCCTGGATCGCGCGGCAGCAGGGCGTGCTCGTCGTCACCGCGGACCACGGCAACGCGGACCAGATGTTCACCGAGAAGAAGGGCCAGCGCACGCCCATGGTCGCGCACACCAAGAACCCGGTGCCCTTCTTGATCAAGGACTACTCGGGCGCCAACCCCTGGGCGCTCACCGACGTCGAGGGCCCGGGGCTCGCCAACGTGGCCGCGACGCTCTGCCGGCTGCTCGGCTTCGAGCCCCCCGCCGACTACGCGCCGGCCCTGGTCCGGCTCGGCTAGGAGCGTGTTGCGCAAAGCGTTCTGCTGCGGCGGCCGATGCATCGGCGCATGGTGCGTCAGCACCGGCCGATCCGTCCTCGACGTACCGCAAGTACGCCTGCGGCGTCTCGGCTCGGTGCTTCCTTCCCTGCGCCGCGCCTCGACCGCCTCGCGACGGACTTTTCCGCAACACGCTCCTAGCGACCCGGCCCGGGCGGGCGCGTGAGGCAGGTCCGGGCGCGACCCTCCTCCACTGCCCGCACCTCCTCCGGGCTGGCCCCGGCCTCCCGGCAGAGCAGGGCCAGGGAGTGCCGGAAGCTCTGGCGCCCGGGCTCGAGCTGCACCGCCCGCTCCAGGGAGGCCCGGGCCAGGTCGGGCTTCCCCGCCCAGAACCAGGCCAGCCCGAGGTTGCCGTGGGAGAGCGCGCTCGCCTGCGGGTGCGCGGCGGTGACGCTCCAGAGGATGAGCGGGTTCTCCCAATCCACGTTGCGGTCCACGGTGAGCGCGCCGAACGCGAGGGCCACCCCGCCCACCAGGGCCGGGACCAGCCACGGCCGGGCGACCCGCCGGGCGAGGCTCGCCGCCGCGCTCCCTGCCAGCAGGGCGAAGCCCGCGCTCGGCAGATACAGGAAGCGCTCGGCCATCAGCACCCCGAGAGGGATCACGTGCAGGTAGAGGACCAGGCCGGTCAGCCCCAGGCCGAGCCCGAGCGCGGCCGGGGCCCGGCGGCGGGCGAGCTGGACGAAGCCGAGCGCGCTGCCGATCCCGATGAGCAGGCCGACCACGACGCCGAGGGTGGGCTCCGTCACCGGCGGCACCCGGGGGGGCGCCCAGTCCGCGCAGAGCTCCGTGGGCACCACCAGCAGCCGGGCGTAGCGCCCGAGCAGGTCGAGGATGCCGAACACGCGCTCGCCGAGGGGGCGACCGGCGAACCAGTCGGGGTAGGCCGTGAAGCCGACGTCCTGGAAGGCCAGGGTGCGCAGGCCGTAGTAGATGGCCACCGCGGGGAGGGTCCAGAGCAGGCTCGCCGGTCGGAGCCGGCCGCCCGGTCGCAGCCAGTCCACCAGCAGCAGGGCCAGGGGCAGGGTGAGCGCGCTCTCCTTGCAGAGCAGGGCCAGCAGCCCGCAGAGCAAGACCGCGGGGCCGGCCCCGCGCCGGGGCAACCGCAGCCAGGCCAGGATCGCCCCGAGGTAGCCGATGGTCGCCAGCACCTCGGTCCGGTTGGCCAGTGCGGTGACCGCCTCGACGTGCACCGGGTGGACCGCGAAGAGCAGCCCGGCGACCAGGGCGGCCCCCCGGCCCAGCAGCGCGCGGCCGAGGAGCACCACCAGCAGCACGGCCAGCAGGTGGTAGAGCACCGAGGCCAGGTGCAGCCAGTGGGGGGAGGGGCCGGCGAGCAGGTAGTCCAGGCGATAGCTGAGCAGCCCCAGGGGGCGGTAGAAGTGGCCGCCCGGGGTCGTGGTCACCTCGAGGAAACCCAGGGGCGCCTCGCCCCGCACCACCGGGTTCTCGAGGATGAAGTGGTAGTCGTCGAGGACGAAGCTGTTGCCCAGGGCGTTGGCGTAGACCAGGGCGCCGGCAGCCAGCGGGACGAGGAGGGCGAGCCGGTCGAGGAGGCGCGCGTGCATCGCCGCCGACTGTAGCACGGCTGCCGCCTCCGCGTCAGCCGCCGGCCTTGACCGGCCTGGCCTCATCCACCACAGTAGGCCCGGAGGTCAGGATGGTCGCGGTCGGCATGCTCTCCAATCTCTTCCCCCCCGTGGCGTCCGGGTCCTCCACCCAGTGCTCGGGCCTGGCCCGGGCGCTCGTCGAGCGGGGGCACGAGGTGGTCGCGATCACCGCCCGGCTCCACCCCGGCGCCCCCGCGCACGAGGTCTGGCACGGGGTCCAGGTCCACCGGCTGCCCTGCCTGCACCTGCCCCGCACCGACCTGAGCCTCAACTTCCCCTGGCTCAACGCCACCTTGTCCCCGGGCAATCTGCGGCAGATCGCCGCCCTGCTCGACCGGTACCGCGTCGAGGTGGTGCACGTCCACAACCACATGTTCGACCTGGCCCTGGCCGGCGCGGTGCTGGCCCGCCGCACCGGGCGCAAGCTGGTGGTCACCGTCCACACGATCATCAAGCACCGGCGGCCGCTGTACGACCTGCTGCTGGGCACCGCGGACCGGCTGCTGTTGAAGCGGACCGTGATCGACGCGGCCCAGGGGCTCCTCTGTCCCGCAACGTCGACCGCTACGTGCGCGCACGGTTCGGGCGTCAAGACGGCAGTCTCGTGCCCTACGGCGTGGACCTGCCCGCCACGGTCAACCCGGAGCTGGTGGCGGACCTGCGCCGGGAGCACCAGCTTGCGGGGCGGCGGGTGATCCTCTCCCTCGGTCACGTCCATTCCCTGCGCAACCGCTTCGACCTGGTGCGGGCCATGCCCGTCGTGCGGCAGGCGATCCCCGAGGCCCTGCTGCTGGTGGTCGGGAGCCTCGACGATCCGGCGCCGGCCGCGCTCGCGGCCCGGCTCGGGGTCGGCGATGCGGTGCGGTTCACGGGCGCCCAGCCCCACGAGCGCATCCCGGCCTACCTCGCCCTGGCCGAGCTGGAAGCCCACTGGCTGAACCAGGACGAGCCGGAGCACACCTCCCTCGGCCTGGCGACCATGGAGGCGATGCTCGCAGGCAAGTGCTGCCTGGCCGCGGCCAACGTGGACACCTTCGGGCCCGGCGTGCTCGAGGACGGCCGGCACTTCGTCGTCGTGCGCGATCGCTCTCCCGCCGGGCTGGGGAGCAGCCTCGTCGGTCTGCTCCGGGACCCGGCGCGGGTGCAGGCCATCGGTGCGCAGGCCGCCCAGCTCGCCCGGAGCCGTTTCTGCTGGGACGCGGTGGTGGAGGCGACCCTCGCCGCCTACGCCCGAGCGTAGCCGCGGCCGGGGTGGCGACTTTCCCCTTGCCATCCCGACGATCGTCCCTATCTTGAAGAGTGCCTCGCGTTCCTACCGGTTGGCGTCTGGCAACGGGAAGCCTCCTGCCGGCTCTCCAAAAAAACATACCGAATTCGCTGTCTTACCGGTGCAGGCGATCCCTGCCGGCAGCATTCTGGAGAACGACTCTGTCTTTTGCGAATCTGGGCCTCCGGGCCGAACTGCTCGCCGCGGTGGCCGAGCAGGACTACACCCTCCCCACGCCGGTCCAGGCGCGGGCCATTCCCATCCTCCTCGCCGGCCGTGATCTGATGGCCACGGCCCAGACGGGCACGGGCAAGACCGCGGGCTTCGCCCTGCCGATCCTCCAGTTGCTCGCGGGGCGGCCGGCGCGCCGGCGCTCCGTGCGGGCCCTGGTGCTGGAGCCGACGCGTGAGCTCGCGGCCCAGGTGGCCGAGAGCTTCCGCGCCTACGGCTCCCGCCTGCCCTTGCGCTGCGTCGAGATCTTCGGCGGCGTGGGCATGCAGCCGCAGGTCGACGCCTTGCGGCGCGGTGTCGAGATCGTCGTGGCCACGCCGGGGCGCCTGCTGGACCACGCGGGCGGCGGCACCATCGATCTCTCCGCGGTCGAGATCCTCGTGCTCGACGAGGCCGACCGGATGCTCGACATGGGCTTCATCCACGACATCAAGCGGGTCCTCGCCCTGCTGCCCGGCAAGCGCCAGAACATGCTGTTCTGCGCGACCTACACCGACGAGATCAAGGAGCTGGCCTACCGCTTCCTCGACCGGCCGGAGCTGGTCGAGGTCGCGCGGCGCAACAGCACCGCGGACCGGATCCAGCAGTCCATCGTCCGGGTCGACCGGGAGCGGAAGGCCGAGGCGCTCGCCGAGCTGATCGCCAAGGGGCGCTGGTCCCAGGTGCTCGTGTTCACCCGCACCAAGCACGGCGCCAACCGGCTCGCGGAGAAGCTCAGCCGGGGGGGCGTCGAGGCCGAGGCGATCCACGGCAACAAGAGCCAGGGGGCGCGCACCCGGGCCCTGTCGGCCTTCAAAGACGGGCAGCTCCGGGTCCTCGTCGCCACGGAGCTGGCGGCTCGCGGGCTGGATATCGAGGGCCTCCCCCACGTCGTCAACTTCGAGCTCCCCTTCGTGCCCGAGGACTACGTCCACCGGATCGGCCGCACGGCCCGCGCCGGTGCGAGCGGTGATGCGGTCTCCCTCGTCTGCATCGACGAGGAGAAGCTGCTGCACGACATCGAGCGGGTCATCGGCCACCGGCTGCCGGTGGAGACCCTGCCCGGCTTCGAGCCCGATCCGCGCATCGCGCCCGAGCCGATCCTGCGGGGCGGGCTCGGCCGGCGAGGTCCCGGGCGCCAGGGCGGACCGCGGCGCGAGGGCTCGCCTTCGCCGGTGCGGCGCCCGCCCACGGTCCACCAGGAGGCCGAGCCGCCCGCGCGTCCTCAGCGGACTAGCGGCTCCTCCACGAGCAGCACCTCCCGACCCCACTCCTTCGCTCCCCGGCGCGCCTCCGGCGGCGGGGGCGGGCAGCGCCGGACGGGCTGAGCGCCCGCGCGACCGATCCCGGGGATCACTGCGCCCGTAAGGACCGCAGCAGCTCCTGCTCGGCGGGGGCCAGGTCCGGCTGCGCTTCCACCCACGCCAGGTGTGGCTGAGCCCGCCGGGGCTGGCCCGCGGCGAGCCACGCCTGGGCGGCCGCCAGTCGGACCAGGGGGGGGACGGGCTCGCCCCGGGCCTGCAGGCAGTCGGCACCCTCCTCGAAGCGCCCGGCCGCCTGGTCGAGCTGGCCGGTCAACGCCAGGGCGCGCCCCAGGTGCAGGCGGAGGCCGCAGTCGGGCAGCCCCAGGCGTCGGGCCTCCTCGAGCAGCTCGACCGCCGCCGCCGGGGAGCCCTCCGCGAGCAAGGCCTGACCACCGAGCTGCAGCAGCGGGGCCCGGTCGCGGGAGGCCGGCGGGATCGCGTGCAGCAGTCCCGGCACGAGCGGCACCGCCTCGGCGGTGCGCCCCAGCCGGACCAGCGCGGCGAGCTGGTTGAAGCGGTTCTCGGGCCGCGCCTGGCAGGTCGGGCTCAGCGCGGCGAACCGTTGCAGCAGCTCCTCGTCCTGGCCCTGCAGACCGGCCCGGACCAGGCTCCGGGTCGCCAGACGGCAGCGATCGGCCTCCGTGCGGTAGGGCGCGGGGGTCTCGGCCAGGCGTCGATCCTCCAGCTCCAGCAAGGCCAGCTCGCTGGCGTAGGGGGCGCGCAGCTCGGTGGCGAGCAGCAGGCTGGCCCCGACCCAGCCGGCCAGCGCCAGGCCGAGCAGCCGGCGCGGCCGCGGCCCCAGGTGGCGGGCGAGCAGGGGCAGCAGCGCCGCGCTCGCGAGCGCGGCCTGCAGGGCCCAGCGATCAGCGAGGGGGATCTTGCCCGCGACGTTGGGCACGTGCAGCTCGGGCACCAGCAGCACCGGCAGCAGGGACGCCAGGCCCCAGAGGAGCAGGGCGAGGGTCGCCGTGGCCGTGCGGGCGGCCCGCGTCGGCGGCGGGGCGCCGGGCGTCAGCCGGGCCGGGAGCGGGAGGCCCGCTGCGGCGCGGCGCACCCACCAGGCCCCGCCGATCAGCAGCAGCACGACGAGCCAAGCCAGGAGGGCCGGGATCCAGGTGGCGGGCGCGTGGGCCTCGGCCAGGGAGAGGTTGCGGATCCCCGTCTCGAGCCGGCCCGGCGCCAGCCCCAGCAGGTAGCGGCCACCGCCGACGAGCCAGCGCCAGCCATCCCCGGGCGCCACCAGGGCGGGCAGGGGACCGAGGACGATCCGGCGCAGCGCGAGCCAGCCCGCGACGAGCACCGTGGCGGGGAGGGCACCCGTGACCAGGGCCGGCCAGACGCGGCCGGCCGCGGCGCGGGGCGGGGGTGGGGCGGCGGGTGAGAACAGCCCGCTCCACAGCCAGAGCAGCGGGGCCAGCACCACCGCGGTCTCCTTGCTGCCCAGCGCCAGCAGCAAGGCGGCCAGGTGCAGCCCCAGCCAGCGGCGGCCGCCGTCCTGCCGCCACTGCAGCCAGAAGCCGAGCGTGAAGACCGCGCCGGCCGCGGCCACCAGATCGGAGCGGGCCATGACGAGCCCGGTGGGCTCCAGGGTCGCGGGGTGGAAGCCGCAGAGCAGCCCGGCCGCGAGAGCTTCCCCGGGGCCGCCGCCGAGGAGCCGCGTCAGCCGCCGGACCCCGATCACGATCAGCAGCAGCCAGCCGAGCTGCACCAGGTGGAACCCCCCGGGCTCGCCCGCGAACAGCAGGTACTCCAGCAGCCAGGAGGCCTTGGTCCAGGGGCGCCAGTAGGGGATGCTGCTGCCCGCGGAGGACCAGAAGTAGTCGTGCAGCAGGTTGCCGGGCAGGTCCGCGAGGCGGCGGAGAAAGGAGTTCTCCGCGATCAGCAGCCGGGCGTCACGGACGAGCTCGTGGTCGGGCAGGTTGCGCCAGGCGATGGCCACGCCGAGCAGCGGGAGGGTCCAGCCGAGCAGCCGCCGGGCGCGACCCGACCGCGGGGGTTCAGGCATAGGGCTCCGCCACGCGCCGGCGGGCGCGTCGGCCCAGCAGCAGGAGGGCCAGCGCCCACGGCAGCAGCCCCGCGGGGGGAGCACCCGCCGCGGCCAGGGTGCAGCCCCCGTCGCGGTCCCTGTCGGTGTCGTCCTCGCCCTCGCCCTCGCCCTCGGCCGCCTCTCCCTCCCCCTCGGCCGCGGCGCACTGGCAGGCCTTCCAGCTCTGGCCATCGGCCGCGCAGAACTGTCGTCCTCGTTGCTCCCCGGGGCAGGAGCAGGAGGTGTAGTTGCCCGGTTCGCAGATCCAGTCGGCGTTGCCTTCGCCCTCGCCCTCGGTACCTTCGCCTTCGCCCTCGGTACCTTCGCCCTCTGCACCCTCGCCCTCGCCCTCTGCACCCTCGCCCTCGCCCTCGGCGCCCTCGCCTTCGCCCTCGGCACCCTCGCCCTCGCCCTCGGCACCCTCACCCTCGCCCTCCGCGCCCTCGCCCTCGCCCTCCGCGCCCTCGCCCTCTCCCTCCGCGCCCTCGCCCTCGCCCTCGGCGCCCTCGCCCTCGCCCTCGGCGCCCTCGCCCTCGCCCTCCGCACCCTCGCCCTCGCCCTCGGCGCCCTCGCCCTCTCCCTCGGCGCCCTCGCCCTCGCCTTCGCCCGCGCAGAACTCGGGGGTGAAGCAGTAGTCGTCCTCCTCACCGATGTCGCCGCAGCAGCCGCCGGGGATGACGGCCTGGCAGTCCCGATCCGCGGTGCAGGTGAGCGAGCAGAAGGAGACGTCGTCCGGCTCGCCGCCCGTGTACAGGCAGGTGGTGGCGCCGAGGCTCTCGTTGCAGAAGGGGAGGTCGTAGTCTCCCGGAAAGGCGCACGGGGCCCCCGGACGCCCGCTGAACGAGAACTCCGTCACGGGCACGCAAGGCTGGTCGGGGTCGGGCGTGAAGTCGATGGTCAGATCGTACCGGCCCGCGAACTCCGTGCCGTCTGCGCTGGTCCAGGTGTCCGCGACCACCAGATACGTGCCACAGCCCACCTGCAGGTCCAGGGTGGTGTCGTGCCGCGCCAGGCAGCTCCCCTCCGCGAAGGCCGAGTACAGGTGGACGTCGATGTCGACGCCGGCGTCGTCCTGCACGGTCACCACCAGGCGGCCGGGAGTGGGGAGGACGAGGCGGTAGACGACCTCCGGCCCGAGCTCGCGGGTGGCCGGGGCCGCCCCGCAGTAGTCGAGGAGGTCCGAGGGCGCGCCGCGGGTGGTGCCCGAGGTCACGAACGGGAAGGTGTCCACCTCGAGGGGGCGGTCCGCGGTGCCGGTGGGCTCCGCGGGGTCGTTCCCCTCGATGCCGTGGAGCCGGCGGGGGCTGTAGCCCGAGACGTAGGCCCAGCCCTGGGTGAAGGTGGGGTGGACGCTGTAGCCCATGGCCTCGTACAGGAAGGGCAGGCCGTTCGCCTGCCGGTGGGAATAGAGGATGACGTGGTAGCCCACCTGGTTGAACGCGTCCCCGGCCTGGACGTCCTCCCGCCGCACCTCCGTCGAGACGTCGGGGATGCCGTAGGTGCCGATCTGCGGCTGCCGCCAGGTCTGGGCCACGAAGCCGGAGCAGTCGAGGCCGACGTTGCAGGCCAGCACGTCGGTGTAGGGCGCGGAGCCCGCGGCCTTGCCCGCGGCGATGGCCGCGTCGAACTGGTGCAGGGTCAGGTAGCCACCCCAGTCGTAGGGCAGGCCCAGGTGGTCCCCGACCGTGTAGTAGGAGGTGTAGCCTGCGGGGCAGCCGCCGTCGAGGTTGGCCGCGGTGGCTCGCCAGGGGTGGTAGGCGTAGCCGCGGGCCGTGGTCATGACCTCCTCCCGGGTGAGGCCGGTCGCGGCCGGCGGGACGAGGAGGAGCGCGGGGAGCACGAGGAGGGCCGGCAGGGTCTTCATGGCTGCACCTCCGGCCAGGTGTACCGGGCGAGCACGAGCCCGTCGGGGAGCGGCCGCAGTTGCAGCAGCACCCCCTCCGGCCCGGCGGCGAACTCGGTGCGGGGCAGGTACAGCCCGACCTCCGGGAGCACCAGGCTGCCCGCGTCGCGGCCCTCCCCGTCGAAGACCCGCAGCCGGCGCGCCACCTGCTCGCCGGCGTGGCGCTCCTCGAGGAGCAGGCTCCGCCCGGCGTGATCCGCATCGAGGACCCGCAAGGACGCGGCGCCCGCGGTCCCCGCAAGCGGGACCGCCGTCGGCTCGGGGCGCTTGCCCGGGAGCGTGCTGGTTCTTTCGTACCAGAGGAGCGTCCCGGTCGAATCGGTCAGCACGACCTGCACCGGCCTCCCCCCCGAGACGCCGGCGACGCCCTCCTGCCGGGTGCGCAAGAGCTCCGGCCAGCGCCGCGGGCTGCCGGGGTGGCCCAGGGAGTAGGTCTCCTGGTAGCCGGTCACCAGCCGCAGCTCCCCGTCCGCACCCCAGGCCAGCCCGGCGATCGTGCGGAACGCGGGGTGCAGCCCACGCTCCTCGAGGACCTCCCCCTTGGCGGACAGCCGGATGAGCCGCCGGTTGGCGAGGCCCAGCAGGAGCAGCCCTCCGTCCGGCAGGCCGAGCAAGCCCTCCACCGCCGGGGGGGTGGCCAGGCTGCCCTGCCAGGAGCCGTCGGGGCCGAGGTGGACCACCCGCCCGTTGTGGGGATCGTTCAGCCAGACGCCGCCGTCGTGGGCCCACGTCAGGCAGTCCGGGCCCGCGGGCGGCCGCTCCGGCGCCCCCGGCCAGAGGCCGACCTCCCCCGCCGCGTCGCCCCAGGGGAGCAGGACTTGGTCCGGGAAGCGTGCGTGCCGGGGCGACTCCAGGGCCGCGGCCACCACCTCGGGGGCCGCCGAGGACCAGCCGGCCGCCGCGCCCGGCTCCGGCGAGCAGCCAGCCAGCCCGGCCACGAGCAACCAGGGCAGAAGGCACCAGGATCGTCTCATCGCTGCACCCCCGCGTGGGAAGGCTCCAACCTAGCGCAGCCCGGCCGAAGTGCCAACGGTTCCCGTGCGCCCCCTCGTCGTTGTGCTCTTGCTCTCCCGATCGCTCTGGTCCATCCTGGGTGAGGATCATCACCGCCCGCGGCGGCGGCACGGCTCGCTGCCCCTGCCCGGGCTTCAGCGCGCGGACGAGCGCGAAGGCGGTATCGTCATGCCCAAGGGTCAAGAGAAGCCGCAGAACAAGGACAACCAGCCGAAGCTCTCGATCAAGGAGAAGAAGAAGAAGAAGAAGGAGAAGGCCGCCGCCAAGTAGCCGCGGGCCACGCCGGGGGCCCCGGAGTCCGGCCCGGAGAGCAGGGAGGCGCAGGTTCCCGCCGGGCCGCCTCCCTGCTCGGTCGCTCGCCCTTCGTGGCCGTGCGCGGGGTTGACTTGCCGGGGCCGGCGGTCGATGATCCGCCACCGACCTCCAGGAGCGGGCATGGGCCTTCTTTCGTTCCGTCGAACACTCCTCGTGCTGCTCCTCGGGATGGCTCCCCTCGCCGCCGTGGCCGCGCCCGTCGACCGTCCGCCGATCACCGTCGTCGTCGTGCTGGACAACTCCGGCAGCATGGCGCAGAGCGATCCCCGCGCGCTCGCGCCCTTCGGGCTGGCGGTGCTGGCGTCGTTCCTCGACGACGCGGATCGGCTCGGCGTCGTCTCCATGGGGCGGCTGCCGCCCGAGTCCCTGGCGCCGCAGCCCGTCGCCGCCCTCCGGGCGGGGCTGGCACCCGGTGGGCGGCAGGCCCGGCAACTGGAGGGCTGGGTCCAGCGCCGCAAGGGCGGCTCGACCCCGTGCCTGCGCTCCCTGCAGCAAGCGCTCACCCTGGTCCAGCAAGGTCCCCCGACGCCGGGCGGGCGGTACGTCGTCCTGTTCACGGACGGGGAGTGCAACGACCCTGCCGGCCCCTTGCTCGACCTCGCCGGGCGGCTGGGCGGCGAGCTGGGGATCCCCCTGTTCTCCCTGGCCCTGCGGGCCACGCCAGCCAGCAGCGGGACGGCCGAGAGCGACGCCCTGCTCCAGGAGATGATGCGGGCGTCGGGGACCCCCGGCTCCCTGCTCGTCGTCTCCTCGGCGCGGGATCTGCCCCGGGCCTTCGCCACGCTCTCCGGGCTGTTCCGTAACACCGAGGCCCGGCCCGTGGCGCTCGCCCTGGGGCAGCAGCCGCTGCCCGTCGACCCCTACCTGCGCTCCCTGACCCTGCTGGCCACCGTGGAGGGCGGCCGGGTGGCCCTCGGCGGGCTGCAGCGGCCAGACGGCGGGGCTCCACCGGCTCAGGCCGCCGAGCTCTGGGAAGGTCGCTTCCCGCGGGCCGGCGCCCAGTTTGAAGGGTACAGCATCCTCAAGCTCCGCCAGCCCGACCCCGCGGGCACCTGGCGGTTGACCGTGGAGGCCCCGGCCCCGCCCACGGCCTGGGCCGTCTTCGACTACGACCTGCAAGCCGAGCTGCAGGTGGGCTTCGCGGGCGAGCCCGCCGGGGCCGCGAGGCTGCAGGCCGTGGCCACCCTGCGGGCCGGGGACGGGCAGCCCGTGGCGCCGGCCTTCCTCGCCGAGGTGACCGCCCTGCTCGCCCACCGGCCTCCTGGCAGCAGCGAGTGGGGGCCCGAGGTGCCGATGGAGCTGCGGGCGGGCGACGCGGGGTTCCGCCGCGTGCTGCCCGCCACGCCGCCGGGGGTCCACGAGCTGCGCGTGCGCCTGCAGCGGGGCAAGAGCCTCAACCTGGTGGCCGCGGCCCGCTTCCAGTCCAGCCCGCTGCTCCGGCTCGCGGGACCGGCCCTGCCTCCGTGTCAGCACGCCGGGCAGCCCTTCGTCGTGCAGGTCGAGGCCCTGCTCGCCGGCGCCGCCACCGCGGGCGGGGACCTGTTCGCCGGCGGCGAGGTGCTGCTCTGGGCCCGGGAGGAGGCTCAGCCCGCGGGGCGGCCGCTGGGGGCGCTCCGGTACGATCCCGGGACGCGAACGTACCAGGGTACCTTCGTACTGCCGGATCCTGGTCGCTTCCTGCTCGATGTGCGGGGGGTGGTGCCCGACGCGCCGGTCGCGGTCAGCGAGTCCCTGCGGGTCGAGGTCGTCCGCGTCCACCCGCGCGTGCAGGTCCTCGACGCGGGACCGCTGCAGCTCGCGCCGGGGATCGCCCACCCGGTGTCGATCAGCCTGGCGGGCAGCGAGCTGCCCTTCCCGCTGCGGCTGCGGCTCGATCGCACCGCGAGCGGCCTGCCCGCGTCCCTCGCCCTGGCGGGGGACGTGGTGGAGCTGCAGGCGGGCGACCCCCTGCGTCTGGACCTGACCCTCACGCCCGCTCCCTGCGGCGGAGAGCCCGGCCCCTTCGCCGGGCGCTGGGTCCTGCTGGCGGAGAGCGGCGCGTGCTTGCCGGCCACTCCCCTCGACGGCGGGCCGCTCACGGGGACCCTGGCGGCGGCGCCCCTCGGCGCGCGCCTCGGCTGCTTCTGGGCCGCCCACCGGGTCGAGACCATCGTCGGCCTCGTGCTCCTGGCGATCTTGCTCTACCTGCTGCGGACCCTGATCGCCTCCCAGCGGGTCCACCGCTTCGACGAGACCTGGCGGATCGCGCTCGGCAGCCGTCCCGACACCCTCTCGCTGCCCATCCGCATCCACCACTTCCGGGGCACCGATCCCCACTTCTGGATCCCCTTCCGGGTGCAGCACGCCCGCGCCTACTGGAACCCGGCGGACGCGTCCTTCGCGCCGACCTACGCGCCGAGCTGGTACCTGGAGGCGGGGCCCGGCGGCCAGGTGCTGCTGTTCACCCCGCCGCAGGTCGAGGTGGCCCGCGCCCTGTCCAGCTCGCCCTCGGTCTTCGACCTCGTCGAGCAGCGGCCGGTGACGCTGGGCGCGGCCGAGTTCTACCGGATCACCTACAGCCATCGTGGCGAGACGGCGACCGTCTACTTCGAGATCGGTTGAGCCCACAGCGAGGAGCCGAGCGATGAGTGAAGCCTCCGAGTTCGTCTTTCGGTACAAGCAGCCCACCCGTCGCTCCCTGTTCCCGACCTTCTTCGTCGGGCTGGGTGGCGCCGGCGGCGCGGTGGTCGACCGGATCCTGCAGAAGCTCTCCCGCTGCTGGGATTTCCACAAGTACGACGGGCTGTTCCACGGTTTCGTCCTCGACACCGACCAGAACGCGCTCGGCGGGCTGCAGTACGTCCCGGAGGCCCACCGGATCCTGATCAGCGACTTCGACAAGCGCTGGTACGTCGGCGGCAAGCGGGGCAAGTCCTATCTCCCGGCCGACCCCTGGATGCTGCAGTGGGTCCACGACTGGTACCGCTTCCGCTCCGAGGTCGGGGCCGGCGCCGGCCAGATCCGCGTCGAGTCCCGGCTCTGCCTGCAGTACCAGCTCGAGCAGGACCGGGGCGGGATCGTCCGCTGCTGCGAGGCGGCGATCCGCCGGGCGCTCGACCACGACAGCCCCTTCCGGGCGACCACCCCGGCCGAGATGCGGGTCGTCATCTTCGGCTCGGTGGCCGGCGGCACGGGGAGCGGCAGCTTCCTGAGCATGGCCTACCTCTGGCAGGAGCTGATCCGGCAGCGCGGCTTCACGCCCAAGGTGTACGCGCACCTGCTGCTGCCCGGGCCCTTCCTCTCCGAGGTGCCCCTGGCGCAGCAGCAGGACGTCGACGCCAACGGCTACGCCGCGCTCAAGGAGCTCGAGCACCTGATGAAGCTCGGGCTCGAAGGGGACTCCCTCGACGAGGCGGCCCAGTTCCACTTCAGCGCCTATCATCGCGGCCAGACGCACGTCCACCGGGCGCCGTTCAACTTCGTCTACCTCCTCGACGAGCCCGCGAGCCTCGCCACCCGCGACCTCGGCGAGTTCGTCGACTCCGTGGCCGACTCGGCCTTCGTGCACTTCTTCTCGCCGGTGTTCGGCAACACCAACTCCCGCTGGGACAACAGCATCAAGCGGGCCCAGTCGGGGACCGACGGCGGCGACGTGCTCAACTACGGCACGTACGGCTGCAACGCGCTGATCCTGCCCGACCGGGACATCCTCGAGTACTGCGCCCACCGCTGGACCCTGCAGGTCGTCGACGAGTACCTCGCGCTCGCCAGCGACGCCGGGGCCACCGCGGGTCCGGCGGCCGAGCTCGACGAGCTGACGCCCCAGGAGCGCAACCTCCGGCTGGACGAGGCCTTCGTGCGCTTCGTCGATCGCAAGGCCGCGGAGGAAGCGGAGGCCAAGAAGAAGGGGCGCGTCTTCACGGCGATCAAGGCGCAGCTCTCCAGCGTCACGGAGCGGCCCCTGACGAAGGAGCACGCGACCCTGCTCGCCGACCGGGTGGCCCGGCTGACCGGCCAGGTCGTCGTGCCCGACGCCGGGATGATCGTCGAGGGGGACATCAACCTCGACCGCGAGAAGGAGCGCACCCGCCTCGCAGTCCAGCGCTCCCGGGAGAACGCCGGCCGTGAGCTCGAGCGGCTGCGCGAGGAGATCGAGGAGGGGCGCTTCTTCGGCGAGCTGTTCACGGTGCACGGGGTCAACCCCCTCGCCCAGCGCCTCTTCCTCATCGGGCTGGTCCGGGACCTGCGGGAGCGGGTGCGGGAGCTCGACCGGACCCGGCCCGAGGAGGCGCGCCTGGACTTCGACTCGGACTACGTACGCCGGGAGCTCGAGGCGCACACCGACCAGCTCGTCCGCACCGCCCACTCGACGATCTGGGAGCGGATCAAGCGCGAGAACCGCGACTTCAACGACAGCAAGCGCGCCTTCGGCGAGTGGTACTCCAAGCACCTCGTCCAGGGCTGGAGCAGCTTGCTGCGCAACAAGCTGGAGACCGAGCTGCTCGCCCTGCTGCTGCGGCAGGCCGAGACCTTGCTCGAGACCCACCGGCAGCTCGCGACCCGCGCGGCCCGGCTCCGCCGGGAGCTGGCGACACTCTGCGGCAGCATCCTGCGGATGGGCGGGCTGAGCCTGCGGGACTCGGAGTCCAACCTCTTCGCGTTCGACCTCGAGGTGCTGCGGGACGAGGCCCTCGGCGTCCGGCTCTGGGACCTCTACTACGAGCGGGTCCTCCAGCCCGATCGCTCCTTCTTCCCGGCCGAGCGGATCGTCGAGGTGCTCACCGCGGCCCTGGGCGCGACGCCCGGGGAGACCGGGGCGGGGGAGAGCGGCGAGCAGCGGATCGGGCTCATCCGGGACCGGCTGCTGGCCCTCGGCCGGGAGCTGCTGAGCTCGAAGATCGTCGGGTCCGACGAGCTGAGCAAGAGCCGGAGCAAGCTCGGGCTGCTCCTCGACGAGGCCCTCGACCTGGAGGCCCGCTGGGTGCTCTCCCAGGAGACGCCGACGGTCGAGCCCGAGCCCGAGGACATCCGGCGCTACAAGCTGGGCAAGCTCGGCCACGCGGTGGCCAAGAGCGGCCTGCTCTGCCACCTCGCGCCCCCGGCCAGCGACGACCAGGTCATCAATGATACCTTCGTCATGGCCTGCCTGCACCCGGTCTACGGCGGTGACGGTGGCCTGGCGGGCCTCCTCGACACCCACGACGCCCGGGTCCCGTGCATCGTCAACAGCAACTGGGACGACGCCAAGGTCGTGCTGATCTACCGCGCCGCGCTCGGGGTGCCGCTGTTCTGCATCCGCGCCGTGAACGCGCGGATGCAGGGCGCGTACCAGGGGATCCAGTCGCGCTTTGCGATGAGGCGAAAGTACCCGCTGCACATCGACAAGAACTGGGAGGAGACCCTCCCGGGCCTCGATCCGCTGGCCCGCAAGGCGGAGGGGCAGGCCCGGCTCCGGGAGGAGGAGCACGTCTGCTTCGCCTTCGCCCGGCTCGCGGAGGCGGTCACCTACGACGGGAAGAAGCGGCAGTGGAGCCTGGAGCTGAGCGACCCGCCCGTCAGCCGGCGGCTGGGCAAGACCCCGAAGGAGGCCTTCGAGGCCTTCTGCGGGCTGGCCGCTGGCGAGGCGGCCCTGCTCCGGGAGCGCAGCCGGGAGCTGCGGCGGCTGCTGGAAGGCCCGGACGAGCCGGCCACGGCCTGGCAGGAGTTCGTCCGCTACTATCGCCAGGCCGCGCTCGACGCGGGCAAGAAGACCGCCTCCGAGATCGCCGGCCCCCATCGCCAGGCCCTGGCGGGCTACCTGCGGGCCCACGCGCCCGCGGACCTGGTCGCCTCCCTCGGTGACCTGCTGCCCGGGGAGGAGGCCTGAGCGCCCAGCCACCAGGACGGGTCGTCTCGCCCACCTTGCTCATCGGTCTGGGCGAGGTCGGGCAGCGCATCCTCGCCGCGGTGGAGGAGGAGGGCGCCGCCCGCGGCGAGGAGGTCCACCGCTACGCGCGCTTCCTGCAGCCGACCCTCGACGAGCCAGGGATCGCCACCTTGCGCGCGCAGCTCGCGACGGAGCTGCCGCGGCTGCTCGACCTCTCGGTGCAGGCCGCGATCGGGGTGGAGCAGGCGGGCTGGACGCCACCGCTCGATCTGTTCGTCGTGCTCCAGCTCGGCCCGCCCGAGGTCTCCCGGGCGGCGTGTGCGGCCGCGCTGGGGCAGTTGCTGGGCCTGCTCGACGAGGCGGCCCGGGGCTGTGGGCGGCCCCTCGCGGCGGAGGCGGGCCAGCGGGTCTTCGTCTCCTTGATCCTGCTGCTCACCCCGGATCCGGCCGCCGGCCCGGAGGCTCCGCCCTTCGCGGAGCTGTCGCCGGTCGTCGCGGAGGTGCTGGCCCGGGAGGCGACGCGGCGGGACGGCCGGCTGCCCATCGCCGGGTGCTACCTCCTGGAGCCGACCACCGGCCGCTTCGGCCTGGAGCAGGCGGAGCGGGAGGGGATGGTCCGCTCCTTTTTACGCTTCATGCTCTACAGCAGCCTGCGGCGGCAGGTCACCAGCCTCTACCAGGGCGGGCGCGGGGGAGAGCCCTTCGGCAGCTTCCTGGTGGGCAGCGCGGAGTTCCCGGGCGGGCTGGTCGGCCGCTACCTCGTCGAGCGGACGCAGCTCGTCGCCCTGCGCGCCTTCACGGCGTCGGGTCGCAGCAGCAGCGAGGAGGAGGCGCGCGAGGAGGGGCAGTATGCCCGCGACCTGCGGGAGGCCCTGGAGTCGCTCCCCCTCGGCGAGGGCGAGGCGGGCTTTGCCCGTTTCCTCGAGCCGATCCTCGAGCGGCAGCGCGCCAAGCTCGCGCCCCGGCAGCCGCCGGCCGGGCTGCTCGAGGGGCCGACGAGCCTGCTGCAGCGCTACGGCGAGGATTTCCACGAGGCCATCGTGCGGGACCTTCGTCCCGGTGACAACGAGCAGGTCGCGCTCGGCGCGACCCTCGCCGGGGTCGTCGCCGACGCGAGCCGCGAGGGCGGGCGACGGGCGGCGCGGGCCTGGGGACGGGCCCAGCGCCAGGTCGACGGCTGGCTCGCGGCGCGTCCGGAGCAGCACCACCTCGACGTGCTGCGCGTCGTCGCGGGCGCGCGCCGGCAGCTCGCGGCCCAGGGGGAGGACCACCGTCAGCAGGCCAACCGCCCCGTCGATCCCGGACCGGACCCCGCCGTGTTCTCGAGCGCCTACCTCCGCTTCCGCGCGGCGGTGCTGCAGAAGCCGGAGCCCCGCCCCATGGCCTTGCTCGGCGCGGCGGTGGGCTTCTTCTGCTGGTGGCTGGCCGCCGATCTGCTGGCGGCCGCCGCGGGCACGACCCTGGCCGGCGTCGAGGCCTGGCTGCGGTTCGGCGGGCTCGCCCTGCTGCTGACCGTGCTGGTGATCGGCGGCGGGCTGCTGGGCCTGTCGTGGCTGCGCCAGCGGCCGATCCGGGCGGCGCTGGGCGACCGGCCGGGTGACGCCCGGGGCAGCCTCTTCGCACCCCTGGAGCGGCTGATCGACGGCGATCAGGGCTCTTTGCGGCGCTACTTCGGCGACCGGTGCGCGCGGGCCGGCTCCTGGTGGCGGGCGCGCTTCTTTGCCAGCCTCGACCGGCAGCTCGCGGCCGAGGAGGAGCTCTTCGACCAGGCTCGCCGGGCCCTCGCCGTCCAGGTGCGGGACCTCGAGGAGGGGCTCGAGCGCCGGGGAGTCCTCGACCCCGGCCAGCCCCACGAGGACGTGGCCCGGCTGCTGCCTCCGGCCAGCACCCTCACGGTCCCGCTCCCGGCCGCTCCCGAGCAGCTCCTGGTGCTCGCCCGGCGCAACGAGCAGCAGCTCGTCGGCAGCTCACCGGTCGCCCTGGTCAAGCAGGTCCTCGATCCCTATCGTCTGCTGCGCACGCAGTTGCCCTTCGGCGATCTGGAACCCTTGCGACGGCGGCTCCGCCCCGAGCTCTTCCCCCGGAGCCTGCTGGCCCTGCTCCAGGACCCGCAGCAGGGGCCCCCGGCCTGGGAGGCCGTCCACGGGCTGCTCCAGCGCTGCGCGGCGCTCCGCCAGAGCGCCGAGGGGCCGGCCGCGGGCACCCGCCTCCCCCTCCCCTTGCAGCTCGAGGACGCGGCCTGGCACGGCGCCGGCCTCGGGGAGGTCCCCTGCCTGCTGGGGCACCCGGACCTGCTCGACCTGCTGCGCGACCGGTACCCCGACGCGGCGGCCCTCGCCTCCCGGCGTGGCCGACCGGGCCCGACCGCGCCCCCGGAGCGGGGCATCCGGGAGCTGCTGCAGCACACCCGGGAGATGGGGGATCCCGACCGGCTGCTCGTGGTGCAGCTCCTCTGCGGCCTCGCGCCCGCGGCGGTCCCCTGGCTCGCCCGGCTCGTGGAGTCGGCCGCCCCGGGCGCGGCCCCGCGTCCCGCCCTGCTCGCCACCGGTGCCGCGACGTCCCCCACCCCGGCGCTCCCGGATCCTCCCGGGGAGGGGAGCTGATCATGGCCGGTCTGCGCGAGGCGTTCTTCACGGCCCTGCAGTGGGCTGCGACCGCGGGCCCGCGCAGCCTCGGCTTTCTGGCCGCGCTGGCCTCGCTGGTCGGCGGGAGCCTGCTGCTGAGCTGGCTGCTGGTACGCACGCGGCCCCGGCAGGCCGCGGGACCGGCTTACTTGCTGATCTCCTTGGTTTTTTCTGCAGCCTACCCGATCGTCTGGGGCGTGGACCGGTTGCTCTCCGCCTGGTTCGCCTCTCCGGCCGGCAGCCTCCTCGAGGACCTCGTCTTCGGGCGCCTGCTCGGGCTGTCGGCCCTGCTCCCCCTGGCCCAGGACCCGCGCCTCGCGCTCCTCGCCCACGCGAGCCTGCTCGTGCCCCTGTACCTGCTCCTCGTGCTGCTCTGCTGGTGGCTGGTCCTGGGTGGCCCCCACCTCGACGCGGCCGATCGGGAGCAGGCCGAGGGCTGGTTGTGGCCCCTGTCCGGGCGCCGGACCCCCCATGCGGTGGAGCCCTCCTTTTCGCTCTGGTGCCGCCCCCTGCTGCTGCTGCTCGGCGGGCTGCTCGGTCTGGCGCTGGCGCGCAAGCTGCTCGGCGCTCCGACGCCGCCCGCCTCGTTGCTGGTCGTCGGCGGCCTGCTCGGTCTCGGCGGGCTGGTGAACCTGGTCTCCCGGGGCAAGCCCCCGGCTCCGGCGCCGGCCGCCCCGACGCCCCTCGTGGCGGCGGCGCCCGCGCCACCCCGGCCCCGGCCGGCGGAGCTGCTCACGAAGCTCACGGCCGCGGGCTTCGAACTCTGGCCTCTGGACGGCACTCCGACCCCCGCCGCCGTGGCGAGCCACGATCCGGCCCCCTGGCTGGGCGCCGAGCGGCTTTTCGCCCAGGTCGCCGCCGGCCTGATCCCGGGCGCCGGTCCGTACCTCTTCCAGAGCGAGGCGATCCGGCGCCCGCCGGGAGAGCGGGCCCTGCTCCTGAGCGGGCCGGCGGGCGCGGGGAAGACCACGGCCCTGCTGTTGACCGCCTGTGACGGCGTGCTGCGGGGGCTCGGCTGCTCGTTGCTCGTCACCGTGGATCGCACCGAAGCCGAGCAGGTCGCCGCCCGGGTCCGGGCCGCGCTCGCCCAGGCCGAGGTCCCCGCGCTGTTCCAGGTCGCGTGCCAGCCTGCGGAGCTCGCCCGCCTGCGCGACGTCGGGCACGCACCGCAGCTCGTCGTGCTGCCCGTGGCGAGCTTCCTGGACGAGCTCCTCGCCGCGGGTGGCGACGGAGAGCTCTTCGACTCCCTGGGCACGGTCCTGGTGGACGACCTGCAGCGGCTCGATGCGGAGGCGGCGAGCACCCTGCGGGTGGGGCTGGCGCGGCTGCGGCTGCTGACCACCTCCCCGGCGGGCGCGGCCCCCGGCTGGCGGCTGCTCGCCGCTTCCCAGCCCGTGGGCAGCGGCCAGGCGAGCTGGGCCTCGACCTTGCTCGGGATGCCCACCGAGCTGCGGGACACCGCGGGCGCGCCGCTCCCGGCCACGAGCGCCTTTCTGGTCACCCCCCCCGCGGCCACCCCCGTCGGGGACGCGCCGGGGGCGATCCTGCGGCTCGTGGCCGAGCTCGGCCTGTCCGGTGCGGCCCACGACGACCTGCACCTCGCCGGACCGGGCTCCCCCTGCTTCGGCCCCTGGCCCTTGCTCCCGCTGCCGGCTCCGGCCACGCCCCCCGGTCCCTGCCCCGAGGTCACCCTGGTGGTCGGCCGGGCCGCGGACCTCCCCTGGGCCTTCCTCCGGCACCGGCCCGTGGGGCCGCCCGCCGCGCTCCCCGAGGGGGGCCTGGTCCTGCTGTTTCCGGCCGACGGCCTCCCCCTCGGCCCCCTCACCTGGCGGCCGTTGCCCCTCTCGGCCTGCGGGGAGGAGGCGGAGGGGCCGATCCCGTGGCGGTCCGCGGTCCCCCTCGTCGAGACGGGTCGGGTCCGTCGCCAGGGGCTGCTCGCGGCCCTCGCCCGGGAGGTGGACGAGGACCTGCTCCTCCAGAGCTTCCCGGCCGCGGAGCTGGCCGAGCTGCGCCTCCTGTCCGCGGCGGGGCCCCGGCTCCTCGGGGAGCGGCGGGCGCCGCGGCTGGTGTGGCGTGACGGGCGGGAGGAGATCGACCCGGCTCACTGCTGGCTGACCTTGCTCACCCGGCCGTCGCCGCGGCAGGCGCCCGGCTGGGTCCCGGCCACCACCCTGCCGCTCTTGCGGGGGGCGGACTCCCTGCTGCTGGCCGCGCTCGATCCGGCGGAGGCCCGCTCCCGCTGCGTGCCCGGGACCACCTTCGTGCGCCAGGACGAGCAGCTCCGCGTCCTCTCCCTCCCCGCGGCCGCGGGTCCGCCCAGCTCCTACCGGGCCGATCCGGTGCGGGAGCCGGGGGGCGTGCGGCGGACCACCGAGCTGGCGGTGCGGCCCCGCTCCCTCCTCGTCCAGCCGACGGCCGTGCGCTTCGGGCTCGGCGGGCCGCTGGTGAGCCTGGAGCTGCAAGAGGTCGAGGTGGTCGAGACCATCCGCGGCTGGGAGAGCCTCGATCGGGACTGGCGTGCCGGCGCCCGGGGCTCCTTCGCAGTCGCCATCGCCAATGGCTACCCGACGCAGGGGGTGCGGGTGCTGCTCACCGCCGCGGTCGCGCCCGTCGCCGGCGCCGCCGCGCCCGCCGCTGCGGCCCCCCCGCCCGTCGCCGAGAGCGTCCTGCTCGCCCTGGAGCTGGCCACCCGCCTGGCCCTGAGCGTGGCGACGACCCTACCCGACGAGGTCCTGGAGGTCTGCGCCGAGCCGGGAGCCGCGGGCGGGGCCGGGATCTGGATCCTCGACCGCACCCCGGGCGGACACGGCGCCGCCCGCTGGCTCAGCGAGCGGCTGCTCGGCCGGCCCGGGTTCTGGCAGCTCTTGCTGACCGTCCTCGCGCAGCCCGAGCCGCCCGGCTGGCCGGTGCTGCGGACCGATGCCCGGGAGACCCGCCCCGACTTCGGGGCGGCGCGCGACTTCGTGCGGCAGGCCACCGGGTTGCCCGGGATCGGCGAGGACTGATTGGGACTTTCGCCCCGGCCCCGAGGATCGGGGCCGGGGCGTTCGGGATCTCAGTACCGGTAGTGCGCGGACTTGTAGGGACCTTCGACTGGCACGCCGATGTACGCGGCCTGCTTCTCCGTGAGCTGGGTCAGCGCCACGTTCAGCCGGGTGAGCTGGAGCCGGGCGACGTGCTCGTCGAGGTGCTTCGGGAGGGTGTAGACCCCGATGGGGTACTGGCTCGGCTTGGTGAACAGCTCGATCTGCGCCAGGGTCTGG
Source organism: Myxococcota bacterium (assembly GCA_034005005.1). Lineage (GTDB taxonomy): Bacteria > Myxococcota_A > JAVEVO01 > JAVEVO01 > JAVEVO01 > JAVEVO01. The sequence goes on from JAVEVO010000064.1 coordinate 23,683, forward strand.
TTGGCGAAGCTGGAGCTCATGACGTAGCTCGGGTGGCCCGTGGCGCAGCCGAGGTTGACCAGCCGGCCCTTGGCCAGGAGGATCAGCCGCTTGCCGTCCGGGAAGATCACGTGGTCGACCTGGGGCTTGATCTCCTCCCAGCGGTAGCCCTCGAGGGAGGCGACGTCGATCTCGCTGTCGAAGTGGCCGATGTTGCAGAGGATCGCCTGGTCCTTCATCCGCGCCATGTGCTCGTGGGTCACGACGTGGTAGTTGCCGGTGGCGGTGACGATGATGTCGGCCTGGTCGGCCGCCTCGTCCAGGGTCACCACCCGGTAGCCTTCCATCGCGGCCTGCAAGGCGCAGATGGGGTCGATCTCCGTCACCCAGACCTGGGCCGACAGGGCGCGCAGGGCCTGGCAGCTCCCCTTGCCCACGTCGCCGTAGCCGCAGACGATCGCGATCTTGCCCGCGATCATGACGTCGGTGGCCCGCTTGATGCCGTCCACGAGGGACTCCCGGCAGCCGTAGAGGTTGTCGAACTTCGACTTGGTGACGCTGTCGTTGACGTTGATGGCCGGGAACCGCAGCTCGCCCCGCTCGTGCATCTGGTAGAGCCGGTGGACGCCGGTGGTCGTCTCCTCCGTGACCCCGCGGATCGCCGCGGCCTGCCGCGCGTACCAGCCCGGCTGGGTGCTCAGCCGCTGCCGGATCGCCCCGAACAGGGCGCGCTCCTCCTCGCAGGTCGGCTTCTCGAGGATCCCCGGGTCCTGCTCGGCCTTGCAGCCGAGGTGGACGAGCAGCGTCGCGTCGCCGCCGTCGTCGAGGATCATGTTCGCGGTGCCCTCGGGGAAGTCGAAGATGCGGTGGGTGAAGCCCCAGTACTCCTCGAGGGACTCGCCCTTGTAGGCGAAGACCGGGGTGCCGCCGGCCGCGACCGCCGCGGCCGCGTGGTCCTGGGTGCTGAAGATGTTGCACGAGGCCCAGCGGACCTCGGCGCCGAGGGCCTTCAGCGTCTCGATGAGCACCGCGGTCTGGATGGTCATGTGCAGGGAGCCGGCGATCCGGGCGCCCTTCAGGGGCTGGGCCGCGGCGTACTCCTGCCGGATCGCCATCAGGCCGGGCATCTCGGTCTCGGCGATGGCCATCTCGCGGCGGCCCCAGGCGGCCAGCGTGAGATCGGCGACGTGGAAATCGTGGGATGGACTGGTAGACATGGCGCACTCCTGATGCAGGGGCCGTGGCGAGCTCAGAGGTGGCTGCTGCACGGCCGGGGTCAGGCGAGCGCCGTTACCTTCGTCGGACCCATCTGGGTCTCTACCGAGCCTGGGACGCGGGGCGTCTTGCAGCGCTCCTCGGCCGACGTCCTTACTATAGCGGGAAGGTGGACGAAGCTCAAGGGGAGAGCGGACGGGATCTTTCGGGTCGCGGCCGGGCTGCGGGAGGCTGGCCCCGGCCAGGCTCAGCGAGCGCGCTCGGCGAGCACCTCCTGCAGGACCCGGCCGAGGGTCCGCAGCTCGTAGGGCTTGACGATCACGCCGACGAAGCCGTGGGCCTGGTGATCCGCGAGGATCGCATCGTTGGAGTACCCGCTGGACACGATGGCCCGGACGTCGGGCTCGAGCGCCCGCAGCCGCTGCACGCACTCCCGGCCGCCCTGGCCGCCGGGCACGGTCAGGTCGAGGATCACCGCGTCGAAGGGCTGGCCGGCCTCTTGGGCCGCGAGGAAGAGCCGCTGGGCCTCCTCGCCGTCCACCGCGGTCGCGATCTCGTAGCCGAGGTGGCAGAGCAACTGGCGGCAGACGTCGCGGACGAGCGCCTCGTCGTCCATCACCAGGATCCGGCCGCGGCCGGAGGTGACGGCCTCGTCGTGGGGGGCCGGCAGAGGCTCGCTGGGCGACGCGGGCAGATAGAGGGTGAAGGTCGCGCCCTGGCCCGGAGGCGAATCCACGGTCAGCCGGCCGTCGTGCTTGCGGACGATGGATTCGCTGGTCGTCAGGCCGAGGCCGCTGCCCTGAGGCTTGGTGGTGAAGTAGGGGTCGAAGACGCGGTGGAGGAGCTCCTCGGGGATGCCCTTCCCCTCGTCGCTGATGGTGATCTCGACGTAGCGCCGCCCGGGGAGGTCCACCGGCAGGGCGGTGTCCCGGGGCAGGTTGCGGGCGCGCACCCGCACGGTGCCGCCTTCGGGCATCGCCTGGTCCGCGTTGACGACCAGGTTGCTGAGCACCTGGCTCATCTGCCCCTCGTCGATGTCGACCGCCCAGAGGTCGGGGGCGATGGCGAACTCGCAGCTCGCGTTGGAGCCGCGCAGGGAGAACGCGGCCGAGTCGCGGATCAGCTCGTCGATGCGCGCCGTCTTGCGGACCGGGGCGCCGCCCTTGGAGAAGGTGAGGAGCTGCTGGGTGAGGTGACGGGCGCGCGCGATGGCCTTCTCGGCCTCGAGGAGCCACTCATCCTGCGGCGATCCTTGCTCGGCGCGCAGCCGGGCGAGGGAGACGTGCCCGAGGATCCCGGTGAGCAAATTATTGAAATCATGGGCGATTCCTCCGGCCAGCAGGCCGAGGGACTCGAGCTTCTGGGTCCGCCGGACCTCGTCCTCCAGGCGGAGCTGCCGGGTGACGTCACGGAAGACGAGCACGTGGCCGACGACCTCGCTCCGGTGATCGCGGATCGGCGCGCGGCTGCCGGTGACCACCCGCTCGCGGCCGTCACGGGCCACGAGCAAGGCGCGCGGCCCGGGTCCGCCCAGCGGTCGGGAGGCCAAGGCCTCGGCGAGCAGCTCGGGGAGGGGCGCACCGCTGGCCTCGTCGCGCAACCGGAGGACCTCCGGCAAGGGACGGCCGGTGGCCTCGGCCTGCGTCCAGCCGGTGAGCTCCTCGGCGACGCGGTTGAGCAGCACGATGCCCCCCGCGGTGTCCGTGGTGACGACGCCTTCGCCGATGCTGCGCAGGGTCACCGCCAGGCGCTCTTTCTCGGCCGCGAGGGTCTCCGTGGTCCGATGCTGCTCGGTGATGTCGCGCACCAGGCAGAGCGCGCTGTCACTCCGGCAGGCGACGATCCGGGCCTCGAACCGGCGTGGGTCACCGCCGAGGGGCAGGCTGTACTCGAAAGACTGCAGCGTGCCGGTGTCGAGGGCCGCCCTGACCCCCTGCAGGGTCGGCGCGGCCAACAAGGGCGGCAGGATGTCCGCGACCTGGCGGCCGAGGAACAGCTCGGGCGGCGCGAACAGGGCGCGTGGGTCCGCCGCATGGCAGCCGAGGAAGGTGCCGTCGCGGCCGATCTGGAACATCAGATCGGGCAAGGCGGTCAGCAGGGCGCGGTTCTCCTGCTCGCTGCGGCGCAGCGCCTCGGTCGTCCGTACCCGGGCCGTCACGTCGCTGACGAAGCCGCAGATGGTGACGACCTCGCCGCACGCCTCCTCGAGCGGGCGCTGGATCGTCTCGAAGATGTGGCGCTCGCCCTCGATGGTCAGCTCGCGGGTCTCCCGGACGGTCTCCCGGGCGAAGGTGCGATCGTCGACCTCACGCACCGTCCGTGCCGACTCGCGGTCGAAGACCTCCTCGGGCGTGCGTCCGAGCAGGGTGTGGGCTTCGCACTGGAACAGGCGGCACATGGCCTCGTTCACGAACAGATAGCGCCGCTGCCGGTCCTTGATGAAGATGCTGTCGACGGAGGCAGCGGCCAGCGCCCGGAGCTGGGCCCAGGTGACCTGCTCCGGCTTCGGGTCGGGCGAGGAGGTCATGGGGGGGCTCCTGTGGGTCGCAAGGTGGAGGCGGAGGGGCGCCTGGTCCGGGGCCGAGGGGGGGAGCCGGTCGGCTGGTCGGTCAGGGCCCGGACGAGGTCCGCGGTCGCACCCCTGGTGTCTTCGACGCGTTGACCAGCGGCCCCTCCCGCGTACGCCGGAGGGCGCTGTCTGGGGCTCTCCATCGGCTCCCCCGACCGTCCTGGAACCAAAGTAGTGTACGCGACTGGCGAGCGGGCAGCAAGGGGGCTGAACGGGGGGCCCCCGCGGCGTGCCGCCCGGTGCCGTCTTGACCGGCGACCGGCTGGCGGACGATCATGCCCGGTGAGCCAGGGGGGCCGCGCAGGGGCCAGGCCCCGCGGCGTCCGGGTGACGTCGTCGGGTCTTCGCCGAGGAGCAGCAGTGACCAGCCAGAAGAAGAGGACCCCGACCCGCTACGGCTTCTTCGAGTACATCCCGGCGCCCGCGGGCCTCGGCTTCTTCACCTGGAGCGAGAGCCGGGTCGGCCTCGTCCAGGAGCTGCAGCAGCTCCTCGGACCGCAGCGGGACGAGGAGTCCGACGGGTTGCTGGACGAGCTGGATCAGCTCGACACCGCCAGCGGCCCGGACGACCAGTTCTGCCGCGCGGTGCTGACGACCCTGGAGCGCTTCGACACGAACATCGACTGGTGCGGGACCTTCGCCGAGCTCTGCAGCGCGGAGGACCACTTCTGCCGTGATATCCGCAACCTCTTTCGCTGGGCCGAGGAGCGGGCCGTGGTGGGGGACGCCGGCGAGGCGCCCATCGTCGATCCCGGGGAGCAGGAGCGCTTCTTCGACTGGATGGAAGAGGAGGAGATCCACCGCTAGGAGCATGTTGCGCAGAGCGTTCTGCTGCGTCGGCCCTAGGGATCGTCCGCGGTCGTGGGGAAGGCCGGGTCGCTGCTCTGGCTCAGCTCCCCGGAGAGCGTGAGGGGCAGGGACTCGGCGCTGCTCGGGGGGGGCGCGTGGCGGCGGCCCGCTTCGCGGGTGTAGGCGAGCAGGATGTCGGCGCCGGTGAGGATGCCGGCGACGCGCTGCGGATCGTCGTCCTCGACCACCAGCAGCTCTTCGACCTGCCGGCTGCGCATCAGGCGCTGCGCGAGCAGGATCGGGTCCGCGAGGCGGACGACGCTGGCGACACCGTGGACGAGCTCGTCGGCCTGCACGCTGGCGAGGTCGACGTCCGGGTCGTGGAGCGCGCCCGAGAGGTCGTCCATCCCGAAGGCGCCCGTCAGCCGCCCGTCGGGGGCGAGCACCGGGAAGAGCCGCTGCCGGGTCGCGGCGGTGGCGCGCAGCACCTCGGCCAGGCTCGTCTGCGCGTCGACCTGGACGAAGCGCCGGCTGCGATCGAGCACGTCCCGGACGCGCTGGCCGGCGACGAGCTGGTGGGCATACTCGCCGAAGTGCGCGGGCGACCAGAGGCGGGAGGGCACCTGGCTGGGGAAGAGGCTCCAGCGCTTGCTCACCAAAAAGGCGAGCGCGCAGACCCACATGGAGGGCATCAGCAGGGCGTAGCTGCCCGTCACCTCGCCGACCATGATCACCGTCGAGATGGGCGTGTTGGCGGCCGCGGCGAAGAAGCCGGCCATGCCGACGATGGCGAAGCTGGCCGGGTGGGCGACGATCCCCGGCGCGAGCAGGTGGAAGACCTTGCCCACGGCTCCGCCGAGGGTGGCGCCGATCACCATGGAGGGCCCGAAGACGCCCCCGCTGCCGCCCGAGCCCACGGAGCAGGAGGTGGTGAGCATCTTGCCGAGGCCGATCAAGAGCAGGATGCCGATGGGCAGGGCGTGGCCATCGGTGGTGAGGAGCTGCTGGATGACACCGTAGCCGCTGGAGAGCACGTCGCTCACCGCGGGGAACGCGGGCTGCCAGTGCAACAGCGCCAGCCCGAACGCGCCGGTGAGCAGGCCGCCGAGGGCTGGCTTCAGCCACTCGGGCAGCGGCAGCCGGGCGAAGAGCGCCCGTGACCCGTGGAAGAGCTTGCTGAACAGCAGGGCCGCGACCGCCATCAGCAAGGCGAGCAAGAGGTAGGGCAGCAGCTCCAGGGGGTGGGAGAAGCCGTAGTGGCCCGCGTCCTGGAAGATGCTGCCCCAGCCGAAGCGCAGAGAGTACACCGAGTAGGCCACGATGGACGAGACCGTGGCCGGCAGCAGCACCTCGGACTCCACCTCGGCCGAGGAGTAGAGGACCTCGCTCGCGAACAGCGCTCCCGCGAGGGGCGCCCGGAAGATGCTCCCCACCCCGGCGCCGATCCCCGCGGCCAGTAAGAAGCGCCGGGTGCGGGTGCTCAGCCCGAGGCGGACCGCGAGGAGGCTGCCGCAGCCGGCGCCGATCTGGGCGATGGGCCCCTCCCGGCCGCCCGACCCGCCGCTGCCGATGGTCAGGGCCGTGGCGAGGATCTTCACCAGGGGCACCCGCTTGCGGATCAGCCCCCGGTTCTGGTGGTAGGCGCGGATCGCGGCGTCGGCCCCGGCCCCGGCTGCCTCGGGCGCCAGTCGCTGCACCAGCACCCCCGAGGCGAGGCCGCCGAGGGTGGGCAGCAGCAGGAGCAGCCAGGGCACCAGCGGGTGCGGGTTGAGCTCGAGCAGGGGGGGCTCGCCCCCCGGGTGCTCGAGGGGCAAGCCGGCGAGATGTCCGAGGAAGAAGCCGGAGAGCAACTGCAGCAGGGTCTGCAGCAGGATCGCCCCCAGGCCACCGGCCACGCCGACCAGAGCGCCCAGCCCGAGCCACTTGCCCGCGACGCGGAAGTCGAGATCGTGGACCAGGTTGCTCGCCTCCCGCACGAAGGGGATGCCGCCCGGGCGGCGCTCGTGGGGTTGCTCGGCCATCCCGCTCCTCGGATCGTGGGCCACCGCGCGGCGGTCCGCGGCAGCATGCCTGGCGCGGGGGTGGGACGCAAGCCTCGGTCCAGCGCGCGCTCGCCCGGGGCGGCCGGCGAGGAGAGGTGGTTGACTGCCCGTCGCGGGCGCGGCACCATCGCGGTCGTGGCCCCGCGTGGCGGGGCCGAAGAGAGGCCGATGCTCGCCGCCTTGCTGCACGACCGGCTCGACGCCCACCTCACCCGGCCGCCGGGCGAGATCCCCGAGCTGCTGACGTCCCTGATCCTCGGGAGCTGCCGCTACGCCCCGCCCGGGGCCGCGCTGCTCCCCTTCCTCGGTCGGGCGCTCTGCCCGGGGAGCCAGGAGCGGCTGGGGGCCGAGCTGGCGGGGGTCGACGAGGCGGTCTACCACTTCTGGCCCGCCTGGCCCGAGGGTGGCCCGGACCTCCTGCTGCAGTTGCGACGCCCGGGACGTCCCGATGGCTGGCTCGCGCTGGCGGGGCGGCTGTACGCGCTCGGCGCCGCGCCCGGGCCGGCCGGTCCGTCCCCCGGCGAGGAGCTGGCGCAGTGCTGGGGCGAGCTGCAGCGCTGGGCCGAGCACGAGGGCGGGGAGGCCCTCGGCGTCGTCGTGGTCAGCGCGCACGCCACCTTCCCCGGGGATCTGCTCGCGGCGGGCGAGCAGCCACGCCTCTCGTCGCCCGGGGCGCCCGTGGTCTACTGGCTCTCCTGGCGGACCTTCGCCGAGGCCGTGGCCGATGACGCGCCCGCGCTGCTGGTGGACGTCGCCACCCTGCTCCGGCGGCGCTACCACCTCGTCGCACCCGAGCCCGGCACCTGGCCAGCCGCGGTGTCGCCCGGGCCGGCCTGGCGGCTGGAGCTCGGCGTCCGATCACCCCCGCCCGGGCCCCGGCCCGCCTGGGCGATGTCCTGGAGCTGGCCCGTGCCGTGGCCGGCCGCTGCCGTACCCTGGACGTGCGCCGCCGGTGCGGTGCCCGAGGAGAGCCATGTCTCGTGAGGATGGTCGGGCGGTCCTGGAGGCCTTCCGCTACGTCGACGGCATCTACCGGACCGCGGCCCAGCTCGTGGCCGCCTGCGATCCCGTCCTCGGTGGTCGGGGATTTCTGCCCTACGTCGGCAACTGGCGAGCGATCTACGTCGCCGGCAAGCACCAGCACCTCGCCCATGCGGACCGCTGGTTGCCGCGCTTCGTGATTCGACAGTACCATCAAGAGGGCAACAACGATGACTATCTGACCATCGGCGCCGTGCTCTGGTACCCCGGCGCCCCCCTCGAGCTGCCCGTCGGCCTCGCCTCGCGGCTGACGGCCAGCAACACCGGTGACGACATCTACTGGGTCTCGATCCTCCAGTGCCTGGCCGCGGGCTGCCCCGCCGACGGGGTCGTCCGGACGATCACCCCCGACGACGTCCCCGACGCGCCGCGCGAGGTGCTGTACGAGCTCCGGCGCAAGGTGCAGCAGGCGTCGCTGCGGAGCGTCGCGGTCCCCCTCCTCGACCTCACCTGTCCGGCCGACGTCGACGCGCGGCTGCTCACCCCGCTGCTGGCCTGAGCGCGATCGCCGGGGGGATCCCCTGCCGTCGGGGCGGAGGGCGGCAGCGACAGCAGCCGTCGCAGGCCCGGGAGCACCCCGATCGGCGGCCGGACGAGGCTGGACGAGGCTTCCCGCCGACGTGGTTTGACAGGTCGTGGTCCGTGCTTTACCTTCAAATCAAGGCGGTTCCCGAACACCAGCCGACCAGTGACCTTTCGCCACTTCAAGGGGAACACCGATGTCCGACATCGCCCGTCAGGGCCTCGAGAGCCAGGAAGCAGCCTCCACCGCGCCCGCCGAGTCGTCGAGCGCCAAGCAGCGCGCTCGCAAGGGCCTGGCCAACGCCTCCTACGAGGAGCAGCAGCAGCAGCTCACGCCGGCCGAGGTCGAGTCGGGCGGGCCGCCCACCGAGCTGAAGCAGCTCTACCAGTACGAAGGCTTCGAGGAGCTGGAGAGCAAGCTGGGCGCGGATCCCGTGGCCAAGCCGCTGCTCCTCGACTGGCTCTGGTCGTTGCTCGGGCTCGGCGAGTCCGCCAAGGCGCCCGCCACCGACGCGCAGTCCCAGAGCAAGGGCACCGCCAGCAACACGCCGGCGATCACCGTGCCGCCGGCGACCACCAACGCGCCGCCCCCGCCCCAGGTCACGGGCCTCGCGTCGAAGGTCAACATCGGCCGCTTCGTCACGGCGGCCAAGAAGGTCGAGACCGACTGGGGCACCCTGACCAAGCAGCAGCGGGCCGAGGGGCTCGGCGACGCCGCGGGCGACGAGCTCAAGGCGGTCGGTGTGCCGGAGACCGGCGTGGTGGTCAAGGACATGGGCCCGAGCCGCAACGGCGAGCTCGATTTCCAGCCGTGGAACCTCAACCTCAACGAGAAGCGCTTCGAGACGCCCACGGTCACCAAGGACCAGATGGCCGGCATGGCCGACACGGTCTACCACGAGTCCCGCCACGCGGAGCAGTGGCACCGCATGGCCCGGATGCTCGCCGGGCAGGGCAAGTCGGGCGAGGAGATCGCCAAGCAGACCTACATTCGCAAGGACGTCTGCGAGGACGCCGCCAAGAAGCCCCTGAAGGGGAGCGGCCAGGAGGCCAAGGAAGGCCAGGAGTGGCTCGACAGCGTGTACGGGGCGAAGGCCGCGCACCGCAACACCGTGCTCACCAACCTCGGCACCCACGGCGCGACCTACCAGACCAAGGTGCAGGACATTGCGGCGAAGCAGGCGGCCTACGATGTGGTGAACAAGAACCCCACGTCCACCAAGGCCCAGAAGGACGCGGCCATGGCGGCCTGGGTCACCGCCTACAACGCCTACACCACGGCCAAGGCCGCCTTCGAAACCACCTACGCGCAGTACCGGGCGCTCCCCGAGGAGAAGGACGCCTGGGCCGTGGGCGGTGACGTCGGGACGGCCTACCAGAGCCTCAAATGATCTCGACCCGAGCGGGGCGCCGGTCGTCGGGCGGTCCGCGCTGGTGCTGCCGGTCGCTGCTCGGGACGTGGCTGCTGCTGGCGAGCTGCGGACCCGGGCTGGCCGATCCCGCCCCCCCATCCGTCGCACCGGAGCCGTCGGCCGCACCGGCCGCGGCCCCCGCCCCTACCGTGCCCAGTGTGGCGCAGGGTGGCGGTCCGGCCGCGGCCCAGGAGACCTCGCGCATGGAATCCCCCCTGACTTTGGTCCTACAGATCTGCGACACCCTCAGCCAGGGTCCGGTGGTGGCCGCCGAGCTGGCCGGTCGCCTCGGCGCGCTCGAGCACGAGGGGCGCTCGGCGGTGTACGCCAAGCCGACCGCGCCCGCGTTCAAGCAGCTCATCGCCAGCCGCGACCGCACCAGCGGCGAGACCCGCTCCCTGGAGCTGATCCTGGCCCCGGAGACCGCGCTGGTGGTGGCCGAGCTCACGCGGACCTTCGGGGCGTTCGGCACTCCGCCCAAGGTGAGCTGGGACTCGCCGACCCGGCTGACCTTCACCCACGAGCCTGCGGCCGATCGGCCCCGGCGCTGCGTGATCGCCGCGACCCTCGTCGAGGGGGCCACGGCCTCGGAGCAAGCCCAGCTCGCCAGCCTGACCATCATCCCCGAGGCGCGCTGACCCACCTCCCCGGTCCTTCCCGGCGCGTCGACGGGTCGCGTCCCCCGCCCACCCGACCGCCCGCGCTGCCCGGAGACGGGCGGCCGTGGACGAGTTGCCTTCCCCTGCGACGGACTTCGGGTATCATGGCCGGCACCCATCGGCGCCGGGGCGGACCCGCGAGGCTGGCCGGCTAGGAGGAAGCGAGGTGTTCAAGGACCATCCCCGGGGGCTGATCGTCGCCTTCTTCGCCAACATGGGGGAGCGCTTCGGCTTCTACACCATGATGGCGATCCTGGTGCTCTTCCTGCAGGCCAAGTTCGGCCTGCCGGCCGACACCGCCGGCTGGATCTATGGGGTCTTCTACTTCTTGATCTACGCCCTCGCCCTGGTCGGGGGGCTGATCGCCGACCGCACCCAGAACTACAAGGGCACGATCCTCACGGGCATCGTCGTGATGTTCCTCGGCTACGTGCTGCTGGCCCTGCCGGGCATGGGGCTGCCCTTCGCCCTGGTCGGGCTGTTCACCATCGCGTTCGGCAACGGGCTGTTCAAGGGCAACCTGCAGGCCCTCGTCGGGCAGATGTACGACGACCCGAAGTACAGCCACCTCCGGGACTCGGCCTTCTCCCTGTTCTACATGGGGATCAACATCGGCGCGGTCTTCGCACCCAACGCCGCCCGGGGAGTGCGCACCTGGTACCTGGGCTCCCACGGCCTCGGCTACGACGCCGACCTGCCGGCGTTGTGCCACCAGTTCCTCGCCGGTGACCTGAAGAACGTCGCCCAGCTCCAGGAGCTCGCCAACAAGGTGACCGGCACCCAGGTCGCGGACCTGCAGGCCTTCGTCACCAACTACATCGAGGTCTTCTCCACTGGATACAACTATGCCTTCGGCGTCGCGGCCGTGGCCATGCTGGTCTCCCTGGCCACCTACGTCTTCTTCAAGCGCTTCTTGCCCGATCGCCGGGCGCAGGCGGCCCAGGGGGCCGCAACCGTGAAGATCCCCTGGGAGCAGGAGAAGCGGCGGCTGGTGGCCCTGGGGCTGGTCTTCCTGGTGGTGATCTTCTTCTGGATGTCCTTCCACCAGAACGGCCTGACCTTGACCTTCTTCGCCCGGGACTACACCCTCAAGCAGGTCGATCCCCTGTCCTTCCTCGCCTTCGACATCAAGGGGCTGTTGCTCATCGCCTCGGTCATCGCCGGGATCGTGCTCCTGATCCAGCGGGGCACCCTGTTGCGGCGGCTGCTGGGCGTCGGCCTGGCCGCGGCCGGTGGGGGCTTGCTCTGGCTGCTGTACGGCACCTATGGCCCCACCAACACCGTCGAGCCGGAGATCTTCCAGCAGTTCAACCCCTACTTCGTGGTCTTCCTGACCCCGGTGGTGGTGGGCCTGTTCGCCTGGCTGCGGGCCCGGGGCAAGGAGCCCTCGACGCCACGCAAGATCGGCATCGGCATGCTGCTGGCCGCGGTCGCGTTCACCCTGATGGTGGTGAGCTCCCTCGACCTGCCCTCGCCCGCGTCCCTCGGCGGTCAGCCTTCGACCGATCGGGTCTCGCCGAGCTGGCTGATCAGCACCTACCTGATCTTGACCATCGCGGAGCTCTTCCTCAGCCCCATGGGCATCTCCTTCGTGTCCAAGGTCGCGCCGCCCCGGTTCCAGGGGTTGATGCAGGGGGGCTGGCTCGGCGCGACCGCACTGGGCAACCAGTTGCTCGTCGTCGGCAGCATGATGTGGGTCCGCTTCGAGGTCTGGCAGGTCTGGGCGACGTTCGTGGTCTGCTGCCTCGTCTCCGCAGCCTTCATCTTCAGCATCGTCAAGCGTCTGGAGGCCGCCACCGCGACGAGTGGCCCCGCCGCCCCTCCCGCGCCCGAGGGTGAGGGGGAGCCGCAGCCGCCGGCCGCCACGAGTCAGCCTGCTTGAGGTCCCGGCCCGGTGTCTCCCCCCCGCCGGTGAGTGAGCCGGGGCGAGGTGCGTCGTCCGCCCGGCGCGGGCGGGGCGCGCCGCTCGCCCGGCTGCTCGTGCTCGGCGGGCTGCTGCTGGCCCCCCCGGCCGCTGCCCTGCCCGGGCTCGAGCTCGGTGGTGGGCTGGAGCCGGCCGGCGGCTTCGGGGGCCGGGCCCTGTTCGGTGGCCCGACCGCGGCCTACTTCAACCCGGCCCTGCTGCCCGGCGCTCCCCGGGCCGTCGACCTCGCGCTCGTGGGGAGCCTCCGGCCGCTGACCATCACGCTGGACGAGCGGCCCGCCGCGTTCGACGTCGACGAGTCGATCCTCCGGGCGCGGATCATCGACGGGGCGACCACCCGGCGGCCCACGCAGCGCCCCCTGCCGACGGCCAGCCTGCGTCAGCCCCGGGGGGCTGCGGACCCGTCGGCCGCGGACCTGCTCTTCCAGCTCGGCGCCACCTGGCCCGTGCTCCCCGACACCCTCACCGTCGGGCTGCTCTTCCTCGCACCCCTGGGGACCTTACAGGCCCAGCAGCCCTTCTTTGTTGACGAGAGGGAGCAATACTTCAGTAATTCCCTGCACTTCGAGCTGTACGGCGACCGGCTCGGCGGCCTGGGGATGGCCTGCGGTCTCGGCTGGGCGCCCTGGCCGCAGCTCGCCCTCGGCCTCGGCGTCACCCTGCTCAACGACTCCACGGCTCGGGCCGAGGTCTACGTGCCCGACGCCTCGGACCAGCGCACGGCCGAGACCAACCCCGAGGTCGCCGTGGGGACCCGGCTGGCCCCCCACGGCGGGCTGGTCGTCCGGCCCTTCGGCGACGACACCCTGCAGCTCACCGCGACCCTCCACCCCGTGGCCGAGAACCCGGTGACGGGCACCAGCGCCCTGCAGTTCTGGGACTACACTTACCCCGAGGGCGAGGACGCGCTGATCCAGGAGTACCAGCTCACCTACGGCTACGAGCCCCTGCGCCTCGGCTTCGGCCTGGCCGGGCGGCTCGGCCTCGGCCGCGTGACCCTGCAGCCCTATGCCGAGGGCGTCTGGGCGCGCTGGTCCACCTACCGCAACCGCCACGCGGAGGAGGTCGCCGACTGGGCCGACACCCTCTCCCTCGGCCTCGGGGTGCGGCTGGGGCAGGGGCCGCAGACGGTCTCCCTGGCGGGGCTGTACGCGCCCAGCCCGGTGCCGGAGCAGACGGGGCGTACGAGCTACGTCGACAACGACCGGCTCGGCCTGCAGGTCGGCTACCGCCAGGAGGTTCAGGTGGGCTCCTGGCCGTTGGCCCTCGGTGTGGGGCTGCAGGTCCAGCGCTTGCTGGCCCGCCGGCACGTCAAGCAGCCCGACGCGGCCGAGCCGGTGATCGACGAGTTCCCCGACGCGGTGGACGTGCGCAGCGGCGAGCCCTTGCCGCGCTCGGCCGGGCTGCAGACCAACTCTCCCGGCTTCCCGGGGTATTCCAGCGAGGGGTGGCTGCTCGGCGCCCGCGTCTCGCTCCAGGTGGCCCAATGACTCCGTGGCGACTCTTGCGGACCGCGCTCGTGGTGCCGCTCCTGCTCGGCGGTTGCGGCGACGAGACGACCCGCCGCAGTGGATATCTCACGGACGCCGGCCCGTCCCCCCCGGATGGGGGGAGCCCGGACGCGGGAGGCCGGCTCCCGGACGGGGGGAGTGGCCCCGGGGACCTGGCCGCGCCGCGGGACCTCACCCCCCTGGACGGAGCTGGCGATCAGGACCAAGGGCTCAATGATGCCGGGGCAATCCTGGACCTTGGTCCTGATCGGGATCAGGGCTCCCCGGCCGACGGTGCGTCCCCGCCGGACGCCGGCGAGGGCGAGGACGCCGCGGCTCCGGATGCGAGCGAGGATGCCGGGGGCGGGGACGCTGCGTCGCTGGACGCGGGCGGAGACGCCGGCGGGAGCGAGGATGCCGGCGGGGCCGGGGCCGATGGCGGGGTCGGGCCGCACCCCCTGGTGGGCACCTGGGCGAACCTGCAGGTGCACAGCGCGCTCGCGGAGGTGCCGATCCTCGGGGAGCTCCGCAACGAGACCCGGGCCGTGCAGCTCGTGCGGATCACCGAGGAGGATGGCGCCCTGCAGTTCCATGCCCGGACCTGCCAGATCGAGATCGTCGGGGCGAGCGCGCTGGTGCGGACGGTGATCCCCGATCGTTTCCTCGCGTCCCTGGGCGAGTCGCACCGGGCCCTGACCGTGGCCGGGGAGCAGCTCGCGGTGCCCCGGGGGATCGAGCTGCGCGGGGTCCGGCTCGACGATCCGGTCGGGGATCCGCTCCCCGAGACCGCGGCGGACCCCCGGGTGTTCGATCAGGACGAGGACGGGCAGCCGGGCATGACCGTGCGGGTGACGGGCCTGGTGGACGGGGAGATCTACGTGATCCAGCGGGCCTGGGACGCGCTGGCCGGGCAGCTCGAGGCGGACGGGACCACGATCCGGGGGCTGGTGCAGTGGGGGGACGAGCAGGTCATCCTCGGGACCGACAATCAGCTTTTAGCGGGCGGTGCGCCGAGCCGGCCCGATCCCGAGGCCGCCCGTAGTCACTTCCAGATGCTGCGTCTCGACGGTCCTCGGGACTGTGGTTGGCTCGCGATCGCCAGCGACCGGTTGTTCCAGGGGTGGCGTGGTCCGCTGTGAGGGGCTTGGTCGGTTGCATGGTTGGTAGGTGGCGGGGTGGGGTGGTGTGGAGTGGGGGGGGAGCTTTCCGCACTGCTGGGCTGGCTGGACTCCTGGGGGCTCGAGGGCTTTGGGGGATGGGGGAATTGGGGAAATTTGGGTATAGTAGAGATAGTAGATATTAGAGATTGTGGGGACTCCCGGGGAAACCGGCGGTTTTTTTGACCGCTATCCCAGCGGGCGAGGGCCGAGGGGGGACCTACGGTCACCCTCTCGGACTCTCCCCCCCTTCCCCCTCCCCCAGCCCTCATGATCCAACACATCTCAGCGATCGCCCTTTCGGAGCGGGTTCGCGACCATGGCCGCGGATCGCGCATCGGCGCGTCGAGCCAGCGGGGTGATCGCGATGCCGAAATCGGCTGGGTGCAGCCGGTCCGAGTGGGCGGATTCCTTGCCAATCTCCTCCTGCACTCGGCTCGAGCTGCAAAATCTCTCGCAGAGCCGCAGAGTTCGCAGAGAAAAGTGCTCAGCTGGCTGAGCCCTCTGCGGCTCTGCGGCTCTGCGAGAAAATTCTTTTCGTGCGGGGAGTTGTGCCAAGG
>JAVEVO010000240.1:0-8137 GCA_034005005.1 Myxococcota bacterium
TCCTGGAGCAACCGCTTCTTCTCGGCCTGCGCGGCTGCGAGCTCCGCCTGCAGCTCGGCGAGGGTCGGGGGCGTCGGGTACAGGCGCCGCAGGGCCTCCTCGAAGATCTGCGCGACCATCTCGGAGTGGGTGCCGTCGACCTGGGCCGACAGCCACCGCCGGTCGTTCCGCTTCAGGAGGTGCGTGCCCCGCGGCCCGTCCACCATCATCAGCTCGAACCGCATCGTCTCCTCGAAGCCCGCGATATCCCGGACCCAGCGAGGCTGCCAGAAGTGCAGCAGCCAGCTCTTGCCACGCCGGCCCACGGCCTCGGGGTCATCGGCCCGGGGCCAGAGGTGGCGCCAGAGGGTCTGACCGAACTCCACGCTGGCGCAGGTGTCCATGACCACGAACGCCGGCAGGGTGCCGCCATGGGCTCGAGCCAGGTACCAAAGTCCCCCATTTTCGTCGCAACCCGCACCAGAATGACCAGCAACAACGGGCTTCGCACCGATCTTTAGTCCCTTGGGAGCAGCCTTGCGCACGGCCCGCAGGAAGTGGAAGAGATCGAAGCGGGTCCACAGGGTCCGGGCCTTGAGCGCGTCCTTGCTCTGGGTGGGCGCGGCGATGACGAAATCGGGCCGCACGACCTGCGCGGCGATGAGCCCGGCGGCCACCGGCGCCAGATCCACGCCCTCCGGGTCGAGCAGCGGGTGCAGGGTCCCCTTCTGGTTGAGGCCGTGCAACAGCACGATGAGCTGGTAGGTCTTCTTCGGGACGAAGTCGTCGGGCACCCACAGGCGGCCGCCGAGCTCCTGCTCGGGCAAGAGCAGCTCCGCGTCCCGGTAGGGGAAGTCGACGGTGAGCGCGGCCGCACCGGAGGTGACGAGCAGCGACGTGGTCACGAGCACGGGGAGCAGGACGCGGACGACGGGACGCGGCACCATGCTGGACATGCTAGAGCAGGAAGCGCCCGCGCGCCAGCTCCGTCAGCCCTCGTCGTCCTCCGGGAGCTCACTCACCCCGGACGGGATCGCGGGCCGGACCTTGACCGTGTCGTAGCGGTCCAGCAACACCTGGCCCGCGGGCGCGCCCCGCTCCTTGTGCACGAAGCGCCGCAGGGTCCAGTGGACCGCGACCCGGCCGGCGTTGCGGCTCTTGGAGTGGTAGGCCGCGAGCGCGGCCGCCTCGTCGAGGGTCGTCCGGGGCAGGCGGGGGAGACCATCCGGGTTGCGCACGACGACGTGGGAGCCGGGGGTCGCCGCGACGTGCAGCCAGAAGTCCTGCTGCCGGGCCTCGACGAAGGTCAGCTCGTCGTTGTCCGCCGCGGCCCGGCCGACGAGGATCTCGAAGCCGTCCGAGGACCGCCACCGCTGCCAACCCTTCTTCTGCCGACCCATCGCGCCTCGCTGCCCTCGCTCGTTCGCCCCGCGATTCTCGCGTACCCGCAGCCCCCTGACCAGTCGAGCTGACGTCCCCGGCTCCTTGTGGCATCCTCCGGGGCATGTGGACCCTGGCGCAGCCCGCCCGGCACGAGGAGATCGTCAAGCGCAGCCGCTTTATGGCCCAGGCCGCCCCCTGCGCGTCCCCCGCGGCCGCGCTGGCCTTCCGCGACGAGGTCCAGGACGCCGGCGCCAACCACAATGCGTGGGCGTACAAGCTCGGGGCGGTCTACCGCTTCGGCGACGACGGCGAGGTCGCGGGGACCGCGGGCCGGCCGATCCTCGCGGCCATCGAGGGGCAGGGGCTCGACCTGGTGGTGGTCGTCGTCACCCGCTGGTTCGGTGGGATCAAGCTGGGTGCGGGCGGGCTGACGCGGGCCTACGGCGGCGTCGCGGCCGAGTGCCTGCGCCGGGCCGAGCGGCTGGAGGTGCTGCCCCAGGTGGAGCTGCGGGCCGGCGTGCCCTTCGCGCACGTCGCGGACCTGTACCGTCTCGTGGAGCGGTGCGGCGGGACCCGCGGCGAGGAGACCTACTCGCTCACGGGGCTGGAGCTGGAGCTGATCCTGGAGCAGCGGCGGCTGGCGGAGTTCACCCGGCTGCTGGCCGACGCGACCCGCGGGCAGGCCACGATCGAGCCGTCGGAGTGATGCGGGGCGCGACCCGGCGGCCCGCCCCCCCCCCCGGACCTGCGGGCCGAGGCGCCAGCCGGCTACTTCCGTACCCGGGAGATGAACTCCTCCACCTCCGGGATCCCGCCCTGCAGGATGAGGTAGCCGTTGCTGGGCTCCCGGTCGGTGATCTCCCCGTTGACCGGCGTCCACATGATCCGCCGGACCTCCTCCAGGTCCGTGGTCTGCCCGAGGGCCCAGCCCAGCTTCACGTACCCGACCTCGGGGAGCATGTTGGCCATGGGCACGACGCCGAGCTCCATCATGTCCCGCCCGGTGTCGTAGACGTACATCTGCACGTAGCCCCAGAGGGTCTGCACGGTCATGTACACCGCGATGCCGGCGTCCCGGGCCCGCTTCAGGGCCGGGTACAGGGGCTTGTTGACGTGCCCGAGGCCGGTGCCGGCGATGACGATGCCCTTGTAGCCGTTGTCGATGAGGCTCTCGAGGATGTCGGGCTGCATGTTGGGGTAGTAGTAGACGATGGCGACCTTCTCTTCGAAGCGGGTGTCGATCCGCACCTGCCGGTCGTGGCGCCGCTTGCAGTAGTCCGCCCGCAGGGGGGTGATCGCCTCGCGGCTGACCATGGCCAGGGGGATGTCGCCGATGGTGCGGAAGGTCGAGCGGTACGACGAGTGCATCTTGCGCACCCGGGTCCCCCGGTGCAGCAGGCCGTACTCGTCGGAGGTCGGCCCGAACATGCAGACCATCACCTCGGCGAGGTCGCCGCTCGCCGCGGCCTTCACCGCGTGCATCAGGTTGAGCGCGGCGTCGGACGAGGGGCGGTCCGAGGAGCGCTGGGAGCCGACCATGACGATGGGCACCGGCGAGTCCTGGACCATGAACGAGAGGATCGCGGCGGTGTGGTGCATCGTGTCCGTGCCGTGGCCGATGACGATGCCGGCGACCCCCTTCTCGATCTCCCGCCCGATGGCCGCCGCGGTCCCCTGCCACTGCTCGGGCCCCATGTTCTCGCTGAAGACCGCGTAGAGCTTCTCGGTCTCGAGGTTGCAGATGTCGGCCAGCTCCGGCACCGAGCCGTACAGCTCGCCGGGGGAGAACGCCGGGATCACCGCCCCCGTGCGGTAGTCCAGGCGGCTGGCGATGGTCCCGCCGGTGCCGAGCAGCTTCACCGTCGGCCGCTTCGGATCGAACGGGAAGTCCTTCTCCGGGATCTTGTAGTGGGCCTCCTTGCGGCCCGCGACGGTGATCTCCGCGACGCTGCCGGCCGCGACGCCGACGTTGTACCCGGAGCGCAGCTTGAGCACGATGTGGTAGGGGTCCGCGGTCTCGGAGCGCGGCAGCACGATGCCGGTGAACTGCCCCCGGGCGGTGCGCACGGTGACGTCGCTCCACACCGGCGCCTGGAAGCGCTGCAGCGTGGCGAGGGCCTCGCCCCGGTACCCCTTGTAGTCGGCCCCGCTCATCGGACCACCTCCTCGAGCCGCGCGGCGAGCAGGTCCCGCACCTGCCGCCCGGGCACCCGCCCCCGCAAGGACGCCATCGCTAGGCCCATGCCGGCCCGCAGCCGGTGCTCGGGGGCCGGCAGCGGTCCGGGGGGCGCCGTCAGCCGGCCGAGGGCCTCCTGGACCTGCCGCTCGACCTCCGTGACGTCGGCCGGGGCGGGCAGCGCGTCCGCGGTGAAGCGACCCGTGTCGACGAGGTCCCGCAGGGCCGCGGTCAGCACCTCCCGGAGCAGGCGCCCCTGGCCGAAGGCCACGAGGAGCTGCCGCAACGCCGGGATCAGCTCGGCCCGCAGGGGCCGACCCTCCCGCCGCAGCCGGGTGCCGGTGCGGATCAGCGCCTCGGCCACGGGCCGCGGGGCCAGGCCCAGCTCCCGGACCAGCTCCCGGAACAAGGCGGCGAAGGGGGACTGGGCCAGCGGCCCGATCACGTCCGGCGGGAGCCCGAGCTCCCGGTACCAGGCCTCCCGCTCCCAGACCGGCTCGGGCAGCCGGGCCCGGATCTCGGCCAGCAGGGTCTCGGCGATGGCCCGGGGGGGCAGATCCGTGTCGGGGTACATCCGGTCCGGCCCCGGCAGGATCCGCTCGAAGCCCGTGGTGCCGTCCCGCAAGGCCTGGCGCGTCTCGGACGGCACGCCGAGGGTCGCCTCCCGGGCCCGCAGGATCACCTCCTGCGCGCCGGCCGCCGCGTCGTGGGCCTCTCCCCACACCAGCACCAGCGCGTCCTGGGGCCCGGCCTCGACGGTCCGGCGCAGGGCCTGCCACTCGGCCGAGGCGAGGTTCTCGGAGAGGCCGTCCGTGTGGATCAGGTTGGGCAGGGTCGTCAGGCAGGCGACCACCCGCACCCGGTCCGAGAGCTCCCGGGAGAAGAAGGTGTCGGTCTGGGTGGGCCAGCGCAGCAGGCCGGCGAACCCCTCGAGGACCACGCAGGCGACCTCGCAGCCCGCGGCGATGGCCGCCCGGATCGGCTCGTAGCGGGTCTTGCGCAGCAGCCGCCCGACCGGCAGGGAGCGCGCGGCGAAGGTCGCCGGGGTGATGCCGCGTGCCCGCAGCTCCTGGCGCAGCCGCAGCAGGCTGTACTGGCGCAGGGCCTCGTTGTAGGTCAGCAGCGGGATCAGGGGCAGCCGGGGCACGCCCTTGATCTCCACCCGCGTCCCGCCCCGGACCGACACGTTCACGTCCTGGCGCGCCGCGCCGAGTCCCGTGCGCACCTGCCCGGTGGAGCGGACCAGGCGACGGAGGAGCTGGCCGACCTCGGCCACCTCCTGGGGCGTCTGCAGGACCGGCGCGGTCACGGTCTCGATCAGGGGCATGCCCAGGCGATCCGTGATGTAGGTCCGGCGATGGCCGACGTCGCTCACCTCCCGGCAGGCGTCCTCCTCCAGGCCGAGCTGGACGATGGGGATGGCCCGGCCCTGGTAGGGGATGCTGCCGTCCACACCGACGATCGTGGTCCTTTGGAACCCCGTCGGGATACTTCCGTCCAGGTACTGCTTGCGCGCGATGTGGATCTCGTCGACGAGGGTGCAGCCGAGGAGCAGACCGACCCCGAGGGCGATGTGCAGGGCCTCGTCGTTGAGCTCGAAGGGCGGCGTGTCGTCCATCTCGTAGGTGCAGACCGTCTCGCGGTTGATGTGGTAGATGATCTCCTTGCGGGTCTTGAACTCCATCAGGGCAGTACCATCGTACTCACCGAGCTCGGAGAGCGTCGGCCGCATGTGGCGCAGGATCTCGGCGTGGAACGTGTCGCTGTACCGGCCGGCGGGACAGCGGCAGAAGAGCTTGCGCGCGGTGAGCAACTGCTGGTGGATCTCCAGCCCGGACTTGAAGCCGATGCGGGCGTAGTCCGCGGGTGTCATCTCGGCGAAGGGCTTGAACTCGAACGTCAGGTCGAGCTCGTCGAGGGCGGAGGAAGGGGTGGGGTGCGGGTCCTGGGTCGCCATGCCGGCCTCGTGCTCCGGGCCGGGCCCGGAGAGCTGATGACTGGGCCTCTACCAGGGCAACCCGCCGCGGCTGGAGGCACCGGAACGGCAGGCTACGAGAGACGAGCCGGCAGGGTCAAGGGAGGGAGACAGGGAGGCCGAGGTCGTGTATCCTCCCGCTCCGTCCCTGGCGGCGGCAGCACCGCCGCGACCCCGGGGACGATCTTTCGCACGGGAGCAGACCATGGCGGACGCGGCGAACAGCAGCAGCAGCAGACCAGAGGGCGGCGCCGGCCTCGGCGGCGCGGGGGCCGAGGCCCCCCGGGGCACCGACTTCATCCGGTCGATCGTCGACGAGGACAACCGGACCGGCAAGCACGGCGGGCGGGTCGTCACCCGCTTCCCACCCGAGCCCAACGGCTACCTGCACATCGGCCACGCCAAGTCGATCGTCCTCAACTTCGGCATCGCCCGGGACTACGGCGGCCGCTGCCACCTGCGCTTCGACGACACCAACCCGTCCAAGGAGGATCAGGAGTACATCGACTCGATCCAGGAGGACGTGCGCTGGCTGGGCTTCGACTGGGGCGAGCACCTGTACTACGCCTCGGGCTACTTCGAGCAGCTCTACCAGTGGGCCGAGGATCTGATTCGCCTCGGCAAGGCCTATGTCTGCGATCTCACTGGGGAAGAGGTGCGGCAGCACCGGGGCACCCTCACCGAGCCGGGCAAGGCGAGCCCGTACCGTGACCGCACCGTCGAGGAGAACCTCGACCTCTTCCGGCGGATGCGTGCCGGCGAGTTCCCCGACGGCTCACGCACCCTGCGGGCCAAGATCGACATGGCCTCGCCGAACATCGTCATGCGCGACCCGGTGCTGTACCGGATCCTCCGGGCCACCCACCACCGCACGGGCAACGACTGGTGCATCTACCCGATGTACGATTACGCCCACCCACCGTCCGACGCGCTCGAGGGCATCACCCACTCCATCTGCACCCTCGAGTTCGAGATCCACCGGCCGTTCTACGAATGGCTGCTGCGGACCCTGAACACGAAGTACCAGCCCCAGCAGATCGAGTTCGCCCGCCTCAACCTGACCTACACGGTGATGAGCAAGCGCAAGCTGCTGCAGCTCGTGCAGCAGGGCCACGTCGCCGGCTGGGACGACCCCCGCATGCCGACCATCGCCGGGCTGCGCCGTCGCGGCTACACCCCCGAGGGGATCCGGGCGTTCTGCGAGCGGGTCGGCGTCGCCAAGCGCGACAGCATCGTCGACGTGGCGATGCTCGAGGAGGCGATCCGCGACGACCTGAACCCCCGGGCGCCGCGGGTCAACTGCGTGCTGCGGCCCTTGAAGGTCGTCATCGACAACTACCCCGCGGACCAGGTGGACGAGTTCGAGGTGCCCTACTTCCCCGACGACCCGCCCAAGATGGGTTCCCGCAAGGTCCTGTTCTCCAAGGTGATCTACATCGAGCGGGACGACTTCCAGGAGGACCCGCCCAAGAAGTTCTTCCGGCTGGCGCCGGGCCGGGAGGTGCGGCTGCAGCAGGCCTACCTGATCACCTGCACGAGCGTCGTGAAGGACCCGACCACGGGCGAGATCACCGAGCTGCGCTGCACCTACGACCCCGCCAGCAAGGGCGGCATGCCCGCGGACGGCCGCAAGGTGAAGGGCACCCTGCACTGGGTCTCCGAGGCCGGCTCCCGGCCCGCCACGGTGCGACTGTACGACCGGCTCTTCACCGTCGAGGACCCCTCCGGCGACGAGACCCGGGACTTCCTGGCCTTCCTGAACCCGAAGAGCCTGGAGACCCTGACGGACAGCCGGATCGAGGGGAGCGTCCAGGGCGCGGCCGCGGGCAGCCGCTTCCAGTTCGTCCGCCAGGGCTACTTCTGCGTCGACGCGGACTCTCGCGACGGGCAGCTCGTCTTCAACCGCACCGTCGGGCTCAAGGACTCCTGGGCCAAGATCGTCGCCAAGGGCGAGGCGGGCGGGCAGTAGCGCAGCGGGCAGGACGGCGGCAAAGGCGTAGCCCGGCGGCCACGGGGGCGCTGGCGACGCGTCTGATTCAGTCAGGAACCCCCGCCGCGATCACCGCGCCACCGCTCGCCGTGGACAGCACCGCGGGCTCGCAAGGCCTGGCAACCAGGGTCCTTCCAGCCCGCCGCAGCAAGCAAGTCGTTTGCATTCGACGAGTTAGGAGGTGTATCGGAGTTCGGTGAACCCCAACCTCGCGCGCAGCACCCTGGCACGGGCGACCTCGACCAGGTGAAGAAAGGGCCTTGAAAGTTCCGATACGCCGGGGCTGGGTCCGGGACACGCTGCTGCGGGGCGAGCCGGTGGTGGTCGACGGGCAGTTCGTCGGCCGTCCGGGCGGGGGCCGCTTCCTCGTCCGCGAGCCCGCGCCTGCGGCCGCGGGCCGGCTCCGCGCCGGCTGAGGACCAGCCGCAGCCCCGTGCCAGGCTCTCCCCGAAGATCCGCTGCTCGTCGGCCGCAGCGGACGCCGTCCGGCACCCGAGCAGGTCGCGGGACGAGCGCCAGCCGGAGCCGTCGCCGTCTCGCCAGACTGAACAATGGTGCCTGCAGCGCATTGTCCCCTTGCCTTCGCGGCGCGAGCCTGCCAGGCTTGCTGGGTCCAATCCCTGGAGCCACGCAT
>JAVEVO010000002.1:0-133173 GCA_034005005.1 Myxococcota bacterium
ACACCCGCCCCCGCCCCTTGTACGGCCCGACCTTCTTCAGCGCGCCCCAGAGCACCGCCTTGCCCTTGCCCGCGGTGCCCGCGGCCCGCGCGGTCAAGGCGTAGTGGTAGACCCCGCTCAGACCGGAGCGCTGCACCGCGAAGAAGTACTCCACCCCCTCGTCCGTCGCCGGCCCCCAGATACGGAAGTTCTTGCCCGTCCGGCTCGGCTCGGTGCCGCGGAACGCCTCGAGCTTGCCGAAGAGCACCCGGAGGTAGTCGTTGGTCGCCTGCACCCGCTCGACGACCGCCGCGCGCAGGGTCTGGGCCTCCAGCCCCTGCTCCAGGGCGGCGAGCAGGGCGTTCGCCTCGGAGGTCGAGAGGGTCAGATCGTCGGGGTTGACGATCGCCTCACGATACTCCTGGTCCTCGTCGGTCTCCTCCTCGCCGCAGCCGGCCAGCAACCCCAGGCTCAGCACCAGCACCACGCACCAGCCCAGCAGATCTCGATGTCGCATGACTCCCTCCCTGGAGTGATGTCCGGGCCGAACGCCGCCGGCCCCGGTTCCTCGCCGTCGAACCGGGCCATCATGCGATCCCTCCCCGGGGGGGGTCAAGACCCGGGTGGCGGGAGGAGCAGGACCCGGGGCCGAAGCCGGAGATCGCCGAAGAGCTGGCCGAGCTGGCTGTCCGTGAGGGACCAGAGCCGCTCGGGGTGGTCGTCGACCCGGACCCGGAAATCCCACCCCTCGGGGGAGTAGCACAGGGCGCCGGCCGTGTGGATCGCCACGGAGATCCCCAACAACACGGCGAAGAGCACGCGCAGGGAGGCCCGGCCGGGAGACGGCCGCGCCGGCCGACCGTCCGGGGCGGCCAGCCCCCGGCGCGGGCCGGGGAGGAGGAGGAGCACTGGCAACAGGGCGAGCGCGAGCAGGGGGGTCAGGTCGACCAGCATGCGGTAGCCGAAGGTCGCGCCGCCGTACCAACCATAGTAGGACGATTGAACCAGCAGATAGAGTGCCGAGGCAACCAGAGAGGACTTTCCGACCAGTCCCGCTCCTCGCCAGAGGGCCCGCGGCCGCACGAGCAGCAGCAGGTAGACCGGCGAGTAGACGAGCAGTCCCCGGGAGGGCGCGACGAGCAGCCCCGCGAGCCCCGTGAGCACGGACGGGCGCCAGTAGTGCGCGTGGGGGAGCCGATCGGGGCCCTCGACCTGCAGCATCTGGCTGAAGACCAGGGGCGAGCCGGTGAGCTCGAGGTTGTACAGCGCCTGGGCGATGGCCAGGGGGGCCGCGCCGAGGAGCAACAGCGGCAGGAGGTGGAGACGACGCGCCCGCGCGTCGGCGAGCCCGGCGACCGCGACGCCCGCGAGGGCGAACAGGGCCAGGGGTGGCCGGCAGGTCACCATCGCCGCGAGCGCGCCGCCCGCGCCGCCCGCGGCCAGCCCGGGCCGGAGCCGGGAGAGCGGCGGCCACAGCTCCCGGACCGCGCCGGGGGGCGCGGTGGCGAGGAACAGGAGGGCGAGGGCCACGGTGAGCCAGAGCTCGGCCGGGCCGTGCTGCCAGAGGGCCTGGGACACCGTGCTGAAGGCGCAGCCCGCCAGCCCGTAGATCCCGCCGACCGCCAGGGCGAGGAGGTGGCGGGTGGACGACGAACCACGCGCCGAGCCGAGCCCCGGGGCCAGGTGGCCGAGCAGCGCGTACGCGAGCAGGTACAGCAGGGCGGCCGTGGCCGCGACGTGCAAGGAGCTCACCAGCTTGGCGAGCAGCAGGGCCTCACCCTCGGGGAGCTTGCCGCCGCGCCCATGCAGGGCGGCCGCGAAGAGGGGCGCCGCCGCCAACACGGTGCCGAAGCCGAAGCGGGAGTAGATCCGCCCGGCGGAGGTGACGGTGACCCAGTAGGGCCAGCCGGGGCGCCCCTGCCGGATGGCCGGCGCGAACTCGTTCAGGTCGAGGTCCCCGCGCTTGACCAGGCTGACCGCGGCGTAGCGGACGGGCCGGGTGTCATTGCCCAGCAGCGGGGAGCAGTTGGCGCTGTAGACCACGGTGAGCAGCACGAAGACGAGCAAGGCGACGAGCCCGGGAGAGGGGCCCCGCGCGGTGCGGGAGGGGCTGGCGGCGGACGTGGGTTCCATGGCCGGAGAGCCTAGTCGAGTCGAGGCGGGAGGCCAAGGGGGAGCCTGCCCTCTTCCCCGCCAGCCCCGACCGGGCTACAACCAGGAGATCGGGGGGCGGCCCGTCCTGCCAGACGCTGGAGAGGTGCCATGAGCCGGAAGCTGAAGATCCTCCTCGTCGTCCTCGGGGGCCTGCTGGCCCTGGTGATCGTGCTCCTGGCCACGATCGACCTCGACGAGGTCCTCACCGCGACCGTCAACCGCTTCCTGCCGCGCGTCGAGCAGGCCCTCGGCCGCTCGGTGAAGATCGAGCGGGTCTCGACCACGGTCTTCACCGGCTTCGGCGCCAAGCTGGAGGGGATCACCGTCGGCCCCCGCGCCGACGCCCCGGCCGGCGCGCCCCCCTTCGCCCGGGCCGAGCAGATCCGGGTCTCTCTCGCGGCCTGGCCCGCCCTGGTCAGCAAGGGCAAGGACCTGCAGATCCGTGAGGTGGCGATCCGCGGCCTCGAGGTCGACCTGGTCCGCCGCCCCGACGGCACCCTCTCCTACGACGACATCGTGCAGCGGCTGACGGCCGGCGAGGAGCCTGCCGAGCCGAGCGCGCCCCTCACCGAGGAGGAGCTGGCCTACCTGCGCGGGCTGAAGGTGAAGCGGATCGCCCTGGAGGACGCGGCCTTGCGGTTCACCGACGAGGCGACGGGGGGCGCCCCGTTCCAGGGCCGCGTCGAGGGGCTGACCATCGAGGTGCTCGGGCTGCAGGCCAGCGAGCCCCTGGAGCTGCGGGTCCGGGCGCGGGTCTTCGCCGACCGGGAGAACCTGCGCCTCGGGGCCCGGACGCTCCCCCTGCCGGCGGATCTGATCAGCAACCTGCAGCCCGGGCTCACGGAGCTCTCCCTGTGGGTGGAGCAGCTCGACGTCACCCGGCTCACCCCCTACCTCGGCCAGGAGCTGCCGGTGAAGCTGGTCTCCTCGACCCTCGACGCCGACCTGCAGGCCACCGGGCTGGCCATCGCCCCGGACTCCGAGACGAAGCTGCGGGGCACCCTGCGGGTGACCGGGCTGCAACTGGAGGGCGGGGAGCCCTTCGACCTGCGCCTGGCCCCCGACGTGACCGTGCGCGGCGTGGGTGACGAGGTCGACCTCCACGGGCTGACCGTCGAGATCGCTGGGATGAAGCTGGAGGCCGCGGGCGAGCTGCGCCAGCTCCTCTCCGGGCTGCCGCGGTTCAAGGGGGCCCGCCTCGCGGTGCAGGGGCTCGACCTGGGCCGGCTTCAGGCCCTGGCCCCCCCCCTCGGCGCCGCGCTCCCGCCGGGCACCCGCCTGGCCGGCCCCCTCGCGCTCGAGGCGACGGGTGACGGCGACACCCGGCAGCAGCAGATCACCCTGGCCCTCGACCTCGGGCCGGCGACCGTGGTCCTCCCGGGCACGATCCACAAGGAAGCGGGAGTCGCCCTCGCGACCCAGGCCAGGCTCCGCTACGCGCCCGGGCTGCTGCAGGTGGAGAGCCTCTCCCTGGACGCGGGCTCCTTGCAGCTCCGGGGCAAGGGGGACGTCGATCTCGCCGCCAAGAAGGCCGACCTGACGATCACGGCCGCCCCCTTCCCCCTCGACGGCCTGGTGCGGCTGATCCCGGCCATCGCCGCGGCCACCCCGCCCGGCGTCAGCTACGCGGGCACGGGCAGCCTGCAGGCCACGGTGAAGGGCGGCGGGGACGCGCTCGACGGCCAGCTCCGGGTGAACCTGAGCGGCTCCCGGGTCGAGGTCCCCGGCGCCCGCCTGGTGGGAGATGCCGGCCTCGACCTCACCGTCCGGGGGAACGCGGACGACCTGCGCGCGGAGCTGCGGCTCGACCTCGACGGCACCGACCTCCTCGTCCCGGAGACCCTCGCGAAGCCCGCGGGCACCCCCGCGCACCTCGCCGCCAAGGTCCAGCTCGCGCAGGAGCGGCTGCAGATCGGCCAGGCGGAGCTCGTCCTCGGCCCCCTGACGGCCCTGGTGTCCGGGGTCGCGGCGCTCGGCCGTGGCAGCAGCGACCTGAACCTGGAGGTGCGCCGCACGGAGCTGGCGCCCCTCGCGGCGGTGCTGCTGCCCCTGCGCCCCTTCGCGGGCGGCGGGGGCGCCCTGGCGCTGAAGATGCACGTCACGGGCGACGCCGCGCACCCCGGGACCCTCAGCGGCACCTTGCACGAGCTCGAGCTGGGCCTCGGCCGGTCGACGGTGCGGGCGCGAGGAGCGCTGGCCCGCCTCGATCCCCTGCAGGCCAACGTGGACCTCTCCTCGCCCAACCTCGACCTCGACGAGCTGCTGGCCTTGCTCGGCGGCGGCGAGGCCGAGACGGAGAGCAGCTCCGGCGGCACCCCGGTGCTGCCTCCGGACCTGGAGCTGCAGGGCAAGCTGACGGTCGCGCAGGGGGTCTTCAGCGCGACCCGCTTCCAGGACCTGGTCGCGGACCTGCAGGTCGCCCGGGGCGTCGTCGAGCTGCGCACCCTCGCGGTGAAGGCCTTCGACGGCACGATCTCCGCCTCCGGCACGCGTCTGGACCTCTCCCGGCCGCAGCCGGTCTTCCACGCCCGGGCCCGCATGGAGAAGGTCGACTCCCGGGCCCTGCTCAGCGACCAGACCACCCTGGGCAGCCTGCTCTCCGGGCGCCTCTCCGCGACGGTCGACGTGCAGGGCGAGGGCTTCGAGTTCGCGACCTTCTCCCGCAACCTGGCGGGCACCCTCGAGGGCTCCGTGAGCGACGGCAACATCCACACCGCCAACCTGCTGGGCAGCGTCGTCGGGCCGCTGCTCGACTATCTGCCCAAGGAGGCCGCGCGGCCGACCGCCTTGCGCCTCGGCGCGGCCCAGGGCACCCCCTTCCGGACCCTTGCGGGCAAGTTCAAGGTCCAGGGGGGCAAGCTGAACCTGATCGACGCCCTGCAGCTCGCGACCCCCGAGGGGCTGGTCGAGCTGGCCGGCGAGATCGGGCTGGACCAGGCCCTGGGGCTGAAGGGGACCTACCACCTGTCGCCCCCGACCGTCGCGGCGATGACCGCCAACCGCTACACGCCCAAGGAGGCGCTGCCGGTGGCCTTGCTCGTCGGCGGCACCCTGCTGGCGCCCCGGCTGGAGGGCGTCGATCTGGCGACCACCGGGCGGGCCATCGCCCGCGGCTACCTGGAGAACGCCCTGGGCGGCCGGGTCGAGGACCTGCGGGACCAGGCGACCGAGCGCGCGCGGGAGGCGGTGGACGCGGCCCGCCAACAGGCCGAGCAGCGCGCCCGGGAGGCGGCGGACCAGGCCCGCCAGCGGGCCGAGCAGGAGCGCCGGAAGGCCGAGGAGGCCGCCCGCCAGGCGGCCCAGGACGCCAAGGAGCGCGCCCGCAAGGAAGCCGAGCGCGCCCGCAAGAAGGCCGAGGAGGAGGCCAAGAAGCGGCTGCACGGCCTCTTCTGATGCCCAACTTTCTGTTTTTGCTAGCTATTTATTCATCGGGGGCCCACCCCCCGACAACGATCTTGCCGAGGCTGGATCAACCCATCTATAGTGGCTCCACTCTGCACTCAACCCTCTCCGGGTCGGACCGGACGGGAGACGCTAAAGGAGGCCCCGATGAGAGCGTTTGTTGATGCCGACACCTGCACCGCCTGCGGCCTGTGTGAGGAGACCTGCCCGGAGGTGTTCGCGCTCGGCGACACCGCTGCCGAAGTGATCGCCGATCCGGTGCCCGCCGACGCCGAGGACTGCGTCGTCGAGGCTGCCGACGGCTGCCCCTCCGAGTCGATCACCTACGAGGAGTAAGCTCCGACCACCGCATCCGGCACGGGGGCAGCGTCCGCGAGGGTCCTGCCCCCGTGCTCGTTCTTGGCGTCGTCAGAACCCCTCGAGGCGGAGGAAGGCGGCCAGCTCCCGGTAGAAGGCGAGGTGGTCGAACCCGCTGAGCGGATCGGGGAACAAGGCGGCGATCTGCCCGATCTCGTCGAGGTGGTCCGCGGGGATGCAGCCGCGGAAGCGGCCCCACCGGGCCGACTCCACGGGAATCAGTCCATCGTTGGGGCGGAGCCGGAAGAGGCCCTCCCCCACGAAGCGGCCCGTGGCCTGTAGCCAGGGGGTGCACGCGTCGACCCCGTCGGGGTTGGGCACCTCCGCCCCGTCGCAGAGCTCCGCGGCCCGGTCCAGGAAGCTCCGCCCCGCCCAGGAGTAGTAGGCCACCGCGGGATCGTCGGGATACTCCTGGTTGAAGCGGATCATCGTCCGCTCCGCGACCTGCTCCAGGGAGGCCCGGACGTCGGGGTCATCGCCCAGGTCCGAGATCGCCCGCCCGAGCAGCAGGGCGAGGGCCTGGGTCAGGAGGTCGCTCCAGCCGGGGACCAGCCCGAGGTAGGCGTCGCCGAGCCGCGTCCCCCGGTGGGGCGTGGAGATCGTCGTCAGGGACGCGATCCGGCTCCCGTAGCCGAGGCCGGAGATCACCCAGCGGGCGTCGATCCCGCCCTGGGAGTGGGCGATCAGGTTCACCTTCGCCGCACCCGTCTCCCGGAGGATCTGGTCGAGCTGGTCCGCGAGCTGCTCGCCCCGCACCGCGGAGCTCTGGTAGGGCGCGACCACGGTGACCCGGACCGTGTGCCCCGCGTCCGCGAGCTCCTCGGCCACGCGGAAGAAGTAGTCCAGCGGTCCGATGGCCTCGAAGCCAGTCCAGCCGTGGTGCAGGACGAGGGGGTAGGGCGGCCCGGTCCCCGGGGGGATCGTCGCCGCGTCCGGCGAGGCCGCGTCCCCGCCCGCATCCCCGGGCGGGAAGGCGAGGTCGGCCCGGCCGCCGTCCGCGGTCGCGGGCAGGACGTCGGTGGTCCCGGCGTCGGCCGGGGTCAGGTCGGGAGGGCTGGCGACGTCGGGCCAGGCCAGATCGACGGGGCCAGCCGCATCGCGGGGGTCCGGGGCAGGCTGCAGATCGACAGGGACGAAAGTCCCATCCAGCACGTCGAGGTCCGCGGCCGGGTAGGCCGCCGCGTCCGGGGAGAGATCCCGACCAGCGCCGGGCAGGGGCGGGCGGGCGCGCTCGGCGCAGCCGCTCGTGAGCACGAGCAGCACGACGCCCAGCGAGCCGCGGCGGCACCGCTTCGACCAGGGAGACCACCCCATGGGCCCAGCATAGCAGCTCCGGGGGCGTGGAGGCCAGGCTAGCGTCCGACGAACAGCAGCTCCCGGCTCTGCTGGTTGGTGGACAGGACGTACCGGTAGCGGCCCAGGTCGACCAGCTCCGCCCGGGGCTTGACCCGCTGCAGGAGGGCCAGCAGCTCGGCGGGCGCGGGCACTCCATCCGAGCGGTAGGAGAGCACGAGGGTCGAGGTGGAGAAGCGCTCCAGCAGCCGCCGGAGCAAAGACGCCACCTGCGCCCGATCGTTCCAGGGGTTGGGCGGTAGCCGATAGGGCCGGTGGCGACGCCGCGCGTCGATGCGGGCCGACCAGCCCTGGTAGTCGAGCATCCCCTCGAGGAAGTGATAGAAATCACCGTAGTCCACGCCCGCGCCGCGCGCCGGGAGGTAGGGCGGATCGAGGTAGACGAGGTCGAAATCCCCTTCGATCTCGCTCACATCGCCGCGACGCACGCTCGCCGGCGGCCAACCGGCGAGGGCCGCCCCCTCCACCTGGGCGAGGAAACGAGGGAGCAGCTCGGCGAAGGGGCGCTCCCAGGAGACCGGGTTGCCGAAGCTGCGCGGCACGGCCGCGGTGCGCAGGGCCAGGTTGGCCCGGTGGAAGAGGCTGAACGGACGCTTGATCAGGCACGCCTGCGAGATGGCGTACCAGGCCCGGGACTTCTCGGAGGACGCTTCGAGATCGCCGAGGTTCTGGGCGAGGCGATCGAGGATCTGGTCCTCGGCGGCGGTGAAGTAGAGGCCGGCATACTCCCGGGCGATGACTGCGTCGTAGACCCGCCCTGGCCGCGTCGCCAGCAGCGTGGCCACGAAGTCGGCCGGCAAGGGCGGGCCCGGCGGGGAGAGCAGGGCGGGGGCGAGGAGGGCGTTGCTCGCCAGCAGGTCGTTGTAGGTCACCTGCCAGCCGAGGAGGCGGAGCAGGTAGCTCACCGCGCCGGTGCCGCCGAAGGCGTCCAGGGCGCGGCCCGGGGGGAGCGCGGCGAGCAGCTCCCCGAGGACGGGCAGCAGCTTGCGCTTGGAACCTTGGTACCTGGTGGTCGGGAAGCGGGGCAGCAGGGCGCGCCAGGAGGACGCCGCGCCCGGCTCCCGCGGGCGCGCAGGCCCCCGGGCCCGGCGAGGGGAGGATCGGGGAGCGGCGTCCCGCTCAGGCAGCCTTCCGCTCCTGGAGGTTGAGGTAGATCAAGGCCGTCCCGACGGAGATCACCGGGACCGCCGCGACGACGCCGACGCAGCAGGCGACCAGCCCCGCGAGGCCGAGGACGAAGGAGACGAGCAGCCAGAGGAAGAGGTCGGTGCGCTCCCCCTCGGTGAGGCGGAAGCTCTCCCGCATCGCCTCGATGGGCCCGAGCCCCCGGTCGACCACCAGGACCAGGGTGAACATCAGACAGATCGACAGGATCACCCCGGGGACGAGGCAGAGGGACAGCCCGACCGCGATGGCCAGCCCCGTGAGGAAGTTGGCCAGCAAGCCGGGGACGAGGCAGGAGAACCCCGAGAAGAGGTCCGCGACCTCGGGTTGCTCTCCCCGCACGGCCTTGAGGGACATCCGGATGAGGCCCAGGGACAGGAAGGTGGACACGGCGAAGGAGAGCACGTTGACGAGGAAGCTGCTGCCGATGGTGCCGAGCAGGACGAGCCACGAGCCGCAGTAAGGCGCCAGCAGCTCGGCAGCCCAGGAGGAGGAGTCGACCCGGAAGCCGGGATGGCCGCAGAGCAGGTGCTGCAGCGCCCAGCGGATCCCCTGATCGAGCCCCACGAAGAGGCCCCCGACGAAGACCAGCAAGGCACCGGCGATCAGGAAAGGCACCGCGTTGACCTTGAACACCTCCCAGGCCTGCGAGACGACCGCGCCGATCTCCCATCTGTCGGTGTGCATCTGCGGCCTCCCTCCGCGGGCCCCTCGCCTGCCACGGCCAGCGGCTCCCATCCAGATCGAGCCTACCCGCTGCGGGACAAATGGGCAACTCCCGGCGCTCGGGGAGGAGCGTGTCCGATCCGGCGCGCCCACCCCGCTCGCGCGTGAGCTGCTGCTTGCCAGGGTCGCCGGAGAACGCTAAAGTCCTGGACGGCCGGTGACCGCGCCCCGCCCGGCTGCCCGGAGGATGCCATGCGTGCCCACGCCCTCGCCCTGCTGCTGTCCCTCGCCTTCCTCGCCGGCTGCGCCGAGGACGCCACCGGACCCGACGACGCCGAGCTCGCCCGCGAGCCCGGGAGCGGGTACGGCGAGCTGCTCGAGTCCGCCCAGCTCACGTCGAACAAGGCCGATGACGCGGTGAGCTGTGGCGAGGAGACCTGCCCCACGAAGCTGTGCGGCTACACCTGCCGGGCCGGCGCCCAGTGCGTCAAGGAGTGTGTCGCCCAGGACACCCGCGCCGCCACCCGGCTGAAGCTCTCGGTCAGCGGCGCCCTGCTCACCCAGGCCGACTCGACGCGCTACCAGTACCAGCCGGTGCTCTCCCTCAACGACGTCATCTTCTATGGTTGCCAGCTCTGGGACTTCTCCAACGGAGAGTACGACGGCCTGGCCCTGATGTTCAGCGAGGTCTACAAGGGGGCCTTCCTCGCGGGCGAGCCCTCCCAGAAGGGGCTCGAGTTCGAGGTCTACACCAAGCCCTTCACCGGTCCCGGCACCTACATCGCCGAGGGCTTCCTCTCCAAGAGCTCCGAGACGCGGGCGGCGCGGGACTTCTTCCGGGGCACCGATCAGTGCAGCATCGTCGCGGAGGACGACGGCGCGTTCGGTCTGAAGGGCACCTTCCGCTGCACCGACCTCCCCCACTTCTCCAGTGACGCCAAGATCCACGTCCAGGGCGAGTTCGCCTGCGGCCCCACGGGCCTGCGCTTGCCCGAGATCGTCCGCATGAACCCGGTCACCGAGGACGAGGACTGAGCCGCCGACCCGCTCTCCCGGGAACTCCCGCCGCCTCCACGTGTCCATCTCCTCCGACAGCCCCCGACGAGCCGCGCGCGAGTCGGTCCGCTGGCTCCGTCCAGTGAGAGACCTGCGGCAGGGTGCGGGGAGGGCCCGGCGACCATGGGCAGACCAGGCAACCCGTCGAATTCGCTCGCTGTCGATGCCCTGACCCGGGAGACGGGGGCCGCACGCCCGCGGCCCGCGGAACCCCCGCGGCCACCGGCGCCGCGGCCCGCCAGGCCGGCCCCGGGCGAGATCCTCGTCGAGGAGCCCGACCCGGAGGCCGCGGCCCCGGGGCTGCTGTACGCCCGGCACGCCGACTATGCGCGGCGGCTGGCCCAGGCGCTCGCCGCCCGCTGGCGGCTCGATCCCTTCACCGGCGAGGAGGCGGAGGACGCCGCGCTCGAGGGGCTGCTCGACGCCGCCCAGCTCTGGCAAGACCGCAGCCACACGGCCCGCTTCACCACCTACGCCTACTGGCACATCCGTGGCAGCATCCTCGGTCGCCTCGCCGAGGTCCGGCGCCGCGTCTCCCTCGACGCCGGTCCGGGGTCGCCGCGCGGGCGCGGCTGGGCCACGGGCGCTCCCCTGCCGGCGCCGGGCGAGGTCCCCTTCCCCGGGGATCCAGAGGAGCAGGCCGCGCGCCGCGTCTGGCCGCACGTCGAGGCGGAGCTGAACCTCCTGCGCAGCCGGCAGCGGGTGGCGAGCCTGGTCGTGGAGCTGCGGGAGGCCGGCCGCCTCTCCCCCGTGGAGGAGCGGATCGTCGGGCCCCTGTTCCTGGAGCAGCAGGAGCTCCCGGAGGTCGCCGCGGCCACGGGGCTCGACCCGCCACGGATCCGCGCCGCGGCGCTGCGCCTGCTGCAGCGGCTCCGGACGGCCTTGCGCGACGACTCGCTGCTCCCCGAAGGCTGCTGCCGGCTCCCGCTCGAGGAGCTGCCGACCGGACGAGCGGAGGGACTGCAGATCGCCCGGGAGACCTTGCAGCTCTTGCGCGCGGAGCGGCGAGCCGGCGGGGCGCCGCCCGTCACCCGCCCCCTGGCGAGCTTCTTGCGCCTGCTCCCCGACATCGAGGCCGTGGCCCGCCGCACCGGGGTCTCGGCCCAGCTCGGCGCCGGCGACACCCCCTGCGCGCGGGTCGCCTCGTTCTACCGCCGGATCCTCGGGCTGGGACGCGCCGAGCTGGCCGGCGAGCTGGAGATGAAGGGGCCCGCGCTGGACAAGCTGCTCCGCCAGCTCAACCTCGACGCCCGCCAGTCGACGAGGCGCATCCTGCGGATGGCCAACGCCCTGGCCATCGACCCCGAGCAGCTCCTCTTCCGGGCGTCGCCCCGGCTCGGCGAGGCCTTCGACCGGGTGCTCTACGCCGGCGAAGACGTCTACCTCGCCCTGCTCACGGTCCCGCTCCCGCCGGCCGAGCTGCTCCCGATCCTGCGGGCGGGCGCCGATCCCGGCGGGGGCCCGGACATGGGCTCCCTGATCGCCGGCTACCGGCTGGCCCGCGGCATCCCCTCGGCCGCCAGCCTGGGCCGGTACTACAAGGGTTTCGAGGCCGGCGAGGCCACCGCCATCGAGGGCTGCCTGGCCATGGCGCGGCAGATCGGGATGCCACCCTTGCTGGCCCTGCTCGGCACTCGCCCGGAGCTGCTGGCGCTGTTCGACCTGCTCGACGGGGAGGGGACCCTGCTCCACGCGAGCGAGCGTGACTATGGTCGCATCTATCTGGTCCTAGAGTACCAAAAAATGCCCGGATCACGGGACCTGCCCCCGGCCGAAGCGCCCACGCAGCCGGATCTGGCCGCCTACCTGCGGTACCTCCTGGGGCGTTGCGAGCTGCTCTTGACCCCCGAGCGCCTGGCTGCGGCCGGGATCAACCCCCTGCTCCTCGCCCACGGCCTCGCCGGCCGCGCCCCCCACCAGCCCGAGGCGCTGCGGCCCCTCGCCGAGCTCCTCGCGCTGGACCCGATCGCCGAGGCTCGGCTCTGCTGCGAGGCCCTGTACCCACGCACCGGCCCCGAGGAGCAGGCCACGATCCGGGAGCTGTGCCGGCTCGCGCACGCGCAGACCACGCTCTGCCAGCACCTGGCGACCCACGGCTGGGAGGATCTGAGCCTCCTGCTGACCGCCGACCCGGACGCGACCCGCCAGCTCACCCACGAGTTCTACGGACGCTCCCGCCGGGGCCACCGGGGCTACCTGCGGGAGCTGCTCCTCCTGTGGCGAGGCGCAGCCGCCGAGTGGGGCTGAGAGGGGGGGGCCGACACGAACAGCGGGCGGGAGGCTGCTCCGGCGTCGCCCGGATCCTCCTCCTCACCGCTCGTCGTCCTCGTCCTGGTCCTCGTCCTGGTCCTCGTCCTCCTGGTCCTCCTCTTGATCCTCCTCCTCCACACCATCTGGTTCGTCCACCTGCCAGGAGCGATCGACCAGCTTGCCCATGGCTTCGTACTCGATGACCGCGGACTGCCAGATCAGCTCCTGGCCGACCTCGCTCGCCCCCGCGGCAGAGGCCATCACCGCGGCGCGCAAGGCGCTGTTCTTGATGTGGCCACCGCTCATCTCGAAGGCCTCGGCGAGCTCGTCCCAGTCCACATCCCGCGCGAGCGGCGCCTCCGCGGGGAAGGCCAGCGCCCAGAGCCGGCGTCGCTGAGACCGGCTGGGCGCCCGGAACGAGATGCGGAACTTGATGCGCCGGCGGAAGGCCTCGTCGATCACCTCGCCATGGTTGGTGGTCAAGACGGCGACACCGCCGAACTGCTCGAACAACTGGAGCAGGTGGTTGACCTCCAGGTTGGCGTAGCGGTCCACGGAGCTCCGGACCTCGGTGCGCTTCGTGAACAGGCTGTCCGCTTCATCGAACAGGATCACGGAGGGCACGTCCTGGGCGGCCGCGAAGAGCCGGGAGAGGTTCTTCTCGGTCTCACCGACGTACTTGTCGACGAGGGAGGAGAGGTCCACCCGGTACAGATCCAGCCCGAGCTCGCGCGCGATGACCGAGGCCACCATGGTCTTCCCCGTCCCGGGCGGCCCCTCGAACAACGCGGTGAGCCCTTTACCATAGGGGAACTTCCGCCCGAACCCCCATTGTTCGAAGACGCGACGCTGATGACGAGCGAAGTGGACGATCTCCTCGAGGCGAGCGCGGGTCTCGACGGGCAGCACGACGTCGGGCCAGCCGAACCCCGTCGCGATGCGCTGGGCGATCTTCCCCAGGCGCTCCCCGAGGCGCTGCTGGCACTCCCGCTCGAGCAGCGCGGGCAGGCCTTCCGGGGAGCCCTCGGCGAGCCGCTCGACCGCTTGCGCCGCGGCCAGACGGATGTCGCCCCCGGAGAGGGCGTAGCGCGCGCCGAGATCCATCCCGTCGACGCTCGTGGTCAGCCTGGAGTCGAGGAACCGACTCCAGAGCAGCGCGCGCTCAGGGGCCGACGGCAGCGGCAGGCCGAAGCGGAGCAGCCGCGCCCCGGCCAGTTCGAGCCCCAACCAGTCCGCCCGTTCGAGGCTACGCACGAAGACGGACGCGTCTGCCCGTTGCACCAGCTCGGTCAAACGAACGGCCAATCCCGGGGCCAGCCCCTCCCGGTCCGGTGGCGGCGCCGACGGCGCGTCGAGCAGCAGCATCGCCCCGTGCAGCCGAGCTTCGCGCAGCAGGGCCGCGAGCCTCCCCACGGCCTCCTCCGGCGCGGCGAGCAGCGGCGCCAGGTCGGCCTGCAGGAGCCGCTGGCCCCGGCGCGCGGCCAGCCAGCGCCCAGCGCTGCGACGCCCCGTCCCGCATGGCCCGTAGAGATTGCACCAGGCTGGTGCGCCAGCCTGACCGAGCTGCCCGCCGAGACGGGCCAGCTCAGCCAGCAGCTCGGCGCCGAGCACGAGCGGCTCGGATGGGTCGGGCAGCGGCAGCAGGCGGGCCTGCAGCTCGGGGGCAACTCCCACGGAGCCGGTGCCACCGAGCAGGAGCGAGGCGATCCGACCGGAGAGGTGGAGCTGACGACCACGCAGGGGCAGGTCGCGGGCCCCCTCGTCCTCGAGGTGGACGAGACCGTGGACCACCAAGGGAGAGCCGGGCGCGAGCCGCCGGAGCACATCGCGAGCGCCCGGGGGGCTGCCGCCGAGGAGATCGGCCAGGAAACCGGCGGTGGGGAGCTTGCGGCCGAAGTCGTTCCAGGCGAAGCACCAGGCCCGCTCAAAACGGGAGTCGGAGGCTGGCGCGAGCAGCGCCAGGAGGATCCAGCGATCGAGTGGCTCGAGGGGAAACCGGTCGATCAAGCGATTGAAGGGTAGCTCCACTCCCTCGACGGCGCTGGAGATCAGCCGACGGTCCAGCTCGAGCCGGGAGGCCTTGAGGCGGTCCTCGAGCTCGGGCTCGGGCAGGTCGATGACGGGAGGCGCATGGAGCAGCCGCCCCACCTCGCGCCCAGGAACGTAGAGGCCGCGGCTGTCCTCGCCCGGCTGGTGGTGCGCTGCCAGGTAACGGACCAGCAGCAGCCGGGCCCACCCCAGCTCCGCGTCGAGGTGTGCGGTCGCGTCGCGAAAGGGGGCGTCCGAGGCGACGTCCACGCGCACCACGGCTCCGGCAGACTCGTCAAGCTCGGCTCGGTCCTCACGGTTTGACAACTCGGCTCCGGCTGCTAGGGTGAAATCCCTAATACCATTGCAGAGCCGCAGGAGTCGACAGTGGCGAACCCGACCCACATGCACCAGGTCAGTCGTGTGGCCAGCGGCCGGACCGTGAGCCGCCAGGTCGACTCCGGGGGGGCGATGCAGGCACCGGTCGGCGGCGCCAAGGTCGCGCTGCACCGGGGCGATCCCGGAGTGCAGCGACAGGTGGCCCGCCAGCTCCAGGCGGAGCAAGGAAACGCCGCGGTGGCCCGGCTGGCCCAGGAGCACGAAGGTGAGCCCGACGGAGGCG
This sequence comes from Myxococcota bacterium, assembly GCA_034005005.1. GTDB lineage: Bacteria > Myxococcota_A > JAVEVO01 > JAVEVO01 > JAVEVO01 > JAVEVO01. Next base: position 15,032 of record JAVEVO010000002.1, read on the forward strand.
CCGAACCGCTGTCCGTGGACGCGGCGTTCGCCCTGGCCACGTCCGGCCGCTCGTCCCGCCTCCCCTTCGCGGCCGAGCTCGGTCCCAAGCTGGGCCTGGACCTCTCCCGGGTGAAGGCCTACCTCGGGGGCCCCGAGGCCGAAGCCGGGCTGGCGGCGCTCGGTGCCGAGGCCGCGGCCCACGGCGACCAGGTCGCGTTCCGCATGGCATCCCCCTCCAAGGAGCTCGTCGCGCACGAGGCGACCCACATCGCCCAGCAGGGAGGCAAGCCGGGCGCGACCTCCGGCTTGACCGTCAGCCAGCCCGGAGACGCCCTCGAACGTCAGGCCGAGAGCACCGGCCGCGACCTGGCCGCGGGCAAGACCCCCACCGGCGGGAAGGACGACCAGGCAGCCGCCGGCTCCTCGCTGGCCCGCGCGCCGGGCCCCGCGGACCCGATCCCGGTCCAGATCGACACGGCCCTCGCGGCCACGCCGCTCAAGGCGGGAGCGGTCTACAAGCTGATCTTCCACAAGGATTTCGCGCTGGCCGATCGCACGATCCTGGGCCAGGACGCGACCAAGATGGCCAAGATCGCCGCGGCCTTCGCGGCGGACGGCAGCAACATGGCCAAGGCCGCCATCCGGCTCGCCTGCACGCTGGCCGACGTCATCAAGTGGTGCATGGCCGCCAACCAGGCGAGCAAGCTCGCGGAGAAGCACTTCCAGAACCGCTTCGCCGGGGCCACCGCCGACGAGATCGTCGGCCTGCTCGCCAACACCGAGGCGCTGACCGCCTTGATCAACGGCCAGAAGACCGCCAGCCCCATCAAGGCGGCGAGCATGGTGGCGGCCCCCGACAAAACCAAGGCCCTCCTGACCGACCCCACCGGCCGGAGCTGGGCGCTGGGGGTCCACGGTGGGCTGCGCAACGTCTTCAAGGCGATGGTCCAGGCCCAGAAGGACGCGATCAAGGCCGACGCGCCCACCCTGGCAGCGCTGCTGGCGACGCCCGAGGCCGCGACCGAAGACCTCGCCCAGATGCTCAAGAACCTGGGCTACAAGCCCCTCGAGGCGATCCCCCTGCTGCAGACGGCCAACAGCCTGGTCAAGCTCGGCATGCCGCCCTACCCGGCCTGGTTCTGCAAGGAGGTGACGCGCGCCGACCTCGAGCCCTTCTTCGCGGCGCCGGAGTTCGAGACGCTCAAGAGCTCGGCCGGGCCCGCGATCAAGCCCCTGGAGATCGAGAGCCTGAAGAAGAGCCCAGGTGACTTTGGTACCTTGCTCGGCGCGCAGCCCAAGTTCAAGGAATGGATCCTGCAAGCGGAGGGCTGGCCCCCGCTGCTCGAGGCCGTCGCCAAGCGGCTGGACGCGGCGATGTACAGCGGGCTCCTCGCGGGCAGCGAGTGGCCGACCCTGGTGCAGGACCTGTATCTCCAGAAGAAGTCGGGAGACACCAAGGACGCCGAGGAGGTCGTGGCCAAGCTCAAGAAGGTCATGCCCCCGGAACACCAGGAGAACCTGGCGCTGCTCCTGGGGCTGCACGAGCTGAAAGACAAGATCGACGAGGCCGTCGCCGAGGCGGCGAAGCCGCCGGGGGGCCCGGAGGCCGGCGCCGATGGCGAGGCCAAGGCGCTGACGCCAGCCGAGGCGCTGGAGGCGCAGCTCGCGAAACCGGCTCCACCACCCAAGGAGCTGCTGGCTGCGGTGCTGGCGCTGCCCGAGGCCGATCGGACGACCCTGGCGGCCGACGACGCGAAGATGTCCAAGATCGCCGCCCTGCTCGGTCGCGGTGGCCAGGACGTGGTCAAACTGGCGATCGATCTGAAGGCCGCGCTCGACCAGATCGTCCGGTGGGTGCAGGCCGCGGGCCAGGCGGCCAAGCTCGGCAACAAGCCCTTCGTCGCCCGCGTCCACGACCAGGCCACCGACGTCGAGGTCACCGCCTTCGTCGACAAGCCCGAGCTGCAGACGCTCATCGCCGCAGCGGGCAAGGCGGTCAAGCCGCTGGCGATCAAGGACCTCACCGGGAGCACGGCGAAGATGGGCGCGCTGCTCGGGGCCAAGGCCGCGTTCCGCACCTGGGCGGTGACGGTCCAGACCTGGGGCGCGCTGCTCGACTACCTGGCCAAGCAGACCGACGCCACCCTGGCCGCGGCGCTGATCGCGGGAGCCGAGTGGAACAACCTCGTCCAGGACATCGAGCAGCAACGGACCGCCGGTGACCAGACCAAGGCCCGCAAGGCGCTCGACGCGCTCTTCGCAGCGACCCCGGACGGCAACCTCAACGAGCTGCAGCAGCTCTTCCAGGCCCGCTTCGGCATCTCCGTGACCTCGGCCCAGGCGGCCAATCCGGCGAACACCAAGGCGATGACCGAAGGCGATGGCCAGCATGAGCGAGCCTGGGACGCACCCGCCCTCCGGCGAGTCTACGATTCCTACAAGAAGCTGCCGCCAGGCCAGGTGGAATCGGGGAAGACCGAGGTCGCGACCAGCTACGTCACCTACGATCCGGTCTGTCCGGCCTGCGGCAACGACAACTCCAAGGACGCTGCCGGAAACAAAGTCGGGCAATGGGGGCCCAACTGCTCCGGCGGAGCTGCCCCATGCGGCGCGGCCCTCGACGTGACCAACAACTGGAGCGGCTTCGCCTACAACGCCACCCCGCACCTGTCCATCCAGTACGACGATCAGGACATCGCCAAGGACGAGACCGGGGGGTACACGGACAACGCCAAGGACCTGCGCCGCAACACCAAGCTGCTGGACTACACCGCGCTGCACGAGCTGGGCCATCGCGTCGATGAGGGACGAAAGTACACCAACAAGGACCAGACCTTCCTGGACCTGGCCGGGTGGAAGGCCTACCCCGTCGGGAACGCGGGGGGAGGGGCGGATCTCGCCAAGAAGCTGCGGGACAAGATGGGTGCCCCCTACGGGGGAGGCGCGCTGACCGACCCCGAGAAGGCGCTCGTGGTGGACGGTGCAGCCAACGCCCTGGCCGCGGCGACTCGCCCGAAGATCGTGGACGATCTGAAACCTCACCTCCAGGCGGCGTACACCGCCAAGTACGGCGGCCTGGCCGCGGGGATGGATGGCAGCAAGGCCTACCGCGAGTTCGACAACGTCGCCGGCACGGGGCTGTGGAGCGCGGCCAAGACGTCGAACCTCTACGTGCAGGTCGCAGCCGGCAACGAGGCCAACTCCCCCTGGTACACGGGGGAGCCCTTCGGGAGATTGAACAAGGGACTCCAGTTCCACGAAGGGTACGGGTACGAGGGCTGCTGGTGGGCCTACAAGACGACGGCGTGGAGCACGAAGATCAGCCTCTATCAGTTCCGCTGCCCAGCCGACCACTTTGCAGAGCTCTACGCACTCTGGTGGGTCACTGCGACACCAGGAGATAAAGTCAAAGGCAAGGCCCGGGACTGGTTCAAGTCCAAGAACCTCCACAAGGACGGCTGACGTGACGGTGCGCCGAGCTCGAACCTCGAGCTGGTCCTTGCTGACCGCAGCCTGGGCCTTGCTGGCGAGCGCCTGCAATCCCGAGGGCGTCCGGGCCGAGCCCCCCGCCTCTGGAACCCCTCCGGCCGCTCCGCGCCCGGCCGACCTGCAACCAACCCCGGAGAAGCCCATGGACCCCCGCGCCGCTCTCGAGCAACAGATCCGCCAGGCCCGCCCGGGCGCCGCCTTCACCGTGACCGAGGTCCCCTTCGGCGTGGCGGGCTGGTCCTTCTTCGACGTCACCTTCACCCCGACCGCCACGGCCATGGACCGGAGCGCCGACCGCACGGCCTACACGCTGCGCGCCGACGGCAGCGTGGTCGCGGGAGACCGACGGCCGGAGCTGGGACGGATCCTCGGCCGGGCCGGCGCGCTGGAGCCGGGAGCCGGAGGGCGCACACCCCGACAGCTCGCCGAGCTCGTCCTTCACGTGCTGGGGCGGCCGGAGAGCCCGCTCGACGGACCGGGAAGGGATCCGCAGAGCCCGCAGGGGCACGCCGCGCCCCCCTTGCTCGAGGCGACTGCCCAGGGGGTCCAGCTCCGCTTCTTCACCCTGCAGGCCGGTGCCATGGTACCGGAAGTCGTCCGCTACCAGATCGATCTCTCACGGGATCTCACCCTGACCATGGAGCGCCGCGCGCTCCGCTGACAAGGGTTCCAACGTGACCACCGAGGACCCGGACCTGCCCGAGCGCGCAGACCTGGAACAGGGCCTGAAGTACCTGCACCTCGTCGGCGAATCGCTGCGCAACGAGCTGGTGGCCGAAGGGGGACTCCTCTACGCCCTGGTGGACCTGCTGATCGCCAAGGGAATGATCCGCACGGTCGAGCTGGAGCAGCCGCGGGCAGAGGCCGCGGCCCGGGTGCAGCAGACCCTCGCGGCCATCCCGTCCCTGGCCTTCGGGCCGCTGGTCGACAAGTACGCCTTGGTCGTGGCCGGCCCCAGCGACTGCCTGGCGCGGCTGCCCGTGTGCCGGGGCGCCTGCTGCCGGCTGCCCCGCTGCCTGTCGGTCCAGGACCTGCAGGAGGGCGGGCTGCGGTGGGACTACTTCGCCCCCTACCTCCTCGGTCGCACGCCGGACGGTCGCTGTCTGCATCAAGACGCACACCACCGCTGCACGGTCTACGACCGGCGGCCGGCCGCGTGCCGGAGCTACGACTGCCGCACCGACGGCCGCATCTGGCTGGACTTCGACCGCTGGCTGGTCCACCCGGACGTGGAGCAGCTCGGACGGCCCCGCTGACGGCAGGGGGACCACACGCGGCGGCCGCTGCTCGCGGGTTCGGCCGCAATCCGGCCCTGTCCCCCGATGACCGGGCGACGGCCAGAGCAGGCCGGTCGGCAGCAGAGCTGGCCAGGACACCCCCGAGCGCGCAGACCGGCCTCCGGATCGCGGCACGACCGGACGCTGGCCCCCTCACCTGCAGGAGCCAGCATTCGGTGCCTGCCCCACCGCCCCTTGCCAGGACCACGCCCGGGGGCTACTCTGCCCCCCGTCTGTAGGGGTGTCCCGACTACACGGTCGGGGCTGAGATCACACCCTCGGAACCTGACCCGGGTCATGCCGGCGTAGGGAACGGACGAGCGCAGCCCTCCCCCCGAGGCCTCCTCCAGGTATCCCCCGCGGCCGGACCCTGCCGGAGGTGATCGTGGATTTCGCGCACACGCTCTTTCCCACCGCACGCGCCCTGGCCCGCACCCGGAGCCGCCGATCGGTCGCCTGGGGCCTCGCCTCACTGCTGTTGCTCGCCGGGAACCCCGCGCCAGCCCGCCCCCTGGCCGGCGTCGTGCGCTGCGCGCAGACGGGCCAGCCCATCGCGGACGCCACGGTGCAGGTGGAGGGTGGTGACGGCCGGGCCCGGACCGCGGCCGACGGGCAGTTCACCCTGGAGGTGCCGGAAAACGAGGCGCTGCGCCTCTCCGCGGCCGCGCCCGGCTTCTTGCCGGCCTGGTCCCCGGCCCTGCCCCCCGACTTCACCGGCCCCCTGGAGCTCCGGCTCCCGCCGCAGCCCACCGACCCGCTGTTCGCCACCGTCGTCACCGCGACCCGGGCGACCAGCGGGCGCACCCCCGCGACCTTCACCAACCTCGACGCGGCCGAGCTGCAGCAGCGGAGCTGGGGCCAGGACCTCCCTATCCTCCTCGAGAGCCAGCCGGGCGTCTTCGCGACCTCGGACGCGGGCAACGGCATCGGCTATACGACCCTGCAGCTCCGGGGCTTCGACGCCCGCCGGGTGGGGGTCCAGATCGACGGGGTGCCCCTGAACGACCCCGCGGAGCAGCTCGTCTACTGGGTCGACGTCCCGGACCTCGCGTCCTCCCTGCAGGACGTCCAGGTGCAGCGAGGGATCGGCTTTGCCGGCACCAGCCACTTCGGCGGCACCATCAACCTGGTCACCGACGACGCGGCCCTGACGCGCCGCTTCGAGCTGACCACCGGCCTCGGCAGCTTCGGCACCTTCCGCAACGCCCTGCGCCTCGGCTCGGGGCTCGTCGACAACAAGTACTCGATCTCCGGGCGCTTCTCCCGCGTGGTCTCCGACGGCTACCGGGAGCGCAGCGGCAGCGAGCTCTGGGGGTACTTCCTGACCGCCCGCCGCTTCGGCCCGAGCTGGTCTCTGCGGCTCACCACCTTCGGCGGACAGGAGCAGACCCGGCTGGCCTTCAACGGCACGCCCGCGTCCCTGCTGGCGGCGGGCGAGCGGCGCCTGAACCTCGACGACTACTACGCCGCACCGGACAGCCCGGCCAACACCTACCCAAAGAGCCTCGACCACTTCCAGCAGCCCCACACCCAGCTCAGCGTGGAGTGGCGCCCCTTGCCCGAGCTGGAGCTGCGCACGACCTTGTACGTGATCCAGGGGCGCGGCTGGTACCAAGGTTACAAGGCCGACCGGGACCTGGCCGACTTCGGCTTTCCGGACAGCGATGCGGAGTCGGACCTGATCCGCCGCAAGCACGTCGCGAAGCTCGAGCTCGGCACGGTCGGCCAGGCCGCCTGGCGGCGGGAGGCCCTCGGGCTGACCCTCGGCTGGAGCCTCGACTGGCTGAGCTCGGACCACTGGGGCGAGCTGCTCTGGATCGCGGCCCCCCCCGCCCAGGACGGCTGGCCCGATGACTACTACCGCTACACCGAGGAGAAGACGACCCTGTCGACCTACCTCGACGCGGAGTACCGGCTGCTCTCCAGCCTGCGCCTGCTCGGCGAGCTGCAGCTCCGCCACGGCAGCTTCGCGTTCCGGCACGCGGACGCCGGCAGCTTCGGCCCGGCCGAGCGCTACGAATTCACGGACGCGCGCACCCTGCTCAACCCCAAGCTCGGCCTCCTGTACGACCTCGTGCCCCGGCCGGCCGCCGCCGGGGGCGGGAGCGCGCCGGCCGCCGCCACGACCCTCCGGCAGGGCGAGCTGTACCTGCTCGTCGGCAAGAGCGGCCGGGAGCCGGCGGCCGACGACTACTGGGACGCGTGGCAGGGCCCGGACGATCGCGGGGCCGCGCCCCTCTTCCGGACCTTCACCGCCAACGAGGAGCGGGTCCAGGCCACCGGCTCCCGGCTGAACACGGAGACCTTGCTCGACGTCGAGCTCGGCAGCCGCTGGTCCCTTCGTCCCGATCTTCCCGGCCTGCGCTCGCTGAGTGCAACCTTGGCCCTGTACTGGATGGACTTCCGCAACGAGATCCTCACCGCGGGCGGCGTGGACGACGATGGCAACCCCGTGAAGGGCAACGCCAAGCGCTCGATCCACCGGGGCCTCGAGGGCAGCTTGCGGCTGATGCCGTGGCGCGGGCTGGCCCTCACCGGCAACCTGACCCTGGCCGACAACGTCGCGGTGGACCTGATCCAGCGGACCTGGGACGAGGAGGGCCAGGTGGTGCAGCTCGACCGCGGGGGCAACCCCCTCCCGGGCACACCCGTGACCCTCGCCAACCTCGGGCTCGCCTGGTCCGTCGGCCCCGCCACCCTGGAGCTCACGGGCAGCCACACCGGGCGACGCTACCTCGACCTGAGCGGCTTGGCCGAGCGCAGCCTCGACCCCTACTTCCTGCTGCACGCCGGGGCCCGGCTCGAGCTGGAGCGGCGGCTCGGGCTGGAGCGGCTGCAGCTCGCCCTGACCGTGCGCAACCTGCTGGACACCCCCCACGAGACCCACGGCTGGTGGGACGAGTGGTACGGCGACGGCGGGGAGGCGATCCTCTTCCCCGGCGCGCCCCGGCAGGTGCACCTGAGCCTGACCCTCGGGCTTTAGCCGGGTGAGCCTCCTCGACCGCCTGGTGATCCTGGCCTACCTCGGGGCCACCCTGGCCCTCGGGCTGGGGCTGGGCGCGTCCTGGCGCCGGCCCGCCCCGGGAGGCAACGACCGCGAGAGCTACCTGCTCGCGGGGCGACGCCTCAGCCTGCCCGCGTTCGTCGCCGCGCTGGTCTCGAGCTGGTACGGGGGCGTGCTCGGGGTCGGCGAGTACACCTTCAGCTACGGCATCTCCAACTGGCTCGTCTTCGGCGTGCCCTACTACCTGGCCGCGTTGATCTTCGCCCTGCTCCTGGCGGGGCGGGCCCAGCGGGCGCGGGTCCTCAGCCTGCCCGAGCAGCTCCGCCAAGCCTACGGCAGCGGCGCGGGCGCGCTCGCCGCGGGCGTGGTGGTGGCGACGACCCTGCCCGCCGCCTACCTGCTCACCGTCGGCCTGCTGCTCGGGCTGGCCTTCGACCTCCCCCTCTGGCAGGGGGTGCTCGCCGGCGCCCTCTTCGCGGTCGTCCTCAACTGGGCCGGCGGGCTGCGCTCGGTGGTGCGCAGCAACCTGCTGCAGTTCGGGCTGATGTACGGCGGCTTCGCGATCCTGCTCGGCTCCCTGATGCTGGAGCACGGCGGGCTCGGCTTCCTGCGGGCGAACCTCCCCGCGAACCACCTCACCTGGAGCGGCGGCCGGCCCCTGCAGGCCATCCTGGTGTGGTATCTGATCGCGCTGGCCACCCTGGTGGAGCCGACCTTCTACCTGCACTGCTTCGCGGCGAAGAGCCCCCAGGTGGCCCGGCGCGGGCTGCTGATCTCCATCGTCGCCTGGTGCGGTTTCGACGCCTTGACCACCTTCAGCGGACTGTACGCGCGGGCCCTGCTCGATCCGACCCTGGGGCTCTCCGCGGAGGCCTATCCCCGCCTTGCGGCCCAGACCCTCCCCCCCGGCCTGCTCGGCCTGTTCTACGTGGCCCTGTTCTCCACGGTGCTGTCCACCATCGACAGCTACCTCTTCCTCTCCGCCACCTCCCTCGGCCCGGACCTGCTCGGGCAGCTCGGCGACCGCTGGCGCCGCTGGCGACGGACCGCGGCGGGGCCGACGACCGCCAGCGCGACGGCCCCTCCCTCCCCAGCGAGCGGCGACGGCCAGCGCCGGCTCACCCGGGTCGGCCTGCTGCTCTCCGCCGGGCTGGCCTCGGGGATCGCGCTGGTCGCCCGCTCCGTGGTCGATATCTGGCATGATTTCGGGACGATCGGCACCGCGACCCTGCTGGTCCCCGCGGTGGCCTCCTTCTTCCCCCGCCTGCGCCTCTCCCCCCGGGGGGCCTTGCTGGGCATGGCCCTGACCCTGCCCGTCGCCCTGGTCTGGACCCTCAGCCGCCGCTTCTCGACCACGGGCGAGCACCTGCTCGGCGTCGAGCCGATCTTCCCCGCCCTGGGGCTCGGGTTGCTGGTCTGGGGGATCGACCGGCTCCGGGGCCGGCGCACACGCTGAGGTCGTCTTCAGCCGCAGCCGCCGACGACCTTGGCCCGGGCCTGGATCGTGACCTTGCGGGGGTAGGTGTGGGTGGGCCAGACCGGGGGGGCATTGACCGGATCGACGCCCGGCATGCCGCAGAAGTAGGGCAGCACTTCCTTGCACGCGCAGTCGGGATGCGCCGCGTAGGCCCGCTGCCCGACCGCCCGGCGGAAGCGGTAGCCGAACTCTTCGTTCCCGGAGTCTTTTTCGGCAAGACAGGTCGAGGGCGGGTACTTGGCCAGCCAATTCGCGTAGCCGCCCTCGATGATGTAGAGGTTGCCCACCCCCGCGGCGCTGAGGGTCTTGAACAGCCCGACCGCCGCCGCCTCGCCCCGGCCGATGAGCAGCACCGCGGTGCTCGCCTCCTGGGCCTTCAGCTTCTGGAGGAGGGCCGGCGCGAGGGGCCGATCGGGATCGACGCGCAGGGCGCCGTAGAGATGGAAGACGTTGTACTCCCGCTCAGACCGCACATCCAGGACGATGGTACTAACGCCACCCTGCTTGCGGAGGTCGGTCAGCTCGGCCGGATGGATGAAGACGGAGCGGTCGGCCAGCCTCTGCTCCGTGGCCGCCGCGATCCACTGCCAGCGATCCGCGAGATCGGGCTGCCCGAGCACGGCGACGAGCAGGGCGACGCCGAACAAGGCGCCGCCACCGATCCGGACGAGACGGGGTACGGGCCCCCGCACGACGCCGAAGCGCCGCTCCGCGAGCTCGGCCAGGGCGAACGCCCCCACGGCCATGCCCACCAGCCCGAGCAGCACGACGCCGGCGTCGACGCCGAAGAGGTCCATGAGGGTGAAGCGGCCGAGGTGGCTGCTGTGATAGAAATCCTCGAAGTTACCGACAGTTTCGCCAAAGAGCAGGGTCCCCAGCCCGACCCCGACGAGGAAGACCATCCCGTCGATCTTCAGGGTGCTGGCCGCGACGAGGCTGGTCCCCGGGCAGAAGCCGCCGATGATGAAGCCGACGCCCCCGATCAACCCGCCGACGATGCCGGGCCAGAGGTAGGTCGGGTTGACGAAGACCCGATCGAAGTCGAGCAGCTCCAGGCTGCAGGCGAGGAAGATCAGGAGGCTGGCGACGACGATACCCGTGAACATGACCTTGAGCACGGTCATCTCGTGCAGGTAGAACTGCGCGGCCAGCTTCCGGCTGTCGCCGAAGCCCGAGAGCTCCAGCACCACGCCGAAGCCCAGCCCGATCGCGAAGAAGATCAGGAACTGGGCGAAGCCGCCGAGCACGTGGACGTCGAAGGGAGCCATGGTCTCCTCCTCAGGTCCACTGCTTGCGCAGGGAGTAGGCCAGCAGGTACCCGCCGGCGAACACCGCGAACATGAACGCGAAGCTACCGACCGAGAGCACCGCGCCGCCGCTGAGAGCCTGGCCCGAGGTGCAGCCCCGGGCGAGCCGGGCGCCGTAGCCCATCAGGGCGCCGCCGACCAACGCGAGGAGGAGGCGGGTCCCGGCCTGGACCCGCGGGCCTCGCCGCAGCTCGAGCTTGAAGCGCCGGTTGAAGAGGCCGCTCAAGGCCCCGCCCAGCATGGTGCCGAAGAGCATGAAGACCGAGCTGTGATCGAAGGGGTTGCGGCTGCCGCCCGCGGTCTCCGCGAGGCCCGCGACCCGGTCGACGTGGTCCGGCGCGGCCAGGGCGACCAGACCCGACTGCACCCGGCTGATCGCGCCCGAGGCGCCCAGCCCGCCGCCCGTGACGAAGAAGGCTAGAAAGAGCACGACGCCCAGCAGACAGCCTCCCAGGTAGGGGTTCAGGTAGGGTCGCGGCCCCCTGGCGTCGTCAGACATCACCGCCTCCTTCACCGGGCGCGGGCCCTTCGTCGAGGATGTCGTAGCCCGTGATCATCGCCCGCAGGTTGCTGCCGAGGGTGTGCCCGGTGGTGATCAGGTACAGGTGCGCCACCACGAAGGCCAGCAAGGCCCAGGAACCGAGGTTGTGCAAGGGTGCGATCAGGTACAGCCCGGGCAGGTCGACGGCCAGCCCCGGCTGGCGGCCGGTCAGCCAGATCAGGATCCCCGTGACCACCTGGAAGGGGATCAACACGTTGAGCAGCATCAGGTAGGTCACCTGCTGCAAGGGGTTGAGGTGGCGCTGCGGGGTGCGGGGCAGCGGATGGGGCGCGCCCACGAAGATGCCGTGGAGATAGAAACGGGCCTGGCTCAGGACATCCCGGAACAGGGTCGGCCCCCGCGGGATGAACTGCCGGATGTCGGTGGTGACGAGGTGGTAGAACAGGCTGAGCACCGCATTGACGATCAGCACCAGGGCGAGGGCGTTGTGCAGCCGCACCGCGTGGGCGAACCCGAGCAACGGGAAGCAGTCGACGAAGTGCACCTCGAGGCCCGTGAGGAGCAACAGCACGATGCTCGCCGCCATCAACCAGTGCCACAGCCGCTGGTAGCGGGTGTACAGGTAGACCTGCCGGTTGGGCCCGTGAGTTGCCGGACGACGTCGCCGGGTCACGAAGCGCACCAGGCCGTGCACGAAGATGCCGGCGAAGGCGAGGAGGAACAGGCCGAAGCCGGTCCGATCGGACCAGCCCTCCCGGCTGTGCCCGAAGATGTAGACCGTCGCCGTGGCCGGCGGCTCGTAGACCAGCTCACGGGCTGGACCTGGCAGCAGACGCCCCCCGGCGAGGGGCCCCGTGGAGGGGAGCTCCAAGCGCAGACCCGGAGGGAGGGCCCCGACCAGGGGGATGGGCAGCGCCAGGCGGCCCTGCTCCCCGTGGCAGCGACCGCAGGCCATGGTCGCGCCGGCCCGCTCCTGGGTGCCATGGTGCAGGCCGTGGGCCTCGACGCTGCCAGTCAGCCGCGGCTGCGTGACCCCCTGCTGCCGGAGCAAGTCTGCGACCAGCGCGACCTTGGCCTCCGTGTCGAGGTGCTGCTCCGGCGCGGCCAGGCGCCCGTCGTGATCGGTGTCGAGCTGGGCCAGGAGTGCAGGCTTGTAGCGCCCGCGCTCCAGCAGGGCCGCGGCGAGGGTCGTCAACGGCACGTCCCCGCCGCTGGCCGCATCCTGCCAGCCGAGCAGCGTGACCAGGTTGAAGGGCCGCCAGCGAGGATCCCCGCCATGGGCCGAAGGGACGGGGAGCAAGGCGGGCGAGAAGGGCGAGGTGAGGCGGACGTTGGGGGAGACGCCCGGGTCCAGGGGCTGGTTGTGATAGGTCACCAGCGCACTGCCGGTCTCCATGACCAAGGTCGCATCGATCACCGCAACCGTAGGACCAAAGCTCTCGGGGGCATGGCAGGTCGAGCAGGCGACCCGCTCGAAGTGACGCTTGGGGTAGGGCAGCTCGGGGTGGACGGCCAGGGGCTCGTGGCAGCTCGTGCAGGGGGCGGCGCCGAGCCGGTGGTCGGGCCGCACCAGGTAGCTGCCGAGGCTCACCTGACGGGGATCCCGCTTCAGATGCGGTAGGCCGGCCCCCGGACGTGAGCGGGCCGGGTGGTTGGCCGACCGGTGGCAGTCGGTGCAGGTGAGCAAGCGGGCCGCGTGGATGTCGAAGGGCCGGTCGAGGCCATCCTTGCCCACCAGGTTGAGGTGGCTGGCGGCCATCTGCTGGGAGGAATAGACCACGCCGCTGGCCTTGGTCAGCGAGTGGTGGTCCTCGATGAGGGCCGTCGGCGTCCAGTCGTAGTCCTCGGGGAGTGCGAGGGGCCAGGGATCGGTGTGCACCAGGCCGTGACAGCGACCACAGCGGCTCGTGGTGGGTGCGGAGAGGTCGATCTCTTCCCGCACGAGCCGCCCTTGCTCGTCGAGCTGCTTTTCGCCGATGTCCCAGGGCTGGTCACGGTGGCAGACGGAGCACTCGAGACCAGGATGGCTGTTGTGTTGCTCGATGTACGCGACGTCGTGGCACTGGCTGCAGGTCGCGGCCTCCGAGAAGACCCCGCCCTGCTCGAGGAGGGACCCGCCCTCCTCGTTGCGCGCCACGAAGGTGGGGTGCAGGGGGTTGGGCGCGGCGAGGGCCAACGACGGCAGCAGCCAGAGGAGGAGCAGAGGAAACGGGCCACGCACGCTCATCGTCTGCCTCCGACCCCGGCCGGGTCCGCGTCGTAGCCGAGGGCCGCCCAGTCCAGCCGGCCGCCAGCACCATGGCAATCGGCGCAGGCGAGGGCCTGCCCGGCCTGGCGCACCAGGTGGTTGAGGGGCCAGTACATCGCGGTGGCGACGAAGCCGTACTGCCCGCTGTACGCGAGGCCGGCCTGCTGGGCCCCCTGGCGGAGCGCGCCGTCCCAGTCGAAGGTCGTCCAGTACCCGGTCGGCCCGGTGGTCTGCGGGGTGAGCAGGTGCTCGTGCTGGAGGTCGTAGGGCTGCTTGCCGCGGTGCACCTTGAAGGGATAGATCTTCGATTTCTTGTCGCCTTTGGCGCCGAGGGGCGGATTCAGCTCAGTCGTCCTCGCGGGATCGACGGGGTCACCAGCGAGGTATCGCCCCGTGCGACCATCCCACCAGCGGTACTCGGGGACCAGGCTCTGGCCGTAAACGAACGCGCCCTTCTTCTTCTGGTACTGGTGTTCGTCCTGGGGACGCGTGCCGTCGCCGGCCTGGCTCCAGTCCCAGGCGAGCTTGGTCGGGGCGAGGTGCGCGTGGGTGGGGATGTGGCAGGTCGGGCAGGCCACCGCGGCGAGGTGGGTGTCGAGCCGGGCGTCCTGGTGCCGGTGACGCTGGTGGCAATCCTCGCACGCGAGGCTGTGGGCACGGTCGACGCTCACCGCGATGGAGCGGCCCCGGAGCGCGTGCTCCCGGCCGCCGTGGCAGTCGATGCAGAGCATCCCCTGCAGCCCCATGTGCACATCGTCCTTGGCCTGGGGAGTGGTCAGCCCCGTGTTCAGGTCACCGTGCTTCACGCCCATGCCCCCGCCGCCGAAGAAGTGGCAGACACCGCAGTTGTCGAGGCGGGGGTAGCCGACCGAGCGGGCCACAGCCCGCAGATCGGTCCCGGGGACGGGCAGCCCGGCGTCACCCTTGAGGTAGCTGCCGGACCAGTCGTGGCAGACCAGGCAGTCGACGTTCTCCTCCCTGGTGAAATCATAGCGACCGTCCCGCCAGCCGTAGCCCGCGTGGCACTTGGTGCACATCGTCTCGTTGCTGGTGATGCCGATGCAGAAGTTGTTGATCAGGTTGCGCTTGCCCACGGCGTGGATGCCGGTGCGGCCCGGGATCTCTGCTGGCGGGGCCAGCCAGGTGAAGTGGGTGCTCCCCAGCAGTTGCCGGCCGGCGTTCGGGTGGCAGCGCAGGCAGGCCCGGGTCACCTCGGGCCCCTCCTGAAACGGCTGGTCGAAGAAGGAGGAATGGTCGAGGTGGGCGCGATGCCCGGGGGTCGGGGGACGGGAGGAGGCCGTTGGCCGCCAGAGCCCCCATCCGGCCAGCAAGAGGCCCCCGGCCGCGACGAGCGCGAGCAGGGAGAGCAAGAGTCGCTTTTTCGTCAACGCCACCTCCGGGGGGCGAATTGTCGTCTACGCTCGACCCGGAAGGCGATAGCAGACCGCACAGCTCACCGCCAGGGCAAATGAGCGGTCGAGGAGGCCCCGGAGGGGGGTGCGCTCCAGGAGCAGACCAGGGCGTGAGTCCCCACGGGCAGCCCGACGTGCTCGGCGATCACCGGGCACTTCGCCTTGAGCAGGAAGACCAGCCGACCAGAGACGCCGGAGAGGGTCTCGAAGTTGCCCTGGCCCTTGGCGAGGATCAGGTCCGCACGGCGGAAGCGTTCCTGGAAGTCCGGGCTGCAGTCGTCGAGGATCGTGCCAGGGGCGTCGGAGCCGTTGGCGATGACCGCCACACGTCCGTCGAACCCCGCGTCCGCCACGTCCGCGAGGGTCGCGTCGTTGAGCACCGGACGACCACGCACCGCGACCGTCACACGCGCCGGCCCGAGCTGCTCGACGAGCAGGCGGTCCACGACGATCTCCCCGGCGTTGTCCGCCAGGCAAAGGATGTCGGTGGCCGAGTGGACGGCTTGGCGGAACTGCTCCAGATCACCGTGCAAGGTCACCGGAGCCGCTGCGAGGGCCTCCCGGACCTGGGCGTCGGACAGCTCGCCCGCGACACCGAGGTCGATGGCGTTGGCCGCGACCGCCAGGCCGGCAGCGGTGAGCAGGGGATCGGCCGCCTGGTCCACCCGGGCGGCGAGCGCGGGTAGCGCCTCCCGGGCCAGCCGGTTGAAGCGCTGCTTCGCCGCCAGGTACGGATCGGCCACGCCGGTCAGCTCCCGGAGGCGCCGATGGATCCGCTGCCCCACCCAGGGCGGCGGCCGCTGCAGGTCGAGCTCCAGGGTCAGGCGCAACACATCCCGCAGGATCTGCTCGTGGATCTGCGGATCGGGGGAGAAGCGCCGGGCCGACTCGAGGCTCTGCCGCAGCAGGCAGGGGATGCAATCGAGATAGGTGTGCATCGGAGCGATCAGACCTCCCCTCCCGGGCAGTGGTCAGGCCCGGGAGACCGAGAAGCTGGACGACCGGCCAACCGCCGCGCGTCGCTGACGCCTGGGCCAGGCCGGAGCGAGGCCCTGGCGAGGCGGCAAGGTAGCACTGCCAGGAGGGTCGGCACCAGTCCGGGGAGCGGACATGGGTGAGGAGCGAGTACCGAGGCGACGGCCATCCCCCGTGAAGGCCTCCCGACGAGGTGGCGACGATCTCGCGAGCAGGTGCCCGACCGCAGCGTAACCCTGCGAAAGGACGTGCGCGGGCCGTCTTTTTGGGGGGCGCATGCCTCTTTGCCTTGCAATCGGTGGGACCCTCTCGGTATATCCCGAAAGGATTGAGAAATCGACGCAGCCGGCGTGTCGAGGGGTCCTGTTCCGACGGGCGGGGTCATCGCCGAGACGTCGGGAGAGGAGGACCCAGCATGCCGGCCACACTCCCCGCACCCGATATCCCCGTGATCCTGCTGTATTCCCTCGATCCGCAGTGGGAGCCGGAGGAGCGGACGGGCTGTCGCGCCGAGGCGGCCGAGCTGGTCGCCGCGATGGCCCGGGAGGGGCGCCAGGTTCGCCCCGTCGAGGTCGCCAGCCTCGATCCGCTCCGCCCGCTGCGCGGGCTCGATCCCAGCTCCTGCGTGATCTTCAACTGGTGCGAGTCGCTGCCCGGCATCCCGCGCAGCGACGCCCTGATCGCGCAGGCCCTGGAAGAGGCCGGCTTCACCTTCACCGGCTCCACCGCCGCGGTGCTCGCGCAGAGCTGGGAGAAGCTCCAGGTGAAGCTGCTGCTCGACCAGGAGGGCATCCCGACGCCCCGCTGGATGCTCTGCCAGCGACCGGGGCTCGCCGGCTGGAACCGCTACCCGGCCATCGTCAAGCCCTGCCGCG
Organism: Myxococcota bacterium; assembly: GCA_034005005.1. Taxonomy (GTDB): domain Bacteria; phylum Myxococcota_A; class JAVEVO01; order JAVEVO01; family JAVEVO01; genus JAVEVO01. The sequence goes on from JAVEVO010000002.1 coordinate 31,579, forward strand.
AGCACTGCAGCGTCGGCCTCGACGAGGAGTCGGTGGCCCTCGGGCCGGTCCAGTTGCGGCATCAGATCGCCCGGATCCTGCTCCAGCACCGGCAGCCGGTCCTGGTCGAGGAGTTCCTCGACGGCCGGGAGGTCCACATCACGGTCTGGGGGGATGGCCGGCTCGAGCTGCTGCCGGCGGCCGAGATGGACTTCTCGGCGTTCGGACGCATCCAGGACCGGCTGTGCAACTTCGACTCGAAGTACGTCCCCGGCTCCAGCCACTACGAGCAGATCACCCTGCGGCTGCCGGCACCGCTCACCGCCCGGGAGCAGCAGCAGCTCACGGCCGTCTGCCTCGCCACCTACCGGGCCCTGGGCTGTCGCGACTACGCCCGGATCGACCTGCGCCAGGCCCCGGACGGGACCTTCCTCGTCCTCGACGTCAACCCCAACGCCGACCTGTGCCGCGAGACGAGCATGGCCCAGAGCGCAGAGCTGCTGGGCCTGAGCTGGGGGGCGATGGCCGTGCGGCTCGTGGACCTCGCCCTGCAGCGGCACCCGGCCGTGCGGCGGCGCGGACCGGCTCCGGCGGCGCGTCCCCCCGCCGCGCTCGGGCCCCCCCGGCCGCAACCGGCCAGCACCGCCCTCCCGACCGCCGCACGCTGGGCGACGGCCGCGGGCTGAGCCCTCCTCGAGCCGCCCGGCCGACGCGCCCCCCTTCCCCCGCCTTGCCCACTCTCTTCGCCGCGTGTAGAAGGCACGCCCGCAGCAGGGGGCCATCGCCCCCCGGGAGGTCGATCATCTTCGCGCAGCTCGCCAGCGTCTTGCCCCAGACGGCCCACGCCATCCTGGTGCTGAGCCTGGTGGCCGCGCTCGGCCTCGGCCTGGGGCGGATCCGGGTGCTCGGGGTCAGCCTCGGGGTCGGCGGCGTGCTCTTCGTCGGGCTGCTCTTCGGTCACCTCGGGGTGACCATCGACGCCCACGTCATGGAATTCCTCCGGGAGTTCGGGCTGATCCTCTTCGTCTACGCCATCGGCGTGCAGGTCGGCCCAGGCTTCGTCGCCTCTCTGCGGCGGCACGGGCTGGTGCTCAACGCGCTCGCGGCGGCCATCGTGCTCGGCGGCGCGGCCATCGCCTGGGGGATCGGTCGACTGGGCGACATCCCGGCCGGCGTCACCGTGGGGCTGTTCTCGGGTGCGACCACCAACACGCCGAGCCTCGCGGCCGCGCAGCAGGCCCTGCTCGATCTCGGCCAGCGGGGCCGCGCGCTGGTGCAGCAGCCCGGGCTGGGCTACGCGGTCGCCTACCCCTTCGGCGTGCTGGGCGTCATCCTGGTCATCGCCTTGCTGCGCAAGGTCCTGCGCATCGATCCCCTGCAAGAGGCGATCGCCCTGCGGCAGTCCGAAGCGCTGCCCGCACCGCAGTCCCTGAGCGTGCTCGTCGAGAACCGCAACCTCGCCGGGCTCGCGCCGGGCGCGATCCCCGGCCTGAGCGAGGCGCGGGTGGTGATCTCCCGGCTGCTGCAGGACGGCGTCCAGCGGGCGGTCCGCCCGGAGCTGCGGGTCCAGGTCGGCGACGTGCTGCACCTCGTGGGCCCGCCGGACGGGCTCGAGAAGATGCGGCTGATCATCGGTCGCCAGGCCGACGTCGACCTGCAGAACGTGCCCAGCCCGGTGCTCGCCCGCTCCCTCGTCGTGACCCGCGCCGCAGCCCTCGGCCGCACCCTCGCCGAGCTGCAGTTGCCCCAGCGCTACGCGGTGACCGTGACCCGGGTCTTCCGGGCCGGCGTCGAGTTCACCCCCACGGGCTCCCTACCCTTGCAGTTCGGGGACCGCCTGCTCTGCGTCGGCGAGGAGCAGGCCCTCGACGTGGTGGCCCGGCAGGAGCTCGGCAACGCCGTCGAGCTGCTGCAGCAGCCCCAGCTCGCGCCGGTCTTCATCGGGCTGGCCCTCGGCGTGCTGCTCGGCAGCGTCCCGGTCGCCTTGCCGGGGGTGCCGGTGCCCGTGAAGCTGGGCCTGGCCGGCGGCCCCCTGGTCGTCGCCATCGTCCTCTCGCGGCTCGGCCACCTCGGCCGCCTGGTCTGGTACATGCCCCTCGGGGCCAACCTGATGATGCGCGAGCTGGGCATCGCCCTGTTCCTGGCCTGCGTCGGGCTGCGCGCCGGCGATCAGTTCGTGGCGACCCTCACCCACGGCGACGGCCTGAGCTGGATGGCCTGGGCCACCGCGGTCACCCTGGTGCCCGTGCTCGTCGTCGCCCTCTTCGCCCGGCTGAAGCTGCGCCTCCCCTTCCCGACCCTCTGCGGCCTGCTCTCGGCCAGCATGACCAACGTACCAGCGCTGGCCTACTCGGCCTCGCTGCACGAGAGCGACGCCCCCCACGTCTCCTATGCCACGGTCTACCCCCTGGTGATGATCCTGCGGGTGGTCACCGCGCAGCTCCTGGTGATGCTCCTGGCCTGAGCCGATCACCTCCGCGCCCCCCGGGGGGGCTCTGCTTTAATTTGAGACAAATAGAATCTCAATTGTAGATAAACACCGTTCCAGTCATCCACCTGACCAGGGACCGGTTTGAGGATTGACTCTCGCTGCAGTTGTCGATTAGGCTCGTTCCGTTCCAGAAGTCTATTCTGCAGAGAGCGAAGGCAGCAACCAGCAGCGAGGTAATCTCATGAGAATCCGCACGCTTTTCCATCCGCTGGTCCGGATCCTGTTGGTCCTGGCCCTGAGCTTGTCCGCCCTGCCCGGGTGCGGCGGTGAGGCCGACCCAGGCGAGGGCGAGGGCGAGGGCGAGGGCGAGGGCGAGGGCGAGGGCGAGGGTGAGGGCGAAGGGGAGGGCGAGGGAGAAGGCGAGGGAGAGGGTGAAGGAGAGGGTGCTCCGCCCTGCGTGCCCTGCCCGCCGGGAGCCTCGTATCCTTGCCCCGAGCCCTGTCCCGGCGGCGCGGGCGGGGTGATGCGCTGCGAGCAGCAGCCGAGCGGCCAATACTGCTGGGCCGCGGCCTGTGACTGCGCCGGGTGCACCGTCGGTCAGACCATGGCCTGCACCTGCGGCGCCGACCCCGGCGTGCAGAACTGCACCAAGTCGGGCACCTGGGGCTCCTGCATGAAGGACTGCGCCTTGCCCAACCCCGATGGCGGGCTCGACCTGCCGGGCAAGGCCTTCTGCACCCCGCTCGGCACCTGGAGCGAGTGCACCAGCGGCTGCCCCGAGACCGAGTGCTCCGCGGGACAGGTCGCCGACCCGGACTTCGGTTGCGGGTGCTTCGACGCGTATCGCGAGAACATCGACTGCACCAACACGGGCCTGGCGCCCGGTGCAGCCCAGGCCTTCGGCATCCGCGTCTACCAGAACGGCGCCTGGCGCTGGCAGAACTGCCAGCCACGTTCGTGCCTCAGCGGCTACACCCTCCAGGGGGCGGAGTGCGTCCAGTGCCAGACCGCGGACCAGTGCGGCCCCGGTGAGGATCTCATCGGTTGCCTCTGCCAGGCCGTGGATTGCCCCCCCGACGAGCTGATCTGCCAGTGCGAGGCCGACGTCTGCATCAGCGCCAGTTGCGGCCCCGAGTTCTGCCTGCCGGCCAACGGCTGCGAGGCGAAGAACCCCGCCGAGTTCGAGGCGAGCTGCTCGGGGGGGCCGGTCGAGGAAGAGAAGTGCACGATCTGCCACACCGGCCTCGAGAAGGCCCACGTGCCCTTCCTGAGCTGCGTGGAGTGCCACGGCGGTGACGCGAGCACGGTCAACGTGCTCCAGGCCCACGTCGCCAAGCCGGCCGCCATGGCCAGCACCTGGAACTCCACCGACCCGGTCACCGGGACATACTTCAACTACCTGACCCACGTCGGCCTCGAGGACGAGCGGTTCGACGACCCGGCGACGCCCTCGATCCACGAGGGTCTGGCCTGGTTGAAGTTCTCCAACCCGGCCGACCTGCGGGTGGGCGGCCAGACCTGCGGCAAGGAAGGCTGCCACACGACGATCCTCGGCGCGGTGACCAAGAGCGTCATGGGGACCTCGGCCGGCGTGATCGGCGGCGCCCACTACGCGCTGGGCCTCGGCCGCCGGGTGAACGGGCTGCCCATCGACACCGAGGCCGCCCGGCTCGCCAGCGTCGCCGCCCGGACCACCCCCCTGCTCGACGAGGGGATGGTCTCCGAGCCCAACTTCCCCACGGGCACCGCCCGCGAGCTGGCCCCCTACCCCACCGCCGAGCTGCGTGACATCGGCGACAGCTCCGACGAGGGCCTGGCCGCGATGCTCGAGGACACCATCGACAAGGCCTGCGCCTCCTGCCACGTCGGCAGCAAGGGCGCCAACCGCCGGGCCGGCGACTTCCGCTCCGCAGGCTGCTCGGCCTGCCACGTCCTGTACGAGGACGACGGCGTCAGCCGCTCCGCGGACGCCAGCATCCTCAAGACCGAGCCGTACTACGACCCCTCCAACCCCGGGGTCGCGGACGCCTACACCGACATCATGCTCAAGCCCGGGCAGCGGCCCCACCCCTACCAGCACCGGCTGACCCGCAAGCTGCCGTCGCGCCACTGCGCGCACTGCCACAACGAGTCCAACTGGACGGTGATGCAGTTCAAGGGGCAGCGGCCCGATCCCAACGGCGACCTGCAGGCCACCTTCGGCTGCCAGGAAGGCGGCAACGAGGACAAGTGCCGCTACGACAACTCCCTCGTCGGGGAGAAGCGCCGCCACGGCCTGAAGTACCACCAGATCATCGACTACGAGGACCTCAACGGGGACGGGGTCGACGACACCCCCGCGGACGTCCACTTCCTCGCGGGGCTCGACTGCATCGACTGCCACACCCCCACCGAGATGCACGGCGACGGCCGCATCCACAGCCGGATGGACCAGGCCACCGAGATCCGCTGCGCCTCCTGCCACGGCACCATCGACAGCTACATCGACCCGGCCCAGTCGCCGATCCCCAACCTCGTGCGCCAGGGCACCGAGGCCCGCCCCTCCTTCTACCTCAAGTCGAAGATCACCGGGCGGCTGCACTACATCTACCAGGTCAAGGACTCGGCCATGGACGTCTCCCCCGGCGCCCGTGACCCCCGCACCGGCGAGCGCGTCTACGCCCGCAACGCCAGCCTCGCACACGGCCGCTGGAACGGTGCGGAGAACGTCGACGACGGCATCGGGATCAAGTCCCTCGACGCCAGCGCGCCCGACGGGGAGACCACCCGCGACGGCTTCAGCCACGCGGACACCCTGGAGTGCAACACCTGCCACGCGACCTGGGGCAACATGTGCTACGGCTGCCACCTGACCCTGTCGGACTACGATCCCACGGGCAACGAGCCCCTGTCCGACTTCTCCAACGTCAGCGGGCTGCTCTCCCCCGGCAAGGTGGTCCAGAAGGACGTGACCTTCGTCTCGATGCTCGACATCCAGCTCGGCGTGAACAGCCGCGGCAAGGTGTCCCAGTTCACCCCGGGCGGCAAGGTCTTCTTCCGCCACATCACCCACCCCCAGGGTGCCGACGATTTCCAGGGCTCCACGGGCGCGTCCTACCGCACCTTCAACGACCGACTGGGCTTCGGCAACCGTGTCGGCGCGGGCCTCGCCTCTCGCGACCCCGACCTCGGCGGGCTGTACAACAGCGACGTGCGGGCGGACCAGAACGGCGCCCTGTCGTTCAACCCGGTGGTCTCCCACACGGTGCAGCGCAAGCCCCGCAACTGCACCCAGTGCCACATCCCGGTCGGCCACACCGCGACCCCGGCGACGGACCCCTACGCCCGCCAGGCCATGGTGACCTGGGGCGTGGTCCCCGGCGGCGCCTCGCCCGAGACCTCGGCCTTCCTCGCCGAGGTGCCCCTGACCACCCAGCGGGACTCGGGCAGCACCTTCTCCACCAGCGCCGGCTTCCTGATCCCGGACATGGTGGGTAGCGACGTCGAGGGCAACCCGGCCAACACCTTCACCTCCTCGCCGAGCGCGCTCCCCGGCACCACCGCCGGCGACACGGCTGCGCACCGCCTGGACTGGGTCGTGCTCGAGGACGGCTTCCCCCTGTCCAGCACCTCCCGGCCGCGCCACGAGCCCCCCGGCCCCCTGGCCCGCTTCGGCGCGCCGGGCGGCGGGGCCGGGCCCCTGGCCGCGGAGACCCTGGCCAAGCTGAAGGACAAGGTGCGGGTCTACGACTTCGCGGAGTTCACCCGGACCGGCAACCTGCTGGCGCCGATCTTCTATCAGGCCGACGTCGACGACAAGGACGGCGACGGTTACTGCCCCGCGGGGATCGACGGCAACGGCGACGGCGACTGCTCCGACACGGGAGAGGCAGGCGGCACCGGCCCCTTCGACTGCGACGACACCTCGGCCGACGTCAACCCCGACGCGGACGAGGACTGCGCCGACACCATCGACAACAACTGCAACGGGCTCGTCGACGCGCAGGACGGCTCCTGCGAGGGCGGGCTCGACGGCGACGGGGACGGCTGGTGCCCCGCGGGCCAGGACACCAACGGCGACGGGGACTGCATCGATCCGGGCGAGTCCGACGCCTCCGGTCCCTTCGACTGCAACGACGAGGACCCGACCCTGAACCCGGCCAAGAGCGAGGACTGCTTCAACGGCAAGGACGACAACTGCAACGCCCGCATCGACGCGGCCGACCCCGAGTGCTCGAACTACGCGGACAAGGACAAGGACGGGTACTGCCCCGCGGGCAAGGACAACAACGGCGACGGTGACTGCACCGACGAAGGCGAGCGGCCCGAGGGCGGCCCGGTGGACTGCGACGATGCGACCAAGACCACCGCGCCGGGCGCGACCGAGATCTGCGACAACGGCATCGACGACAACTGCGACCTGCGCAAGGACTGCGGCTCGGGCTGCGCCGGCTGCCCGGACAGCTCCACCTGCGGGGTGGCCGCGGACTGCCAGAGCGGCGTGTGCAAGGAGGGCCGCTGCGAGGTGCCCGCCTGCAACGACACCGTGCGCAACGGCAAGGAGACCGACGTCGACTGCGGCGGCGGCATCTGCCCCGCGTGTGCGGACACCAAGGCCTGCACCCTGGCCAGCGATTGCACCAGCCTCGTCTGCACCGGCAACATCTGCCGGGCGCCGGCCTGCAACGACACGGTGAAGAACGGCACCGAGAGCGACATCGACTGCGGCCCGGGCTGCAGCAAGTGCGCGGACTTCCTCCGCTGCACCGCGGCGGCGGACTGCGTCTCCGGCGTCTGCACCGCGAACCAGTGCAAGGCCCCCTCCTGCACCGACCGGGTGCTCAACGGCGAGGAGACGGCCATCGACTGCGGCGGCACCTGCACCAAGTGCCGCGACAACCAGGCCTGCGCCTCCGACCTCGACTGCGTCTCCGGGGTCTGCATCGGCGCGGTGTGTCAGGCCGCGACCTGCACCGACGGCGTGCACAACGGCACCGAGACCGACGAGGACTGCGGCGGGAGCTGCCGCAACACCGCGAAGTGCGAGGACTACCTGAAGTGCACGGTCCACGCGGACTGCGTCAGCGGCGTCTGCACCCAGAACCTCTGCCAGGCGCCGAGCTGCACCGACCGGGTGAAGAACGGCGACGAGACCGCCTTGGACTGCGGCGGCTCGTGCGATCCCTGCGCAGACCGGGCGACCTGCTCCATCGGCTTCGACTGCGAGAGCGGCGTCTGCTCCGGCGGGACCTGCCAGGTGCCGACCTGCGAGGACGGCGTGAAGAACGGGGACGAGGCCGACCGCGACTGCGGCGCGGTCTGCCCCAACCAGTGCGCCACGCAGAAGACTTGCGTCATCGGCGACGACTGCGTCAGCGGCGTCTGCGAGAACAAGCGCTGCCAGCCGGCCGCCTGCGACGATGGGGAGCAGAACGGCAACGAGACCGACACCGACTGCGGCGGCGACTGCCGCCCCTGCGACACCAACGGGAGCTGCAAGCTCGCCCGGGATTGCGCCAGCGGCGTCTGCAAGCAGCTCGTCTGCAAGGCCGCGGCCTGCAACGACGAGGTCCAGAACGGCCTGGAGACCGACGTCGACTGCGGCGGGCTCTGCGATCGCTGCGCCGACAACAAGACCTGCGCGGTCGGCACCGACTGCGCGAGCGGCGTGTGCGCGGGCAGCATCTGCCGCAAGGCGACCTGCGAGGACCGCGTGAAGAACGGCGACGAGACCGACGTCGACTGCGGCGGCGGTTGCCCCCTGGATTGTGCGGTCGACAAGGGCTGCCTGAGCGGCGACGACTGCCTCAGCAAGGTCTGCACCGGGCTGAAGTGCGTCGCGGCGACCTGCGCGGACGGCACCAAGAACGGCACCGAGACCGACAAGGACTGCGGCGGCGGCTGCCAGGCCAAGTGTGCGCCGGAGCAGGGCTGCACGGTCGGCGGGGACTGCACCACCGGCGTCTGCCTCGCGGGGGTGTGCCAGATCGCCAAGTGCGACGACCTCGTGAAGAACGGCCAGGAGACCGACATCGACTGCGGCGGCGGCTGCGCGGCGAAGTGCGCGGACGGCAAGGGCTGCGGCCTCGGCAGCGACTGCTACAACAAGGTCTGCACCGACAAGATCTGCCGCGAGCCGGCCTGCAACGACTTCGTGCAGAACGGCAACGAGGCGGCCGTGGACTGCGGCGGCTCCTGCCCCACCCGCTGCGCGGACCTCTCCACCTGCCGGGCCGCGGGCGACTGCGCGAGCGGCGTCTGCACCGGCGGGACCTGCGCCGTGCCCACCTGCAGCGACAAGGTGAAGAACGGCAACGAGACCGACGTCGACTGCGGCGGCCCCTGCGGACCCTGTGCGGACGGGCGGAGCTGCGCCTTCGCCGCCGACTGCCTCAACAAGATCTGCCAGGGCAGCATCTGCCGGGCCGCCCAGTGCGGTGACGGTCAGCTCAACGGCGACGAGACCGGCCTGGACTGCGGCGGCTCCTGCGTCGCCGACTGCGCGGACGGGCTGGGCTGCAAGGCCCCGGGCGACTGCCAGAGCGGCGTCTGCACGAACTCGCTGTGCGTCGCGGCCAACTGCGACGACAAGGTGAAGAACGGCCTCGAGACCGACGTCGACTGCGGCGGCCCCTGCGCCCCCTGTGCGGACGGCAAGCGCTGCACCCTCGGGACCCACTGCACCAGCAAGGTCTGCACCGGCGGCTTCTGCCAGGTGCCGTCCTGCGAAGACAGCGTCAAGAACGGCAGCGAGACCGACATCAACTGCGGCGGCTCCTGCCCCAAGTGCCCGGACACCAAGACCTGCCTGCTGGGCACCGACTGCGTCAGCAAGGTCTGCGATGGCACCTGCCAGGCGCCGACTTGCAGCGACAACCAGACCAACGGCACCGAGACCGATCTCAACTGCGGTGGGTCCTGCCCCGACTGCCCGGACGGTAAGGCCTGCAAGCTGGGCAGCGACTGCGTCAGCACCGTCTGCTCGGGCGGGGTCTGCGCGCAGGGGAGCTGCGCCGACGGCTCCAAGAACCCCGGCGAGACCGACATCGACTGCGGCGGCGGCACCTGCGGGCCCTGCGCGGACACCAAGAGCTGCCTGGTGGCCACGGACTGCCTCAGCGGGGTGTGCGACGGCGTCACCAAGAAGTGCCTGGCGCCGGCCTGCAACGACGGGGTCAAGAACGGCGCCGAGACTGACATCGACTGCGGCAGCAACTGCAACGACTGCCTCGACGGCAAGCTCTGCTCCCTGGCCGGCGACTGCGCAAGCGGCGTCTGCGCCGGCGGCAAGTGCCAGGTCCCGACCTGCATCGACGGCGTCAAGAACGGCCTCGAGACGGACCGCGACTGCGGCGGCACCTGCGGCAAGTGCGACGACACCAAGGTCTGCAGCGTCCCGGCCGACTGCGCCAGCGGCGTCTGCACCAACAAGGTCTGCGTCGCGCCGAGCTGCACCGACGGCGTGAAGAACGGCCTCGAGACCGACCTCAACTGCGGCGGCGGGGTCTGCGGCAAGTGCGCCAACGACCTGAGCTGCCTCGCAGCCAGCGACTGCCTCAGCGGCGTCTGCGCCGGCGGCAAGTGCCAGGCGCCGGCCTGCACCGACGGCATCAAGAACGGCAGCGAGACCGACGTCGACTGCGGCGGCCCCTGCAGCAAGTGTGCGGACACGAAGACCTGCGAGATCCCTGCGGACTGCACGAGCGGCGTCTGCACCACCAAGGTCTGCCGCGCCCCGGTCTGCAACGACTCGGTGCTCAACGGCAACGAGTCCGACGTCGACTGCGGCGGCTCCTGCCCGAACAAGTGCGGCAACACCCTCACCTGCCGCGCCGCGGCCGACTGCGTCAGCGGCGTGTGCACGGGCGGCAAGTGCCAGGCGCCGCTCTGCACCGACAACGTCAAGAACGGGACCGAGACCGACGTCGACTGCGGCAGCAACTGCAGCGACTGCAGCGACGGCAAGGCCTGCTCCCTGGCCAGCGACTGCCTCAGCAACGTCTGCGTCAACAACATCTGCCAGTCCAGCGGCTGCAACGACAACGCCAAGAACGGCAACGAGACCGACGTCGACTGCGGCGGCTCCTGCTCCCCCTGCCTGCCGCCCAAGCACTGCCTGATCCCCGCGGACTGCTCGAGCAAGGTCTGCCTCGACACGGTCTGCCAGGCTCCGGCCTGCAACGACGGGGTCAAGAACGGCACCGAGACCGACCGGGACTGCGGCGGTAACTGTGGGCCCTGTGGCGATCAGAAGACCTGCAACGTCCCGGCAGACTGCACCAGCAAGGTCTGCACCAACAACGTCTGCCAGGCGCCGGCCTGCGACGACACCGTGAAGAACGGCAGCGAGACCGACACCGACTGCGGCGGCTCGTGCAAGGCCTGTGCGGACACCAAGGCCTGCTCCGTGGCCGCGGACTGCCTCAGCAAGGTCTGCACGACCAACGTCTGCCGCGCGCCGGCCTGCAACGACACGGTGCTCAACGGCAGCGAGTCCGACGTCGACTGCGGCGGCACCTGCAACGACTGCGTGGTAGGCAACCGCTGCAACACCGGGGCCGACTGCGTCACCGGCGCGTGCGTCGATGGCCGCTGCCAGTCCGCAGGCTGCACCGACGGCGTGAAGAACGGCAGCGAGACCGACATCGACTGCGGCGGCGGCTGCGAGCCCTGCGTCAACGGCAAGGTCTGCACCCTCCCCACCGACTGCGCGAGCCTCGTCTGCACCGCGAACACCTGCCGGGCCGCGACCTGCAGCGACACGGTGCGCAACAGCGACGAGACCGACGTCGACTGCGGCGGGTCCTGCCTCGCGGACTGCGCGGACGGCAAGGCCTGCAAGACGGGCGGCGACTGCACCAGCGGCGTCTGCAACAACCTGCGCTGCGCGGCCCCGTCGTGCTCCGACGGGCTGAAGAACGGCAACGAGACCGACGTCGACTGCGGCGGCCCGTGCAACAAGTGTGCGGACACCCTGTCCTGCAGCTCGGCCACGGACTGCCAGAGCGGCGTCTGCGCCAGCGGCAAGTGCCAGGCCCCGACCTGCAGCGACAAGGTCAAGAACGGCCTGGAGACCGACGTCGACTGCGGCGGCGGCACCTGCAACAAGTGCATCACGGACAAGGCCTGCACCAAGGCCCTGGACTGCGTCAGCGGCGTCTGCAACAGCAACATCTGCCGGGCCCCGACCTGCAGCGACGGTGTGCAGAACGCGGCCGAGACCGACATCGACTGCGGCGGCGGCACCTGCAACAAGTGCGCGGACAACAAGAAGTGCAGCATCCCCACGGACTGCCAGAGCAGCGTCTGCACCAACGCGCTCTGCAAGCCTGCGCTCTGCACCGATTCCGTACTGAACGGCGCCGAGACCGACGTCGACTGCGGCGGTGGAACCTGCACGGCCTGCGCTGCCAACAAGAAATGCAAGGTAGACAGCGACTGCCTGCAGGGTGTGTGCAACAACGGGATCTGCCTGCCGACACGAACCATCAAAGCCACAAACGGTATCCGGTGGTGGTCTGACAACACCTATGCAACCACTTGCCTTGGCTATCGTCGGCCTCTGGACAGCAACTACACTTATGTTGGCGATACGGGCAACGGTGTCTACAGGTTGCGCACATCCAGCAACCCGATTGACGTCTACTGCGACATGACCACCGACGGCGGCGGCTGGACCTTCATCGGCTACTACAAGGACGGCGCTTCCGACTCACCGCCGGGATGGCACAACGACGAGTACATCTACTTCATGAACGCCCGGGACAACAAGTTCTACGGGCGTGACACCAACCTGGCCAACCCGAACTCGCCAGGAGCCTGGATGGATTGGCGGGTGCTCGAGATGATCACCTGGCCAATCGAGTATGCAATCATCCTCGACCAGAACAGCTACTCGGCTGGCTGGGAGAATCATCAGGCAAAGGTCATCTACCGAGTCAAGAACCGGAACATCATGCCGGATTACGGTCAGTCTCAGGACCTGAACAGCGGAGACAACCTGTGGTACAAGTTCCGCCCCTGGGACAACTGGACCGACGTCGGCAGCTCTTCAGCTTCGGGCTGGTATTATTGGTATCCTTACTCGGCCGGAAATGCCTACCTGATCCTCTTCCACTGCGACAACTACCCACTGTGTGGGCATGGCGGTGGTAGCAACTACAATTATTGGAACTACTACGGAACTGGCGTGCCTGGCGGCAACAACTCGTGGTACCACACGAGTCGCCAGCTCGTCCGCGAGATCCGCTAGCCTTCCTCCCCCGGGGCGGCCCCCTGCCACCCCGGGGGGGCCTTCCCCGCTCAGCCCTCATCCCCCCTGCTGACCAGCCCCCGACCACCCTCCAGCGCAGCCGTGCGCGCGGCGAGGCCGACCACGCCCACCAGGAGCTACGGCGCTGGGGCGGGACGGGACACCGTGTCGATCAGGAGGGGATCCGCGCCGGGTGGCGGGGGCTCAACCTCGCCGGTGGCACCAGACGCGCCGCCCGCTGGTCACGACCGGGGGGGGCGGCGTCTCCCGGCAGCGGGGCAGCCGCTCCGGGCAGCGCGCCGCGAAGGGACAGCCGGCCGCGTCGGCGACCGTGCGGGGCGCCGACGACGGGAGCGCGCCCGCGAGGACGCCCGGGCCGTCGGTGGGCCCGGCCGGCTCCCGCCCCGGCCCCCGCAGCCCGGGCACCGCGGCCACCAGCAGGCGGGTGTAGGGGTGCTCCGGTGAGCAGATCAGCTCGTCGAGCGGCCCCTCCTCCATGGGCCGGCCGCCGAGCAGCACCAGCCCGCGCCGGGCGAGCCGGCGCACCACCCGCAGATCGTGGGAGATCCAGAGCAGGGCCAGCCCCCGCTCCCTCTGCAGCTCCCGGAGCAGCTCCAGGATCCGCCGCTGGGTCGAGACGTCCAGGGCCGAGGTGGGCTCGTCCGCGACGATCAGCTCGGGCTGCGTGGCGAGGGCGCGGGCGATGCCGACCCGCTGCCGCTGCCCTCCCGAGAGCTCGTGGGGGTAGCGCTGGCCGAGCTCCGGCGGCAGGCCGACCTCCCGGAGCAGCCGGTCCGTCTCCCCGGTCAGCTCGGCCCGGGCGACGAGGGCGTGCAGCCGCAAGACCGCGGCGAGGTGTTGCTGGACCGTCCAGCCCGGCGTCAGGGAGCCGAGGGGATCCTGGAAGACCGCCTGGAAGCGGGGCCGCACCCGCCGCAAGGCCCGTCCCCGGAGCCGCAGCAGGTCGAGCCCGGCGAAGCGCAGCTCCCCCGCGTCCGGCTCCTCGAGGCGCAGGATCAGGCGACCAAGGGTACTTTTGCCACTCCCCGATTCGCCCACTAGAGCGAACGTCTCACCCGCAGCGATCTCCAGATCGACCCCCCGCAGGGCTCGCACCCGGGCCCCGTCCCCCCACAGGCTCCCCCCGCGCCCATAGCTCTTGTGCAGCCCCTGCGCGACGAGCAGCGGCGGTATGGACGGGCTCACGATGAGCCTCCCGGGCCAGGCGCGACCGGCCCGGCCAGGTCCAGCGCGTCCGCGACCAGCGAGCGGGTATAGGGATGCTCGGGCTCTCCGAGCACGGCCGCGGTCGGCCCCTCCTCGACGAGGCGCCCCTGCTGCAGCACCAGCAACCGGTCGGCTCGCGTCGCGAGCAGCCCGAGGTCGTGGGAGATCAGCAGCAGGCCCAGCCCCTGCTCCCGACGCCAGGTGTCGAGGAGATCGAGCACCTCCTGCTGCCGGGTGGCGTCGAGCGCCGAGGTCGGCTCGTCCGCGACGAGCACCTGGGGTTCGCAAGCCAGGACCAGCGCCAGCAGGACCCGCTGCTGCAACCCCCCGGAGAGCTGGTGCGGGTACGCCCGCCCCTGGTCGGGCAGGTCCGCCAACCCGACCCGCTGCCAGAGGCGCTCGGCCGCGGCCGCGGCCGCCGCCCGCGTCACCCCCCCCCGCCCGATCAGCACCTCCTGGAGCTGCGCGCCCACCCGCTGCAGGGGGTCGAGGCTGGCGGCCGGGTCCTGGGGCAAGGTGGCGATGCCCCGGCCCCGCACCTCGCGCAGCGCCCGGGGATCGAGGCTCGAGAGGTCGCGCCCCGCGAAGCGGACCTCCCCCCGGACCCGGGTGGGCGGCGAGGGCAGCAGCCGCGTGAGGGCCAGGGCCAGGGTGCTCTTGCCGCTGCCCGACTCCCCCACCAGCCCGACGGTCTCGCCCCGGTACAAGGAGAAGGAGACCCCGGTGAGGATCGGCCGGGGCGGGCCCTGCTCGAGCAGGAAATCCACTTCCAGATCGACCACCTGCAGGATCGGCTCCTCGGAGGCGGGCGGCTGCGGCCCCCCGGGAGCACACCGGGACCCGACGGTCATCCGCGGACCCCCTGCAGATCGAGTGCGTCCCGCAACCCCTCACCGAGCAGGTTGCAGGCAGCCACCGCGAGGAACAGGAACCCGCCAGGCGCGAGGAGCCAGGGAAAATCTACGAGGAAACGCACCGACTGGGCGTCGCGCAGCAACAGACCCCAGCTCGCCTGGGGCTCCTGCACGCCCAGCCCCAAAAAGGAGAGCGCGGCCTCGTTGAGCACGAAGGCCGGCAGGGACAGGGAGAGGTTGGGGATCACGTAGGAGGAGGTCCCCGGGAGGATCTGGCGGACGAGCAGGGAGGCGGGCCCGAAGCCCTGGACCCGGGCTGCGCGGACGTGCTCCCGGTCCCGCAGGGCCAGCACCAGCCCCCGGATCACCCGGGCGTGGGGCGCCCACTCCACGAGGGCGAGCACCAGGGCCAGCACCCCCAGCAAGGCCCACGGAGACAGCTCCCGTCCGAAGGAGTCCCGCAGGGCGAGCAGCAGGTACAGCCCGGGCAAGGCCAGGACCAGCTCCGTCCCCCGCATCAGCAGGAAATCGAGCCAGCCACCGGCGTAGCCGGCCAGCCCACCGAGCAGCAGCCCGAGGGCCAGGGAGAGGAAGACCGCGAGCAGGGCCACCCCCAGGCTCACCCGGGTGGCGTGCAGCAGCCTGGACAGGAGGTCCCGACCGAACTGATCGCTCCCGAGCACGAAGAGCACCCCTCCCGGATCGACGCCGAAGAGATGGCGCTCGCAGGGCAGCAGGCCCCAGAGGCGGTAGGGCTCGCCGCGCACGAACAGGCGGATCGGCCAGCGCTCTGGTCCGGCGGCGTACTGCTTGCGCTGGGGATCGACCACCTGCACCCCCGCGACCGCGAGCCGCGGCAGGACCGCGCCCTCGGCGAACCCGAGCTGCCGGAGCATGGGCGGGTGGAACGCGAGGTCCCGGCGCTGGGTGTCCTGGCGGTAGGGGGCGATGAACTCGGCGCCGAGGGCGACGAGGAGCAGGACCACGAGCACGGTGCCGCCGCAGAGGGCGCCGCGGTCCCGCCGCAGCCGCTGCCAGACCAGGCGCCGAGGCGGGCCACCACCCGCGGCCGGCGCGCGCGCCGCCGCCGGCGAGCGACCGCCCGAGACCGACGGGCTCATCCTGCATGCCTCGTCCGGGGGTCGAGGCCGAGCAAAGCCAGGTCGGCCAGCAGGTTGCCGAGCACCAGCAGCACCGCGGCGGCGAGCAGGGAGGCCAGCAGCAAGGGGGCGTCACGCTGGAGCACCGCCTCGTAGGTGAGGGAGGCGAGCCCAGGCCACGCGAAGACGATCTCGACGAGGAAGGAGCCGCCGAGCAGCCCGCCGAGGCTGCCGCCGAGCTGGGTCAGCAGAGGGTTGCGGAGCTGCCGGCCCGCGTGGCGCAGCACCAGGCCCTCGGGCAGGCCGAGGAGGCGGGCGTTGCGGACGTGGGGCAGGCCCAGGGCCTCGATCATCAGCCCCCGCACCTGACGCAACAACCCGCCGACGCCGGTGAGGACCAGCACCGCCACGGGCAACACCAGGTGCCAGACCAGGTCGCGCAGCCGGGCGCCGGGCCCCCACCCGTCCCAGCCGAGCTGATCGTGCAGCCCGCCGACGGGGAAGAGCCCGGTGGACGCGGCGAACAGCAGCAAGAGCAAGGCGAGGAGCACGGGAGGGGTGGAGAGCCCGAGGTAGGCCAGCAGGCCGAGCAACCGGTCGAGCAGGCCCCGCGGCCGCAAGGCGGCCAGCACCCCGAGCCCCACCCCGAGCACCCAGATCAGGACCAGGCTGGTGCCCGTGAGCAGCAGGGTGTTGCCGGTGCGCTCCCGGATCAACTGGCTCACGGGGAGCTGGTAGCGGAGGGAGAGCCCCAGGTCTCCTTGCAGCAGGCGGCTCAGCCAGCGCAGGTAGCGGGTCGGCAGGGGGTCGTCCAGACCGTACAGGGCACGCAGCCCCGCCACCTGCTCCTGGCTGATCTGGGGGTCCGCGAGCAACCGGCTGAAGGCGTCGCCGCCGGCGCGGGACAGCAGCCAGAAGGACAGGAAGCTGACCGCCAGCAGCAGGGGCAGCAGCCCCAACACGCGCCGCAGGATCAGCCCCCGGGCGTTCATCGCTCCCGGTACAGCAGGTGCGCGTTCCAGTAGGAGTGGGGCCGGAAGACGGTGGGCTGGAGGTTGCCGATCCCCCGCCGCGCGGCCACGTACTGGTTGCTGTTGTAGGTGAAGATCTGGGCCTGCTGGGAGGCGAAGATCTCGCTGAGCTCCCGGTACAGGGCTTGCCGCGCGGCGAGCTCGAGGGTGCTGGAGAGCTGACCGACCAGCTCGTCCAGCCGCCGCTCCCAGTCGCTGGCCGGCTGGGTCTGGCCCGGGTGCCAGAGGTGGAGCTGGCCGGAGCTGAGGAAGACGTTCTTGCTCAGCACCGGGTCGGGGGGCACCGCGGCGCCCCAGGCGCCCAGCAGGGCCTCCCAGTCGTGGGTCTCCCGCAAGGCGGTGACGTAGCCGTTGAACGGCAGCACGCGCAGATCGACCTGCACGCCGATCCGGAGGAGGTCGGCCTTGATCGCGGTCGCCACCGCGACCCGCTCCCGGTTCTCGGCGTTGGTGGTGATCGCGAAGCGCACGGGGTGGCCCCGGCCGTCGTCCCGGATGCCGTCCGCGTCGGTGTCGCGCAGCCCGAGCTCATCGAGGAGCTGCCCGGCTCGCCCGGGATCGTGGGGGAAGCGGGGACAGTCCGAGGCCCAGCGCCGGTTGCTCGGGGAGTCGAAGCAGTACAGGGGGCGCCCCCGGCCGAGCAGCACCGTGGCGACGATCCCCTCCCGATCGAGGCCGTGGCTCACGGCCTGGCGAAAGCGGGGATCCGCGAACCAGGCCCGGCGGACCGGATCGACGAGGGGCCGGCCGTCGGCCGTCGTTCCTGGATTCCAGTTGAAGGACAGGTAGTTGGCGGTGAGCGCGGGCCCGAGATCCCGGAGCTCGTAGCCCCCCGCAGCCTGCTGCCGCTCCAGGAGATCGAGCTGATCGGCCGGCACCTCCTCGTACAGGTCGATCTCGCCCCGCTGGAAGCGGAGCAGGGCCGCGTTGAAATCGGGGACCATCACCCAGAGGACCCGGTCGAGGTAGGGCAGCCGCTGACCGGCTGGATCCAGCTTCCAGTAATAGGGATTTCGTTCCAGAACGAGGCGCTGACCTGGCACGAAGGTCTTGATCCGGAACGGCCCCGACGCGACCAGCTCGCGAGGCGGCGTGAGGACGTTGTAGGCCTGGTGCAGCCGGCCTGCGCGGTAGTGCCGCTCGAGCCGGGCCCGGGGCGCGAGGTAGACGGAGCCGATCGCCGCGAGGAAGAGGACGTTGGGCTCGCGCAGGGTGAAGCGGACGTGGCCCGCGTCGACCTTCGTGACCTCCGGCAGGTGGCCCCGGGAGTCCTTGAAGAGATCGGCCAGGGAGTTGGGGACGGACGGGTCGAAGAGGACCTGCAGGCTGAAGACCACGTCGTCCGCGTCGAAGGGGGTGCCATCGGACCAGCGGACGCCTCGCCGCAAGGTCAGCAGCCAGGTCCGGCCGTCCGCCGAGCTCTCCCAGCCCGTCGCCAGCTCCGGCTCCTCGCGCTGGGAGAGCGGGTCCCAGCGGACCAGGGTGGTGTAGACCAGGGGGAAGAGCACGTCGGTGGTCGACTGCTCGTCCGCGAGCAGCGGGTTGAAGGTCTTGGGATCGGACGGCGTGGGCAGCACGAGCTCACCACCGTGGCGACCGATGCTCAGCCCCTCCCGGGCCGGCTCGCGCAGGGGCTCGTCCGCGAGGGGGAGCAGGAAGGGAGGCTCGGGGAGGCGGGGGGCCGGGCTCGGCGAGGTCTCGGCCGTCGGCTCCGGCCGGGCCGGACAGCCGGCCAGGAGCGTGGCGAGCGCGCCGAGCACCAGCAAGGTGGGCAGACTGGCCGCCACGGGGCCGGCGACGCGGCCGCGCCCGCCCGGGATCGGTGATCGGTCGTCGCCGCGCATCCTCCCTCCACCAGCCACTCGCTCTCTAGGATGCCCGTCTCGCGGGCGGGCCACAAGTTCGCGCGGCCGAACCGCCACCCCCGGTCTCCCCTGCTCGGCCCGGGCCGGGGCCTGCCGCGGCAGCACCCCCGGCCGGACCGATGAATACGCCGTCGCCGGCCGACGTCCATCCCCTGGATCGGCGCCGGCCCATGGCCGCTCGCCGGTCCGGGCGAGTGGCGGGCCGCGACGGGCCCGGGGAGGATTGCCCGAGCGGCCGCCCTTGGTTATGCTCGGATCGACGGTTCGACCACTTGCCCCGAGGAGATGGAGGGACGATGCCGGTTTCGCGAACTTTCCAGCGCTGGCTCCTGGTTGTCGTGGGGGTCTCGACCCTGCTGCTCGCTACGCCCGACCCCCTCGCCGACGCCAAGGGGAAAGCCAAGGGCAAGGCCCCCAAGGCGCCTCTCGCCGAGGGCGACGTCGTCGAGACCATGGCGCAACTGCGCGACCTCAACGGCAAGGTCCTCGACCTCGGCCTGCTCTGCGGGCCTGCGGCCCGGATGTACAACCCCGCCCGCCCCAAGGCCTTGCTGCTGGACATCTACATGACGACCTGCGTCCCCTGCAACGCCGCCTTGCCCCTGCTCGGCGAGCTCGCCGCCAAGCTGGAGCCGCGGGGGCTGCGGACGCTGCTCATCAGCCTCGACGGGACCGAGCACGCCGGCCCCGACGGGGTGAGCAACGCGACCCTGCGTGAGAAGGTCGCCGCGGCGCACCTCGCCGACAGCAACATCGTCCGCGACCCGGGCCAGGTGCTCGCGGAAGACCTCGACGTGGTGACCAACGATCCGGCCAAGGGCCGCACGGTCAGCGTGCCGCGTACCTTCCTCCTGGACGAGGACTGCCGGATCCGGGGGCTGTACACCTCCCTCGAGGAGAGCCGCCAGCTCCTCGAGGAGAGCTTCGAGAAGATCCTCACCGCGCCTCCCCCCGACGCGACACCGGGGAAGGGGAAGGGCAAGGGGAAGGGCAAGGGGAAGGGGAAGGCAAAGGGCGGCAAGTAGCCCCGCCCGGCCGCCGAGGGCTCCACCCTCCCGACCACGCCGGCCAGCTCCCCCCGGACACGGTTGCTCCCCACCGCCGGCTCGTCGGCCGCAGGGTGGGTGCTCAGGAGAACGATGACGCCCACCTGCCGACGCGCACCGGGCAACCACCGCGGCTCCCGGATCCCCCCCGGCTCAGCAGGCCTCTGCTGGCTGCTGCTGTCCTTCGCCGGCGCCGCCCCGGTCCTGGCCGAGGAGGCCCCCCGGCCGCTGCTGCTGGCCCCCTGCGACAGCCGGGAGACTGCGCTGCAGGGACAGGCCCAGCCGTACTCGCAGCAGCTCGAGGCCGCGCTCCACGCGACGGGCCGCTTCGCAGCCGCGACGGGCGGCTCTCCGACGGCCGCGGCCGGGCCGGCCCCGGCGTGCCCCGCGGCCCGGCTCGACCGGGCCTGCTGGGTCCGGCAGGGCACCCTGGCCGGCGCGCAGCGGCTGGTGACCAGCGAGCTCTGGGGCGAGCCGCCCGCGTGCATGGTCACCGTGCACCTGCTGGAGCTGCCGGGGGGCCGGGTGCTGCGCAAGGTGCAGGACACCTACAACTGCCGCATCGAGGATCTGCTGGCGCGGGTGGAGCACCACGGCCGGCAGCTCGCCGATCTCCCCCCCCTGCCCGGCGCCACGACGCACCGCGGGGTGACCCTCGCCCGCTCGCCCGCCACGCCGGCGGCCGGGCCCACCCTGCAGCTCAGCACCGAGCCGGCGGGCGCCGACGTCTACCTGGACGGCGAGCTGCGCGGCAAGGCGCCCCTGACGCTCTCCGGGCTGGCCCCGGGTGAGCACAGCCTGGTGTTGGTCCGGGAGGGGTACGCCGACCTGGTCAAGGGGCTGCTGCTGCCGGCCACGGGGACGGTCACGGTCCAGGAGCGCCTGGTCGCGGCCACCGGCGGGGTGAAGGTGACCTCCGTCCCCGTCGGGGCGCAGGTCGAGATCGGGGGCCAGGCACGCGGCGTCACCCCCCTGACCGTCCGGGGGCTCGCGGCCGGGACCCAGGTGGTGCGGCTGCTGCTGGCGGGCCACCCACCGTGGGAGAGCCGGGTCGAGGTGAAGGCGGGGGCCCTGATCGAGGTCGTCGGCCGGCTCGGCGGCAAGGACGGCAAGGTGATCTTCTCCTCCGTGCCCGCCAAGGCCAAGGTCTTCGTCGACGAGCGCGAGCGGGGGACCACCCCCCTGACCCTCGCCCTCCCTCCGGGGAGCCACCGGGTCCGGTTCGAGAAGGACGGTCATGGCCCGCAGGAGCGCGAGCTGCTCCTGCAGCCCGGCGAGGCCCGCAGCCTGAGCGTGACCCTGGCCCGTCAGGCCACGCCGGCGGCCGGCGTCGTCGCCGGGCACGAGCTCACCCTCTTCACCCCGGAGGCGCGCGCCTTCGATGCCCGGGACGAGCGCTTCCTCCGGGAGGCGGAGGCCCTCGGCTTCAAGCTCGATCGCCGTCACTACCCCTCCAACCCCGAGGGCAACATCAAGGTGGCCCGCGGCAACCGAGCCCTGGCCGAGCGCGTCCAGGCCCTGGTCCGAAAGCACCATGGCAAGGAGCTGGAGATCCGCGAGACCTTCTCCGAGGGTGACCGGGACGTCTTCGTGAACCTGGGGAGCGACACGCCGACCGAGGACCTGCTCTCGGCCGTCACCGGTCCCGTCGTGCCAAAAGCCGCGCCCAACGGCTTCGAGGTCACCCTGTTCACCCCCGACAAGCGCCCCCGGAGCCCGGCCGACGACCGGCTGCTCAGCGAGCTGGAGGCCGCGGGCTTCCGCATCGACCGGGGGAGCTACGCCTCCAACCCCGACGCCAACGTGAAGGTGCCCCAGGGGAAGCGCACCCTCGGTGAGCAGGTGCTGCAGGTGGTCCGCCGCTACTACCAGGGGGATTTCCCCATCCTCGAGGTGTTCGGCGAGACGGAGACCGACGTCTTCATCAACCTCGGCCAGGCGGTCCCCGTGCTGGACGACGCCGCGGTCGAGGACGAGGCCGCGACCGACGAGGACGACCGGCAGCCCAACGTCGTGGTCTTCACGCCGGGCGCACGGCCGTTCAACGATGCGGACCGGCGGCTGCTGGAGACCTTGCGGGGGCTCGGCCTGAGCGTCCAGGAGACGCCCGGCGGCGGGGGCTCCAACCCCGAGTCGAGCATCAAGGTGGCGACCGGCCGGGCCTTCGTCGGCGAGCGGATCCGGCCGCTGCTGCAGCGCTGCTACGACCAGCCCTTCCCCGTGAAGGAGCTGTTCGAGCCGGGCAGCGACGACGTCTTCGTGAACCTCGGCGAGCAGGCCGCCCCCCTGCCGGGCTGCACCATGCCGGCGCTGGCCGCCGAGGCGACGCAGCCCCCCGCCTCCCGACACCGGGTCGTGGTCTTCACCCCCGGGGCGCGCCCCTTCACCGAGGCCGATCGCACCTTGCTCACGGAGCTGCGCACCGGGGGCTTCGAGGTCCAGGAGCGTCCCGGCGGCGGCGGCAGCAACGAGGACCCCAACATCAAGGTCGGCAAGGGCAAGCTGGCCCTGGGCATCCGGGTGCAGGAGGTCGCCCGCGGCTGCTACGACCAGCCCTTCCAGGTCAAGGAGCTCTTCGACGAGGACGACACCGACATCTACCTCAACCTCGGTGCCCGGGCCGACGAGCGGGTCCGGTGCGGCTCGCCCCCGGGCCCGGGCGAGCAGACCGTCGTGGATCCCCGCGACGGGCCGCGCGGGGCGCCGCCGCGCGCCATCGATCCCACCCGCTACCGCATCCGGTTCTTCACCCCCGACAGCCGGCCCCTGGGCGATGGCGAGCTGGAGCTGCAGGAGCGGCTCCGGCGGATGGGCTTCCGGGTCGAGCAGGAGCCCCTCGCCGCGAGCGACCGCCCCAACATCAAGGTCGGCTCGGACCAGATCGCGGCCGGCGAGCGGGTGCAGCGCACCATCACCGAGCTCCTCGGGCGGGAGCTCGAGCTGAAGCCGGCGTTCAACGCGGGCGACGGGGACATCTTCGTGACCTTCGGCGGAGAGGGCGAGGAGGAGCTGGAGCCGGACCGCGGGGCGCTCCCCGAGGAGGTCGGGACCGGCGCGGCCGCCCTGCTCGGCCGCGAGCTGTACTCCCAGTTCACGGTGCTGCTGTTCACCCCGGGGAGCCGGCCCCTGAACGCCTCCGACGACAAGATCCTCAGGGATCTCAAGGCATTGGGATTCCAGGTGGTCGACGATCGCTCGGGCGGCGGCGGCTCCAACGAGGAGTCCAACGTCAAGGTCGGGCGCGGGTTCGGCCAGGTGGGCAACATCGTCCGCCGGGTGGCCCAGCGCTGCTACGACCAGCCCTTCCCCCTGCTCGAGGCCTTCGAGCCCGGCGACACCGACATCTACATCAACCTGGGTGCGGACGCGGACCGCAAGACGCGCTGCGGCAAGACCCGGCTGTAGTACCTCGTCACCGCACGGCTAGCCGGTCACGCGCTCGTGGCGACCGGCCGGCACGCCGGTCGTCAGAACTCCACGGCCACCCCCAGCTCCGAGGAGATGAGCCGCGTCCAGGAGGTGCTGCCCGCGAAGTCGTAGACCAGGTGCAGGGTCGTCGTCGAGGTGAGGCTCCAGGTGGCGAGGCCGCCCCGCCCCACCAGCGGGAAGGTGAACCCGGCCGGGAAGGCGAAGCCGGAGCGGAGGCGCACCTCGCTGCTGCCCTGGGCCCGCAGCAGGTAGCCCTGGTAGAACCCGGCCTGCAGCCCCACGAAGCCCGAGAGCCGGTCGCGCCAGAGGAGGCCGTCGATGCGGGGCCCGAGCATCACCCGCAACAGCACGAGGTCGTCCCCGGAGTCGACCTGGGGGATCCACAGGGTGCCGAAATCGAGCTGGGCGAAGGTCCAGTGGTCGCTCCAGCGGCGGCCGAAGCTGAGGTGACCGAGGGGGAAGAGGCTCGCGCGGTCCGTGACGTGCTCGCTCAACCCCTGCAGGAAGTTGTCGCCGGCCGCGCCGGCGCCCCCCGAGAGGGTGATGCGGAAGCGCTGTGGCTCGGGCTGCTTGTGGATGACGTCGGTGGCCAGGAGGCTGGACGCGAGCCGCAGCCCCTCGTCGAGGGAGACCGCCAGCGCGGGGAAGCTGACCGGGTCCTTGCCGAACAGGTCGAAGTACCAGACGAAGTTCAGCAAGCGATGGATCCGCAGCCCGGGCCCGAGGGCCGGCGCGGTCTTGCTCTCCAGCCCCGAGGGGAGCCCCTGGAAGGTGATCACCGCCAGGCCGAGCACCAGATCGACGCGGTCCGCGAACTCGGACCAGGCGGTGGCGCGAGACACGGTGTTCCACCCGAAGGAGACCTGCAGGGCGAGCGGGAAGGTCGCCCGGGCGACGTCACCCCGGACGCGGGCCTGTTCGGGGTCCAGGGAGCGCGCGCCCTCGGGGATCGGCAGCACCCCCACCGCGACGTCGACGTCGACCCGGTCGGGGAGGCCGTCGCCGCGGACCGGACGCAGCTCGAAGTAGTACCTCTCGACCTCATTAGAGCCTTCATCATGGATCGAAAGCTCTATGAGATCCCCCTTCCCTAGACCATAAAGCCTGGCCACTCCCACCAGATCGATGACGAGGTCCCGGGTGTGGCCGCGCCCGTCGTCGAGGCGACGCCGGCTGCCGTCCCGGTACGCCTCGTGGGTGAGGGGGGTGAGGCCCTGGGCCGGCTCCCGGACGCGCAGGTAGGCCAGCTCGACCCAGGTCGCAGGCCGCCGGGCCCCGAGTAGCACCTCCCCCTCCCCGACGATGGTGCAAGGTGGCGAGGAGCAGTAGGCGAGCCCCCGCACCCCGGCGACGAGGGGACCGTCCTCGGGGTTGATCTCCCGGGTGGTGAACTCGACCCGGGCCATGGCCTGGCGCCCCTCGGCGCGGATCTCGGGGAAGCAGGGGGCCTTGGTGTACAGGCAGCCCGACAGCGCCAGCCCGCCGAGCGCGAGCAGACCGGGAAGGCCGCACCGGACCAGACGGCGGGCGCCGTGCAGAGGCCGAGCCTCGCGTGGTCGTCGGGAAGCGGGCCTAGACGTCGATCTCCTCCACCTCGCCCGCGCCCTCGGAGATCAGCCGGAAGCGGGGGGCGGGATCCTTGCCCATGAGCTCCTCGATGACCCGCTTCGTCTCCGCACGCTGATCCTCGGGGATGGTCACCCGCAGCAGCCGACGGCGCGAGGGGCACAGGGTCGTCTCGAACAGGACCTTGGGCATCATCTCGCCGAGGCCCTTGAAGCGCCCGATCTCGACCTTCTTGCTGCGGCCGCTCTCGCGCTGGAGGATCCGGTCCTTCTCCGCATCGTCGAGGGCCCAGAAGGTCTTCTCGCCGATGTCGATGCGGTACAAGGGCGGCTGCCCCAGGTAGACGTGGCCGGCGTCGATCAGCGGGCGGAGGTGCCGGTAGAAGAAGGTCAGCAGCAAGGTGGCGATGTGGCTGCCGTCGCTGTCCGCATCCATCAGCAAGATGATCTTGCCGTAGCGCAGCTTCTGCAGGTCGAGCCGGTCCCCCATGCCGCAGCCGAGGGCCTGCACGAGGTCATTCAACTCTTTGTTATTCTTGACTTTTTCCAGGGAGGCCTGCTCGACGTTGAGCACCTTGCCGCGCAGCGGCAGCACCGCCTGGGTCTCCCGGTGGCGGCCCTGCTTGGCGGAGCCGCCCGCGCTCTCCCCCTCGACCAGGAAGAGCTCGCGCCGCATGGGCTCCGGGGAGGAGCAGTCTGCGAGCTTGCCGGGGAGCTGCACCCGCCGGGTGATGCCGGTGCTCTTGCCCCGCACCTTGCTCACGGCGTTGCGGGCCGCGGCCCGCGCCCGGGCGGCCTCGACCACCCGGGCCGTGACGGCCTCGCCGACGGAGGGGCGGGTGTGGAACCAGGTCTCCAGCGCGGCGCGCAGCACGCCGTCGATGGCCGGCTTGACGTCCGGGTTGTTGAGCCGGTCCTTGGTCTGGCCCTGGAACTGCGGATCCGCGAGGAAGACGCTGACCAGGGCGACCAGCCCCTCCCGGATCTCCTCGGCGGAGACGGCCAGGCCGCGGGGGATCTTGTCGTGGGCCTCGAGGTAGCTGCGCGTCGCCTTGGCGACCGCGTCCTTCAGCCCCTGCTCGTGCGCGCCGCCGTCCCGGGTGCGGATCCCGTTGACGAAGGAGAGGATCTTCTCGCGGGGCGCGGCGGTCCAGCAGAGCGCGACCTCCAACCGCGGGTCCTCGCTGCGCTGCAGCACGAAGGGCTCGAGGTGGACCCGCTCCTCGCCCCCCGCGAGCACGAGCTGGTCGAGGTACTCCACCAGCCCGCCTTCGTGCTTGAACTCGTGGGAGGCGCCGCGCAGGCGATCGCGGAACAGGATCCGCAGCCCCCGGTGGAGATAGGAGCGGGTCTCCAGGTGCGTGACGATGCGCTCGGGGTCGAAGCGCAAGGTCTCGCCGAAGATCCGGGGGTCGGGGCGGAAGGTGATCGTGGTGCCGCTGCCCCGGGCCGGGCCGACCTGCTTCAGCTCCGTCGTCGGCTTGCCCCGCCGGTAGCGCTGCTCCCAGAGGGTGTCGTCGCGCTTCACCTGGGCCACCAGGCTCTCGGAGAGCGCGTTGACGACCGAAGCGCCGACGCCGTGGAGGCCGCCGGCCGTCCGGTAGCTCTTGTGGTCGAACTTGCCGCCCGCGTGCAAGGTCGTCAGCACCAGCTCGAGGGCGCTCTTGCCGTGCTGGGGGTGCAGGTCGATGGGGATGCCCCGCCCGTTGTCCGCGACCGAGGCGGTCAGCCCGTCATCCTCGAGGGTCACGGTGATCGTCGTCGCGTGGCCGTTCATGACCTCGTCGACCGCGTTGTCGACCACCTCCCAGAGCAGATGGTGCAGCCCGTCCGCATCGGTGCCGCCGATGTACATCCCCGGCCGCTTGCGGACCGGGTCGAGGCCTTCGAGGACGACGATGTCCCGCGCCAGATACGTGTCACTCATCCCCGCGCCCTTCCTCGTCCTCGTCCTCGTCCACGCCCGCGTCCTCGTCCAGGCCCGCGTCCTCGAGCACGCCCTCGTCGTCGGCGAGGTCGGTCACCGGCTCGGCCGGGGCCGCCCCGGACGCGTCGCCGGTCGCGGGCAGGGCGGGAGCAGCCGGGAGGCCGCCGGTCAGGGGAGCCTCCCGCCCGCCGGCCTTGCCGTTGGGGAGCTCCTCGGCGCCGAGCAGCACCAGCGGGGGCGGGACCCAGCGCTCCAGGCCGCCCCGCTTGATCACCTCGGTGCCGCGACCGCCGCGGGACGCGACCCGGTAGCTGCGCGTGCAGACCCGGATCTCCCGGCCCCGGGCCGTGACGACCAGCACGCCGTCATCCTTGCCGCTGGCCAGCGCGAACGCGAGCACCTGATCGGTCGGGGCGAGCCGGATCGCCTGCACCCCCCGCCCCGCCCCCCGGAGCAGCTTGAGCTCCCGGGCCGGGAAGAGCAGCACCCGCCCCTCCCGGGTGGCCAGGCTGACCAGCGCGTCGCCGGTCAAGGGCAAGACCGCCACGACCGCGTCCGCGGGATCCTCGGGGGCCAGCTTGACGAAGCGCCGGCCGCCGCGCTGGGAGGGCTCGGCGAAGGAGAGGCAGGGGAAGCGCAGCCCCTTGCCGGCCCTGGTGATGGCCACGCCGAGGGGACCGGCCACGGGCGGGCCGTCGTCCTCCCCCTCCTCCGGCTCCTCGCCGCCGGCCTCCTCCTCCTCGCCCTCGTCGAGGCTGGCGGTGCCGGCCTCGGGCTCTTCCGTCGCCGGCGCGCCCGCCTCCGGGAGGGCCACCGCCGGCGGCCGGAAGGCCGGGGGAGGCCCGGCGGCAGGAGCCTCGCTGGCAGCCGGCGCCGCGGCCGGGTCCTGGCAGCGGGGATCGTTGCAGACCACACCGACCACCAGCTCCTTGTCGGAGAAGTCGAAGTAGACCTGCACCGGGCCGCCGTGCCCCGAGGTGGCCTTGATGGCCTCGACCTGCAGAGTATAGGCCTTGCCCAGGGAGGTGTAGAAGGTGACCGTGGCGAGGGTGTGGGTGCGGAAGATCCAGCCGATCTCGGCCCCCTCCCGCAAGCGCACCGCGGCGATGTCGGTGATCGTCGCCTGGCGCTTGACCCACCCGTCGCGGGTGACGATGACCCAGGCCTCCTCCCGGACGACGTAGGCCTGAGGGTCGAAGTGCAGCTCGCGCCCGCTGCCGACGAGGGTGCGGCGCTCGTCGCCGTAGCGGTCCGCGACCTGCCGCAGCTCCGTCGCGAGGAGCCGCCGCAGGGCCCCCGCGTCGGCCAGCAAGGCCTCCAGCCGGGCCGCGAGGGTGCGCTTCTCGGCGAGCTCCGCCTGGACCGTCGCGATCTCCAGCCGGGCGAGACGGTACAGCTTCGTCTCGAGGATCGCCTCGGCCTGCTCCTCGTCCAGACCGAAGCGGGTGCGCAGCCGCGCCGCGGCGTCGGCCCGGTCCTTGGCGCCCAGCACGAGGCGGATGGCCTCCTCGATGGCCCCGAAGATCTTCTCGAAACCTTCCAGGATGTGGATCCGCTGCCGCAAGAGCCCGAGCTCGTGCTCCAGCCGACCCCGGATGACCTGCAGCCGGAAATCGAGGAAGTGCTGCAGGATCTGCTTCAGGTCGAGGCAGGCCGGTGCGCCGACCTCCGGGTTCGCGGAGGGGACCAGGCAGGTCAGGTTGACGTGGAAGTTGAGCTCCAGGTTGGTGTTGCGGCAGAGGTAGGCCATCGCCTCCTCCGCGTTCGCCCCCTTCTTCAGCTCCAGCACGATGCGCACGCCCGTGGTCGACTCGTCGCGCACGTCGACCAACTGCGGGACCTTCCGGGCGAGGATCAACGAGCCGATCTTCTCGACCAGCAGGGCCTTGTTCTGCTGGTAGGGGATCGCCGAGATGACGACGCACTCCTTGCGGTCGAGGCGCTCTTCCTTCCACGAGCCACGCAGGCGCACCGGGCCGCGGCCGGTCTCGTAGATCGCCCGCAACTCCTCGGCAGAGCTGAGGATCTCGCCGCCGGTCGGGAAATCGGGCCCGGGCAGGTGGGCGCAGAGCGCGGCGACGGACAGGGTCGGATCCTCGAGCAGAGCGAGCGCGGCGGCGACGGTCTCGCGCAGGTTGTGCGGCGGGATGTTGGTGGCGATGCCGACCGCGATCCCCGAGGCGCCGTTGACCAGCAGGCACGGGAAGCGGGAGGGGAGGACGACCGGCTCCTCCCGGGTGCCGTCGTAGTTGGGACGCCAGGCCACGGTCTGGCCGACGAGCTCCTCGAGCAGCTCGTCCGCGAGGGGCTGCAGCCGAGCCTCGGTGTAGCGCATCGCGGCCGCGGGATCGCCGTCGAGGGAGCCGAAGTTCCCGTGGCCGTCGACCAAGGGGTAGCGCAGGTTGAAGGCCTGCGCCATCCGCACCATCGCGTCGTAGATCGCCGTGTCGCCGTGGGGGTGGTAGCGCCCCATCACCTCGCCGACGACCGCGGCGCTCTTGCGCGGCTTGGCCTTGGCGTGGAGCTTCAGGTCGCGGTGCATCGCGTACAGGATGCGCCGCTGCACGGGCTTGAGGCCGTCGCGGACGTCGGGGATCGCCCGGCTGGTGATCACGGACAGGGCATAGCCGAGGTAGCGCCGCCGGGCCGTCTCGTGGAGGACCACCGTGCGCAGGCTGCGGAACCCCCCGCCGCCGCCCTGGCCGCCCGCCGCCCCGCCCCCGCCGGTCCCGCCGGCCCCGCCACCCACGCGGCCGGCCTCGAGGCGCAGGGCCTCCTGCCGGGGGGCCGGCACCTCGCCGGCCGAGGCCCGCCGCGGCGGCCCGGACTCGGTCGGCTGGGCCGCCTGAGCTCCCGGTCCCCCGGACACACCGCCGCCGCCGGGGGGCTCTGGCGGCGAGACGGCCGGGGGGTTGCTCCCCAGCAGCCCGGGCAAGAGGGGCATCCCGGCCGGCACGGCCCGGGGCAGGGCGCGGCCACGTCCGCCCCCGCCGGGACGCTCGTCGCCGGCCAGGGGGGACGCGACCGACCCGGCGCCGGCGCCGTCGGGCTCCCGCCCCGGACCTCGTTTCGCACCGAAGAGATCGAGCTGGCTCATGGCCGGCGATCTATAGATGAGGCAGAGGATCCTGGCAAGGAGAGGCCTCGGGTGGCCCGCTGCCGATCCCGCCGCGGCCGCCCCTTGCGGGAGGACCAGGAGGTGCTAAGTTAGTAGGGCCTAACTTCGGGGAGGCCATGGAGCTGAGCGCACCGCAAGAGGATTACCTCGAGACCATCGGCCACCTCTGCCGGGAGAACGGGGCCGCCCGGGTCTCGGAGATCGCCGCGCGCCACGGCGTGTCCACGGCGACCGTGGTCGGCGCGCTCCGATCGCTGAAGCAGCGTAACCTGCTCTGCCAGCCTCCCTATGGCCAGATCACCCTCACCCGCGAGGGGCAGGCGGCCGCGGAGTCCGTCATGGCGCGTCACGCGGCCTTGCACGCCTTCCTCGTCGGCGTGCTCGGCGTCGACGGCCCCACGGCCGAGCGCGACGCCTGCCGGATCGAGCACGACGTCTCGCCGGCGACCCTCCGACGCCTGATCGCGCTGGAGCGCTTCCTCGCCCGCGGACCCTGGGCCGACCTGGACTGGCGAGGCGAGTTCGAGCGCTTCCTCGCGACCGAGGAGCAGCAAGGAGCCACGGGGTGATGTTCGACGACGCCCCCTCGCCGCAGACCTGCTCGCTGGACCGGTTGCCCCGGGGCGTGGTCGCCCGCATCCGCCACGTGCACGGCGGGCTGAACGTCCGCCAGCGCCTGAGCAACCTGGGCCTCCACCCCGGCGACCGGATCCGCGTGCTGCGCTGCTCCTGCTTCGGCGGGCCGGTGCTGGTGGCGATCCACGACCTGGAGGTCGCCATCGGGCGGGGCATGGCCGAGAAGGTGGAGGTCGACCTCGAGCTCGGACTGAGCTGATGCGCATCGCCCTCGTCGGCCAGCCGAACAGCGGCAAGAGCACCCTCTTCAACAGCGTCGCCGGCTACAAGTCGGTCGTCGCCAACTACCCCGGGACGACCAGCGAGCCCGCCCGCAGCCTCGTGCACGGCCAGGGCGAACCCTTCGAGCTCGTGGACCTGCCCGGCCTGTACTCCCTGTCGTCCATCGAGAAAGACGAGCTGCGCGCCCGGGAGCTGCTCCTTTCCCTCGCGCCCGAGCTGATCATCCACGTCATCGACGCGTCCGCGCTCGGACGCAGCCTCGAGCTGACCTTCGAGCTCGCGGAGCTCGAGCTCCCCCTGATCGTCTGCCTGAACATGATGGACGAGGCGGCGCGCAAGGGGATCGACATCGACCTCCCGCGGCTCGCGGCCGCGCTCGGCGTCCCGGTGGTACCCACGGTCGCGGCCACGGGCGAAGGCGTCGCCAGGCTGTTCCAGGTCGGGCTGCAGGCCGCCCGGGAGCGGCCCGTGCCCCGCCGCTTCCTGTTGAGCGACGACGTGGAGCGCGTGATCGGTCTCTTGGTCACGAAGCTCCGCCAGGAGCTGGTCCGAAAGACGGGTCTCCCCACCCGCCTCCTCGCGCTGAAGCTGCTCGAGCGGGACACCCTCCTGGCCGCCACGGTCGCCGAGACCGACCCCGAACTCGCCCAGGAGGTCCTCCGGCTCCAGCAAGAGCTGGCCACGTCCCACGGCCGGCCGGCCGACGTGGTCCTCGGCTCGGAGCGGCACGCCCTGTGCCTCAACCTCTTCGAGGAGGTGGCCACCGTCCGGCGCCCTCTCCGGCGCTCCCTGCGCGACCGGCTCGACGCCTACGTCATGCACCCCCTCTGGGGCTACCTGATCCTCGGGGCGGTCCTGTTCGGCTTCTTCTCCGTCGTCTTCGGGGTCGGCCGCCTGATCGAGGCGCCGATCATGGCCGGCTTCGAGCAGCTCGGGCTCTTGCTCACGACGGCCTTCCCGGACCGCAACCTGGCCTACACCGTGCTCCACGGCCTCATCCAGGGGCTCTCCGGGGGGATCGGCCTGGTCCTCCCCTACCTCCTGCCGTTCCTCGTCGTGCTGACCCTGCTCGAGGACGTCGGCTACATCCCGCGCGCCGCCTTCTTGATGGACTCGCTGATGCACAAGATCGGCCTCCACGGCAAGGCGATCATCCCCTTCGTCCTGGGGTATGGCTGCACCGTCCCGGCGATCATGAGCGTCCGGTTGCTGGAGAGCTCCCGGGATCGCCTGGTGACGTCCCTGCTGGTCAACTTCATCCCCTGCGCGGCGCGCACCACGGTGATCTTCGCCCTGGTCGGCTTCTACCTCGGCCCGGGCCACGCGCTGCTCCTGTACGTGCTGAACCTGGTCATCATCGCGCTCGCCGGGCGGCTGCTGCTCCACTTCCTGCCCGAGGCGACGCCGGGCATGATCCTCGAGGTGCCCAGCTACCGGCTGCCCCAGCTCCGGGCCCTGCTGGCCAAGGTCTGGTACCGGATGCGCGAGTTCGTCGTCATCGCCTGGCCGATCCTCATCGCCGGCAGCGTCGTCCTCAGCCTGCTCGAGGCCTTCGAGCTGGCCCAGCCCATCAACGCCCTGCTCGCGCCTTTCACCAGCACCCTGCTCGGGCTGCCCGCGGCGGTGGGGATCACCCTGATCTTCGGTGTGCTGCGCAAGGAGCTGGCGATCGTCATGCTGGTACAGGCCCTAGGTACCAGCGATTTCTCGTCTGTTATGACCAACGGACAGCTCCTGACCTTCACCGTCTTCACCATCTTCTACGTGCCCTGCCTCGGCACCCTCGCGATGCTGCGCAGCGTCAGCGGCGTCCGGGGGATGCTCGCGGCCCTGGGGCTGACGACCCTGGTGGCGACGCTGGGAGCCCTCGTCTTCCGGCTGCTGACGGCATGAGCGGCGGGCTGGGAGCGGGGGGCGACCTCGATTACACTGCACCGATGGACAAGCCCTGCCCGCATCGTCCCCGCTGTCCCGGCTGCCGCTGGTGGGAGCGCCCCTACGCCCAGCAGCTCGCCGGGAAGCGAGCGCGGCTCGCCCAGGCGCTCCAGCCCTACCCGGAGCTGGCCGACATCGAGATCGCTCCCTGCCTGGGGGTGAGCCCTCACCAGGGGTACCGGACGCGGGTGAAGTGGGCCGTCCAGGGGCGACGGATCGGGCTGTACGGCGAGGAGCACCAGGTCATCGACACGCCCTGCTGCCTGGTGGTCCCCCCGGTCGCGCTGGAGGTGGCGGCCCTGCTGCGCCGGCGCCCGCCGGATGGGCGCGGCGCCCGGCTCGCCGGGCTCGACCTGCGGGTGACCGGTGACGGCCGCTGGCTGGCCAACCTGGTGATCGAGGCGCCCGTCGAGCCCGCGGCCGCCCGGCTGGCGCGGACCCTGGCCCCCCTGCTGGTGTCCGGAGGGGGCGCGGGCCAGCGCGGCGTCGCCTACAGTTGGCGGGCGCCCGGCTCCCCGACCCTGCTCGGCGGTGCGCCGACCCTCCTCACCGGTGAGCCCGAGCTGGTCGACCGCATCGGCCGGGTGGAGCTCCCCTACCCTCCCGGCGCCTTCTCCCAGGCCCACGCGGGGGGCGCGACCCTGCTCCACGATCTGCTCCGGCAGGCGATCGCCGAGCTCCCGGCCGATGCGCGCCACCACCTCGTCGATCTCTACGCCGGCACCGGGAGCCTCGGCCTCGTCCTCGCGGACCTGGTCGACGCCGTCACCCTGGTGGAGGCCTACCGGCCTGCAGCCGAGGCCGCCCGCCGGGGGGCCGCCCGCCTCGGGCAGCAGGTCGAGGTGCGGGGGGTCGCGGCCGAGCGGGCGCTCGACGAGCTGACGGCCCGGCCGGCCGCCGCCGGGGTCATCGTGCTCGATCCGCCCCGAGCGGGGGTCGCGCCCGCGGTGCTGGCCGCGGTCTGCCAGGCCCGGCCGCACCTCGTCGCCCTGGTGAGCTGCCAGGCGACGACCCTCGCCCGGGACCTCGCCTTGCTCGCCACCGCGGGCTATCGCACCGACGAGGTGCAGCCCCTGGACATGATGCCGGGCACTCCCCACGTCGAGGCCCTGGCCTTGCTGCACCCCGACCAGCCGACCGCGGCGCCCGTCGTCGCCCTGGGCCATGGCTGGCGGCTGGTGGCGCGCCCCCCCTTGCTGCCGTGCCCCGCGTCACTCCCCCCGGGAGAGCCGTCGGCAGACCAGCTCACCCCGGCCGGCGACCTGCCCCGTGAGCTGTCGGGGCTCTGCCTGCTGGCCGACAACGCCGCGGCCCCGCCGCCCGAGCCGGCCGCCCGCCAGACCGTCTGGATGGCCCTGGTGCAGGGCGAGTGGCCCGCCGAGGAGGAGATCGGGCGCCCCGGACGCGCGCCCGGCCGCGACGGGGCCGTCCGCTGCCGCGTGACCCCGGTGGCCCGGGCGGGATCGCACACGGTGGTCCAGTTGCAGGTGCTCGCCGGCGAGCTCACCGCGACCCGACGCCTCCTCGCCCTGCGCGGCCACCCGGTCCTCGGCGACGACCGGTTCGGCGATCCGGCCGCCAACCGCCACCTCCAGGCCCGGCACGGCCTGACGCGCCCCTTCCTCCACGGGAGCTGCGCCTACAGCCCCCAGGGGACCCTCTGGAGCACCGCGCTGGCGCCCGACCTGGCCGCGACCCTCGCCTCCCTGCGCGCCCGGGAGCCGGACGACGAGGCGCTGCTGGACTGAGGAGGGAGCCGGGCTAGCGCGTGGAGAGCGTCAGGCCGGCGCTGGCCCGAACGGGGAAGGCGGCCCCTCCCGAGGCCGCCTGCGCGGCCTGCAGCACCGGCGCGGCCGCATCTCCCGTGGCCAGGGCGAGGGCGTACCCGCCGAAGCCGGCGCCGGTGAGGCGCGCCCCGCACGCGCCCGCGGCCCGCAGGGTGCGGCAGAGGCCATCGAGCGCGGGGGTGCTGCAGCCGAAATCATCGGCCAGGCTGGCGTGACCTTCGTCCAGCAGCCGGCCGGCGCGGCCGAGGTCCGCGGCGAGCAGCGCCTCCTCCACCTGCGCGACGCGCGCCGCCTCGCCGAGCACGTGGCGCGCCACGGACCGGATCCGGACGGGCGCAGTGGCGGGGAAGCGGGCCGCGGTGAGCTGGACGAGGGGATCCACCGCACGGACGAGTCGGTCGGCCACGGTCTGGGCGCTGGCCTCCGCCGGGAGGCGGGCGACGGCCGCGTCCAGCCCCGGAGCACCGGCGACCGCGGCCAGGGTGGGTACGCCCGCGACCGCCAGCCCCAGGTCCGCGGCCAGCAGGGTGGCCGCCAGGCGGCAGCCGACGACGCGCGCGTTGTACAGCTCCCGGACCGGGCCGCCCTTCGGCGCCTCCTCGCCGGAGTAGGCGGCCACCAGGCGCAGGGACGCGGGGAGGGGCACCGCCCGGACGCGGGTCGGGGCGAAATCGATGCGCAAGGCCGCGCCCGCGGTGGCCAGACCGATGACGGTCTGGTCCATGCCGCCGCTCTCCACCCCGACGTGGCGCTCCGCGACGATGGCCCGGGCCACCAGCGCCGCGGTCGTGAGCCCGAGGTCCCAGCAGTGGCTCAGGGCACCGAGGACGGCCATGGTGAAGGAGGAGGAGGAGCTCAGCCCGCCGGTCGTCGGCAGGTCCGAGTCGATGACGAGCTGCGCACCCGCGCCCGGGGGAGCCTCGGGGAGCTGCCCGAGCAGCCCGGCGAGGTAGCGGTGCCAGGGGCGGGCGATCCCCGCGTCGGGTGCATCCCGCAGCAGGGCGGCCCGGCCCGGGAACTGGCACGAATGGGCAGCGACCCGACCGTCCCGGGTCGGCCGCGCCGCCACCCAGGTGGACCGATCGATGGCCAGGGGCAGCACGGGCAGCAGGCTGTAGTCGGTGTGCTCGCCGATGAGGTTGACCCGACCGGGAGCCCGCACGACCACGGCCGGCGGCTGGCCGAACTCCGTGGCGAAGAGGGCTTCCAGGCCCGGGGGGGTCATGGGTCGGCGGCGGGTGCGGCCAGCCGCGTGGCGAGCAAGAGGAGCAGCTCGGCGATGCCCTCGCCGGTCACCGCGGAGATCGGCACGAGGGTGAGCCCCCGCCCGGCGAGCTCCTGCTGCAGCGGGACGATCTGCTCCCGGACCTCGGGCAGGTCGACCTTGTTCAGCGCGACGATCCGCGGCCGGCTCGCGAGCTCGGGGCTGTACCGCCGGAGCTCGTCCTCCAGGAGCGACAGGCTCTGCCGCGGGTCGGGGCGGACGCAGTCGGTGTCGAGGAGGAAGAGGAAGAGCGCGCAGCGCTCGACGTGCCGCAAGAAGCGCACGCCGAGCCCGGCGCCCTCCGCCGCGCCCTCGATCAGCCCGGGGATGTCGGCGACCACGATGTCCCGGTCGTGGTACCGGACCACGCCGAGGTTGGGCACCAAGGTGGTGAAGGGATAGTCGGCGATCTTCGGTCGAGCATTGGAGATCTTCGAGATCAGGGTAGATTTCCCGCTATTGGGGAACCCGACGATCCCGACGTCGGCCAGCAGCTTGAGGGTCAGCCGCAGATCGCGCGCCTCCCCCGGCTCGCCCGGCTCGGCGAAATCCGGAGCCCGGCGGGTGGAGGAGGTGAAGGAGTGGTTGCCCCGGCCGCCCCGGCCGCCCCGCACCGCGACATGGCGCTGCTCGCTGACCGTGAGGTCCGCGAGGAGCTCCCCACTCGCCCGATCGGCGATCAGCGTCCCCACCGGGACCCGCACCAGCAGGTCCTCTCCCGCGGCGCCGGTGCGGTTGTTGGGACCGCCACTACGGCCCCGGGGCGCACGCAGCAGGCGCCGGTGCTTGAGATCGAGGAGGGTGGACAGCCCCTCGTCCGCGACGAAGACGACGCTGCCGCCGTTGCCGCCGTTGCCGCCGGCAGGCCCGCCCAGCCGCTGCCGCTTGGAGCGCAGCCAGGCGACGAGCCCGTTGCCGCCGGCGCCGCTCTCGACGGTCAGGGTGACCTCGTCGACGAAGCGCGCGTCACGCTCCGTCGGGGTCGGCTGCGCCGGAGCCCCGGCCGAGGCGCTGGATGGCGACGAGTTCGGCGTCTCACCGGCGGACGCACCCGAGAGGCCCGGCGCGAGTGGCGACCGCGCGCTCGCGAGCGGGTCGCGTGGCGGAGGGGGAGAGGGTGGGCTAGTCATCAGGGTGCCTCCCAGGGCAGCGCCCCGGAAGCGCATGCGAGCCTCAGAGGGCCTGGATGCTCGTGATCTGGACCTCGGTGTAGGGCTGACGATGGCCGAACTTACGGCGGTAGCCCTTGCGGCGACGGAGCTTGAAGCCGCGCACCTTGCGATGGAGGCCCTGCTCCACGACCTCGGCGAGGACGGAGGCGCCAGCGACCGCGGGCTTGCCGACCTTGATGCGGTTGTCGTCACGAACCATCAGCACGTCCAGGAACTCGAGCTTGGCGCCCTCGCCCGCCTCGAGCTTCTCGACCTTCAGCCGGTCGCCCTCGGCGACACGGTACTGCTTCCCGCCAGTCCGGATGATCGCGTACATGAGCCTTCCTCAGGACCCGTGGAGCGTTCCACGGCTCGCCTCGCCTTGGACAACGGCCGGGGGTCTCCCCGTCGGCCAGGAACCCGAGTGCGCTCATGTAGTGGAAGAGCCGGGGGCTGTCAACCGGAAGATCGCCTCCGGAGGCTCCGGCACCCGCCCGGGGGCCTCCCACAACGCCGGGCGGGGGCGGGGGCCCGGACGTGAACGCGGCCCCGGACACCCGGCAGACACTGAAAGTTTGACACCTGGGTGCGCGTTCAGTACCGTACGGAGGAGCAGGGCTGAACTGCTGAACAGCCACCCGGCTCGCCAGGAGGGCCGGTCGCCAGAAGGAGCGAGTCATGAAGGGGCTCACGGACCGCCAGCGGCAGGTGCTCGAGCAGATCGTCACCACCCTCGAGGCGCAGGGCTTCCCACCGACCCTGCGGGAGATCGGCCAGGCCCTGGGCATCCAGAGCACCAACGGGGTCAGCGACCACGTGAAGGCCCTGATCCGCAAGGGCTACCTCCAGAGCCGCGGCCACACGTCGCGGACGATCCTCCCCACCCGGGAGGGTCTGGCCTTGCTCGGGCGCGCCCCCCTGCGGCGGGAGCGCCCGGCCGGCAAGCTGTCCGCCAGCGTCGTCCGACCGCCCGCGGCCCCCGCGCTCGACGACCAGGATCTGCCGGTCCGGGCGGCGGAGCCCTTGCCGGCCGAGGTCGTCGAGCTCCGCCCGCTCCTCGACACGCAGCTCGTCGAGGTGCCCATCCTCGGCCGGGTCGCGGCCGGCCAGCCGATCCTCGCCACCGAGCAGGTCGAGGACCGGGTGCTCATCGACCGCACCCTGCTGCCCGACAACCACGCGATCTTCGGCCTGCGGGTCCAGGGCGACAGCATGATCGGCGACGGCATCTTCGACGGGGACTTCGTCTTCATCCGCAAGCAGTCGAGCGCCACCCCGGGCACCATCGTCGTCGCGCTCATCGAGGACGAGGCGACCGTCAAGCGCTTCTACCCCGAGGGCGACCGGGTCCGCTTCCAGCCGTCGAACCCGGCGATGCAGCCGATCTACGTCCACCGGCGAGAGTTCCGGCAGTCCATGGTCATCGGGGTCGTCGTCGGGGTCTACCGGCGCCTCTGACCCACGGCGCCCCCGGGCCGGGGGGCCGAGGCCCCGGCACCCCCGGCCCCTCCCCGGCTCGCTCAGGCCAGGCCGAGGAGGTGCAGCAAGGCCTCGGCCGCAGCCGCGGCGCCGGCCAGCTCGGGGATCGGCGGCGCGAGGGGGGCGGGAAGCAAGCCCCAGGCGGCGCACGGGTCCACGTCCAGCGTCTCCTCCCGGGAGTCGGTGGCGGGGCTCACGACGATCTCCGGGTTGAGGCCGCGCAGATCGTCCAGGTCCGCCGCCGGATCCTCGACCTCCAGGCGTCCCACCCCCGCCGCCGCCAGGTACAGGGCCGCGGTCCAGGAGCCCGGGCCCGCGCCGAGGACCCGCACCCGGGCGCGGTCGAGGCGCGCCTGCCCGGCCTCCCCGACCTCCCGCAGCCGGATCTGCCGCTGGTAGCGGGCGCGACGAGCCGACCGTGGCTGCCCGGACGAGGCCGGGACCGACCCGGGAGCTGGTCCGGAGGCCGGACCAGAGCCATTCGGGTAGTATTTGTATCTTTTTTCAATTTTACCGCAAGACGGGCAGTCGGGGTCGCGCCCGAGGGGGAGGAGCAAGGACTGGCGGCCGAGCAGGTCGAGGGCCCAGAGCCGGCCCTCCAGGATCCCGGGTTGCCCCGCGAGCACGCGCCGCGCCTCCGCACCCTCGACCGCGCCGAACAGGCCGACGAGCGCCCCGAGGACGCCCTCGCGGGCGGGATCGGACCCCTCCCCGGGCGGAGGCGGTTCGGGCAGCAGGCAGCGGTAGCAGGCGGTCCGGCCGGGCCGCACGGTGAGCGCCTGGCCGCCGAAGCGGAGCACGCCGGCGTGCACGAGGGGGATCCCGGCCGCACCGCACGCGTCGGCGAGGACCAGCCGGCTGCCGAAGCCGTCCAGCCCATCGACGACCAGGTCCGCCCCCGCCAGCAGGCGGGCCGCGTTGCCCGGCTCCAGCGCAGTCACCCGGGGGAGGCCGCGCACTCCCGGAAAGGCCTTCATCAATCGGGTTGCGGCCCGCTCGGCCTTGTACGCGCCCAGGTCTTCCTGGCGATAGAGCACCTGCCGCCCCAGGTTGCTGGGCTCCAGCCGGTCGGGATCGACGAGGACCAGCTCCTCGACGCCGGCCCGGGCGAGGACGAGCGCGCTGCCACTCCCGAGACCGCCGACCCCGACGAGCACCACGCGCCTGCGGCCACCGGACATCCGCGCCTCCTGGATCACGGACCACGGGCAGGGACCGCGACGGTCGCGGTCACCCCTCCCAGGGTCGCCCCCCGGGGAGGTCGGCCCGAGGATCCCCCGGCCCGGAGTCCGGCGTCAAGCGGACGCGTGCGCCAGGTTCGTCAGAACGAACCCGGGCCCGGTCGGTGATCCTTGATTTCGGTCCTCCTCCCCGTCACACTTGCTAATCGTGGACGAGAAGCGGCCCGTCATCCAGGAGCACTGCCGACGCCTCGGGCTGGTCGGCGAGGCCCTGATCGGCCAGCTCGCGGACCAGCTCCCGTCCCGGCTG
Source organism: Myxococcota bacterium (assembly GCA_034005005.1). Taxonomy (GTDB): domain Bacteria; phylum Myxococcota_A; class JAVEVO01; order JAVEVO01; family JAVEVO01; genus JAVEVO01. Next base: position 71,347 of record JAVEVO010000002.1, read on the forward strand.
CTCCTGCCCCGGGGCCGCCCGCCGGTGTTGCTCACGGGCCAGGCGGGCAGCGGCCGCACCCTCGTCAGCCGGCTCGTCCACGAGGTCACCGCCTCGACCCTGCAGCGGAACGGCGAGCTCATCGCCATCGACTGCGCGGCCTCCCGGCGGATCCTCGAGCGGCTCCCCTCCCGGGAGGGGCTGCTCGACCTGGCCGCGGACGGCACCCTGGTGCTCGACGGCATCGAGCAGCTCACGAACCGCTCCCAGGAGGGCCTCGGCGACCTGCTGCGCCACCGGGCCGAGGAGCCCACCCTGCCCGCGGCCGCACCGGTGCTGGTGCTGATCGCCGACGATCACCCGACCCGGCTGGCCCGGGAGGGGCAGCTCGGCCCCGCGCTCGCCGCGCAGCTCCCCGAGCCCCTCGTCCTCGAGCCCCTCTGCCTCCGGGGCAAGGAGATCCAGGAGCTGGCGGCCCACTTCCTCCACGAGGCCGCCCGGACCCACTGCCCCGGTCGCTCCTTGCAGTTCACCCGCCGGGCGCTGTCCGACCTGCGCCAGGCCATGGAGCAGCGGCAGATCGCCTCGGTGGCCGAGCTCCGGGACATCATCGACGAGATCGTCCGCGCCGGCCTGGCCAGCGGCACCTTGCTCGATCGGATCTCCTCCGAGGCCCTGCTGCCTTGCCTGGGCGTCGACTCGCTCGCCGCGCTGAACGAGCTGCAGGCCTCCCGGGACCTCGCCGAGCTGGCCACGGGCCTGCCCGCGGCCATCGACGAGGCCTTCCTGATCGAGCTGGCCGAGCGGCACGCGGTCCCGCGCCAGACCCTCGAGGCCTACTGCCAGGTCGTCCAGCAGCTCGTGACGCGCGAAGGAGACGGAGCCCGCCTCTCCTACCAGCAGGTCACGGAGCGCGTCCGGGTCCTCTCCCGGGTCGCCTTGTGGCTCGTCAGCGGCTCCCACACGCAGTCGGACTTCCGACGGTTCTTCGGCAGCGAGTCCTGGCAGATACCGACCAAGAGCGTCGCCTGGGCGATCTTCCACGAGGTGGTCGGCGAGGGCGCCGAGGGGGGAGAGCGATGAACCGCGACCTCTCCGCACCGACCCGACCGCAGCCGCTCGAAGACGAGATCGCCTATGACCTCGTGCTCGACCATGCGCCGCTGGTGATGGCCCTCGACCGTCACCCCCGCTCCCTGGAGGAGCTGGCGGCCCAGGTGGGCGAGAGCCCGGCGGCGGTGTGCGAGCGCCTCGCCGAGCTGCTGGCCGCCGGCCTCGTCGAGGCGCAGGGCAGCGGATACTGCGCCTGCTCGGCGACCTACGCCTTGCTGCGGCAGGAGGCTGGACTCGACTTCCTGCGGGACCAGGTGCTGCCCTCCCTCACTCCGGTCCTGGCCGGAGGTACCCCGGACGGGGTCCTCCGTGAGACCAAGGGCCTACTCGACGCCACCGGGATCGGCGGGCTGGAGCAGGGCGCGGTCGCCCGGTTCGGTGAGGCGCTCGGTCGGCTCCCGGCGCCGGCTCCCGGCGAGCCGCGGTACCTGGCGACGGTGCTGGTCTACGGCACGGTGACCCCGCCTCCGGCCGGGCTGACGACGCCGCGGGAGCGGGCGCTCTGGCGGCTCGACGAGGCCTCCCGGCAGCGGGACGAGGAGCGCGCGTTGAAGCGGGAGGCGCGCTCGTTGATCTATCAGCTACGCACGCTCGTCGACGAGCGCGGGTGGCAGAAGACCCAGCGCCTCATCGATGAGCTGCTGCTGGGGATCGAACGGGGCTCGGGGACAACGTTCTTCGGACTGACCCTGGCCTGCCTGCGAAAGAGGGCAGGAATGGCTCGGGAGGTGGCATGATGAAGCTCGTCACCGGATTGCTCGCGGTGGTGATGCTGCTCTGCTGGACCAGCACGGCGGACTCTGCCGTCATCATCATCAAGTACCGGCCCATCGGCGACGGTGATGATGGCAGCGGCCAGGAGGACGAGGAGGGGAACACGGTCAGTGGCCCGACCCTGCACGTCCCCTTGCCGACGCTCAACACGCCGAAGCCCAAGGCCCCGAACCCTGGTCCGCCGCCCAAGGGCGGGCCCGCGCCGAGCCCGGTCCTCGGCTCCGGCAGCGACGACGCGGACGGTGAGCAGGGCGACGGGACCACCGGCTCGTCAGTCATCGGCCCGCCGCGCGGGGGTGGGGACGGTCTGAAGGCCTTGCGGCAAGCCCTGGGCAGCGACGAGGCCGCGCCGACCGACGAGGAGCTGGACGAGGAGCTCGCGGGCGGATGCGGTGGCGCCGACCCCGATCCCACCGGTGCCCTGGGGATCCTCGCCCTCGTCGGCGCCCTGCGGCTGCGACGCCGTAGCCGCTGACGAGCCCGCTACCGCCCGCATTCCTCGAGCCCCGGACCCTCCTCCTCTCCTGGCGACCCGTCGGCTGGCTCCGCGCCGGCCTGGTGGATGCCGGCCGCCGCGCCGACCTGGTGGATGCCGGCCTCCGCGCCGGCCTGGCGAGCTAGAGGATCCGGTGCAGGCGCCAGGCCAGCTCGGGCTTCGGAAAGACCAGGCCGCCGGCCTCGCAGAACAGTAGCCCGTTGAGGGAGTAATCCCCGGGTGCGAGCTCGCCGAGCTCCTGGTCGGCCCAGCCCTGCAGCAGCCGTCGCAGGCCCGCGGTGAGCTCGGGGCCCTCGAGCTGCCCCAGCCGGGCGGACAGCTTGCTCAGCGGCTCCGTGGTGAGCAGCCCCTCCAGGGCCTCGTTGACCGTCTTCTCCTCGAGGGTGAGCTGCGAGTGGAAGAGGCTGAAGGAGCGCATCACCTCGTCACCGGCAAAGCCCCGCAGCCAGCCGAGGAAGGTCACCAAGAACTCCTCGAAGCCGGTGTTCTCGGTGACGAGGATCAGGAAGTAGACCCCCTTGAGCAGGGCATCGCAGACCCCCGCCACGGCGAGGGGGTCGAGCAGGTCGGCCCGGGTGGACTCCCCGACCTCGGCGGGAAATTCCTTTGGAATTCGCCACTTGCGCGTCAGCAGGGCCTGGTGGCCGTTCTTCGCCGCGGGCGAGCCCGCGCTCGCCGCGGCCGGGGCCTCGCTTTCGCCGGTCTCCGTCGGCCAGATCGCGGCCCAGGCGGCGGCCTCCTCGGCGTCGGGTGCGAGGAGGTGGAGTTGAAGGCCGAGGTCCCGGGCGAGCCCTTCCAGGGCCGCCGGCAAGCGGGTCAGATCCGCCGCCGCCGCCCGGAGCAGCTCCCGCAGCTCCGGAGGGACGGGGCGCGCCGACTCCTCCACGGACCGCTTCGCGAAGAGCAGCCCCATCTCCTCGAGGAAGAGGTTGCGCTCGTTGTCGACCCGGACGTTGCGCTGATAGTCGAAGATGTTCAGCACGTTCCAGGCCTGACCGATGTGCCCCTGCTCCATCTTGCGCTGGACGAGCCGGAACACCTGGCCGATCTTGTCCTGCCCCACGTCGTCGTCGCTGAAGAAGGCCAGCAGCGTCTCCCACACGAGCCGGATCTCCTCGACCCGGAGCTGCCCGGCGAGGGGCAGCCGCTCGTTGTCCCGCAGGAAGTGGAAGTACAGGCGAACCAGCTCGTTCCGGGCGGTGCGGGCCTCACGCAGCTCACCGCTGACCGGATCGATCCGCAGGTGCTCCCGCATGGCCGCGAGCACGGGCTCCGCGTCGCCCCGGGCGAACGCGGCCGCGGCGAGCCGCCGGATGGCGGCGGCGTGGCGAGCGTAGTAGGTGGAGCTGATTTCGCTGGTCACGAGACACAACCTCCTTGCCCCTGGGCTCGTCGCTCTGTAGCACAAGCCCGGAAGGAAGGGAACTTCGGGGGTCAGCCCCGCGTGGTAGGAGGAAGACTTGGCGGAGGTCGTGCTGATCCACCCCCCGGTGGCCCTCCCGACGGAGCCGCCCATCGGGATCGCGACCCTGGCGGCGGGGTTGCGACGGCGCGGGGTCGAGGTCCTCTGCCTCGACGCCGCGGTCGAGTGCCTGCACGGAGTGCTGGAGGCCCTGCGACCGGCGGACGTCGGCACGATCGCCCAGCGCAAGGCCCTCGGCAAGCTCCCCCTGAGCCTGACGCGGCTGCGCACCCCGGCCGGCTACGAGGATCGCAACCTGTACTGGCAAGCGGTCGCCGAGCTGGGGCAGCTCCTCTCCCGGGCGGGAGAGCTCGCCCCCCAGCGGAGCCGGCTCGGGCTCGCCAGCTATCAGGAGGAGCAGCGCACGCCCCTCTCCAGCCGGGATCTGCGCGCCGCCGCGGCCGACCCCCACGGCAGCGTCTTCGACCGCGAGTTCGCACGGCTGGTGTCCCGCGTCGCCGAGGCCCGCCCCCGGGTCGTCGGCCTCTCGGTCAACTACCTGCATCAGGCCTTGCCGGCCCTGCGGCTGGCCGGGCACCTGCGGGAACGACTCGGCGACACGCCGATCCTGCTGGGTGGCGGGCTGGTCCGCTGCTGGGAAGGTCGGCTGCCGCCGGACGGGCTGCGGCCGGCCGTGGACGAGGTCGTCGGCGAGGCCGGGATCGCGGCGCTCCTCCGCTGGCTCGGCCTCCCCGCGGACGACGAAGACGACCACCACCTGCCGCTGCCCGACTACACCGGGATGCCCTGGGAGCTGTACCTCGCCCCGACCCGGATCGCGCCCCTGGTGACCAGCCGCGGCTGCGTCTGGGGCCGCTGCCGCTACTGCCCCGAGGCGCTCGCGGTCAGCGCGTTCCACCCCACGCCCCCCGCAGAGCTGGCGGAGCGGCTGCGCCTCCTGGCGCGCGCCCACGGCGCGGGCCTGATCCACCTCGGCGACAGCGCGATCCCTCCCCTGGCCTTGCGCACGCTCGCCGCCGCCCCCGGGCTGCCGCCCTGGTACGGCTTCGCCCGCTTCCACCCCGACCTCACCCGCCCCGAGTTCTGCCACCAGCTCCGGCAGAGCGGCTGCCGGCTGCTCCAGCTCGGCCTCGAATCGGGCTCGGATCGGGTCCTGACCCGGCTGCGCAAGGGGATCGACCTCGGCCAGGCCGCGGCGGCCTTGCGGGCCCTGGCCGCGGCCGGGGTCCCCGTCTACCTCTACGTCATGTTCGGCGTCCCCGGGGAGACCCGGGACGACGCGCTCCAGACCTCGAGGTTCGTGGCCGAGCACGCCGACGGGCTGGTCGGGATGAACACCTCCCTGCTCAACCTGCCCGTGGGCAGCCCTCCGGAGGAGGACGTGACCACCCAGCCCCTGCCCGGCGCGGACTGCGACCTGACCCTGTACCGCTCGTTCTCCACGGCGGGTGGCTGGGATCGCCGCCAGGCTCGCCACTTCCTGGAGCGGGAGTTCGCCCGCGAGCCGGCCATCGCCCGGCTGCTCCACCTGACACCCCCGGTCTTCGGTCCGAACCACACGCCGTTTCTGCCATCCGGCCCGCCCCCGGAACGAGCAGACAGCCCAGGGTCGACCTGCTAAGCTCGCCTCGGGCAGCGTGCCCCGCACGGAGGAAGAGAGAGTGGCCCGGGCCCCCGCCCCGCACAAACCAAAGGACCCCGGACGTCACCGAGATCATGACGTTCGGCCCACAGCCACGCGGCGGCGCCCGTGGACGACCCTGCTGCTGCTGACCGGGCTGGGTGCGGTGCTGGCCTTGCTGCTGCTGCTGCCCGGGCTGCTCGACGCACCGGCCCCCGGGACCGCGGCGCGCGCCCTGCCGGACGACATGCCCGACCTCGGGGTCCCCCTCGGCCCGGCTCCCGAGCAGGTCACCCGCCAGCCAGGCTTCGTCGACGCCACCGCGAGGACGAAGATCTCCTTCCGCCACGACTTCCTGGAGCGGGAGCAGGGCTACACCTTCCTGGCGAACCAGTACAACCACGGCTCCGGTCTGCTCGTCGGGGACATCGACATGGACGGCTGGCCCGACGTCTACTTCATCAACCAGATGGGCCTCAACGGCCTCTGGCACAACCTCGGCGACGGCACCTTCGAGGACGTCACCCTCTGGGCCGGCGTCGGCGTCGGCGATCGCGTCTGTGCGGGCGGCGCGTTCGGCGACGTCGACGGGGACGGCTTCCCCGACCTGCTGGTGACCTCCTACCGCGGCGGGAACCTGCTCTTCCGCAACCGGGGCGACGGCTCCTTCCAGGACGTGACCGCGGCCTCCGGCCTCGGCGGCGGGATCATGCACAGCGGCTCGGCGACCTTCTTCGATGCGGACAACGACGGGGACCTGGACCTGTACATCGTCAACGTCGGCAAGTTCACCACCGATCAGCAGGACCCGGAGAACAAGTACTACGCGGGCAGCGGGCTCGGCCTCTACTACGGGCTGGAGAAGGGCGAGACCGACCAGTTCTTCCGCAACACCGGCCAGGGCGTGTTCGTCGACGAGAGCCGCCGGGTGGGCCTGGAGGACACGGGCTGGGGCGGAGACGTCGCGGCCGACGACCTCGACGGGGACGGCTTCGTCGATCTGTACGTCGCCAACATGTACGGCGAGGATCTCCTGCTGATGAACCAGCAGGGGAAGCGGTTCCGCAACGAGACGCAGCAGCGCACTCCGGCGACTCCCTATGGCGCGATGGGCGCAGCCATCGCGGACCTGGACAACGACCTCGACCTCGACCTGTTCGTCGCGGACATGCACTCCGACATGTGGATGGACGTCGACTTCCCGGTCCGGTACATCCGGGCCCAGGTCCGATATCCCACTCCGTTCGGGATGTTCGACTATAACCTCAGCACGGACGACCTGGCCCTGCTGCGCTCCCTGCCCAAGAACCAGCGGGCGGTCTACGGCAACGGGCTGCTGCTCAACGACGGCCGCGGCTCCTTCACCGAGGTGGGGGCCGAGGCCGGCGTGGAGAGCTTCTGGCCCTGGGGGGCGCAGCCCGGCGATTTCGACCTCGACGGCGACCTCGACGTCTTCGTCCCCTCGGGGATGGGCTTCCCCTGGGAGTGGTGGCCCCACGCCCTGCTGATGAACCAGGGCGGGGCCCGGTTCCGGGAGGAGGGAGTCGCCCGGGGCCTGGACGACGTGGCCCTCGGGCATCACCTGAAGCGCTACCGTCTCTGGAACAAGCCCTTCGCCCGCTCGGTCCGGGCGGGGGCCCTGTTCGACTTCGACGGCGACGGGGACGAGGACCTGGTCACCAACGGCTACAACTGCCACGCCACCGTCTGGCGCAACGACTTCGAGCGGGCGGGCCGCGGCTGGGTGCAGCTCCAGCTCCGGGGGGTCCGCTCCAACCGGGACGCGTACGGCGCCCGGGTGATCCTCGACGATGGCCGCGGCGGGCGTCAGCTCCGCACCGTGCAGAGCGCGCACGGCTACGTCTCCCAGTCCTCGACGGTGCTGACCTTCGGCCTGCCCGCAGACGCGGCGACGATCACGGCGGAGGTCTCCTGGCCCTCCGGCGAGCGGCAGGCGCTCACCCTGCCGGGCACCGACCGACGCTACGGGATCACGGAAGGATCCGCCCAGGTCGAGCCCTGGCAGCCCGGGCCCGTGCCCCGGCGCGCCCGGCCGGAGGATCCCGTGGTCGAGGTGGGCTGGGAGCCCGAGCAGCGGTTCCCCTCCGATCTGATCCCGAAGCTGGGACGCCGGATCGGGATGGGCGCGCCCCGCCAGCCCTGAGCCGCACGGCCCCGGTTCAGTCGGCCACCCACTGCCCGGCCCGCTGACAGGCCTCCCGGAAGCTCTCCAGCGCCCCGAGGAACAGCTCCACCAGCTCCGGATCGAACTGGGTCCCGCTCCCGCGCCGGAGCTCGGCCACCGCGTGCGCGTGGGGCACCGCCCGGCGGTAGGGCCGATCGGAGGTCATCGCGTCGTACGCATCGACGACCGCGAGGATCCGTGCGGCCAGGGGGATCTGGAAGCCGGCCAGCTTGTCGGGGTAGCCGCAGCCGTCCCAGCGCTCGTGGTGATGGCGCACCGCGGGGACCAGCTCGCGCAGAAACGTGACCTGCTCGAGGATCGCCGCGCCCCGCACCGGATGGTCCAGCAGACCGTCCAGCTCGGCCGGGGTCAGGGGCGCGCCCTTGTTGAGCGCGTCGTTGTGGACGCCGAGCTTGCCGATGTCGTGTAGCCCGGCCGCGTGCTCGACCTGCCGGACCGCTTCGTCGTCCAGCTCCAGCCGCTCGGCCAGCAGCCGGGCGTAGACCCGGACCCGGTCGGAGTGGCCCTTGGTGTAGCGATCCTTGGCCTCCAGCGCCGCCGCGAGCCCGGCGACGGTGTCCCGGAAGACGAGGCCGAGCTGGTTGCCGAGGCGGCCGTTCTCGAGCAGGCTCGCGGCACGCGCGGCCAACAAGATCAAGGCCTTACGATGCCCTTCATCGAGGGGCTGGTCCGGGAAGGCGGGCAGGGCCGCGAGGCTGCCGAGGTACGACTCGCCAGCCTGCAGCCGCACCTCGACCCCGCCGACCGCGGCCACCTCGACCCCGCCGGGGAAGGTCCCGGCGACCACCGTCTCGCGCAGGGCTCCCGGCAGGGCGAGCACGACCCGGGCACCGCTGCCGCCCGTCAGCTCCAGGACGCCCTCCGCGAGGACCCGCAGCAAGGTCTCCAGCTCGAGGCTGCCGTCGAGCCGCTCGGAGACCCGGTACAGGGCGACCATCTCCTCCAGCCGCAGGCTCTCCCGGCGCTGGCGACGCTGCGCGAGCAGCCGGTCCACCGTGAGGTGGAGCTGCTGCAGGTGCAGCGGCCGCGCGAGGAAATCGCTCGCCCCGGCGAGCAACAGGTCCCGCACGAGCTGGCCACGGCTGGCCGGACCGATGGCCAGGATCTCGGGGCGGTGCCGGGTCCGCCGCATCGCCTCCACCAGCGCCGGGCCGCGCTCCTCCTGCTCCTGGGCGAAGAGCACCAGCTCGGCGCGGCTCCCCTCGAGGAGGGCCACCGCCTCCTGGCCGCTCGCGGCCACGAGCACCCGATGCCCCCGCTCCTCCAGGGTGGCCGCCAGGGTGGCGCGCAGGCGGAGGTCCGGCTCGACGAGGAGGAGCGGGGCGGCAGCCACGCTCGCTCGCCGACACCCGGCGGCCGGATCGGGGGACCGGGTGCCCGGCGAACCCTCCCGGCGGCCAGTCACACCGGTGGCCGCGGCCAGCCGCGGGCTCGACGGCTCCCGGAGCCGGAGACTCTCGGGAGCGCTCGGGGCTCCCTCCCATGTCTGCTGCTGCAACCCGCTGCTCCTTCGCGGCGCTCGACTTACATTGCCTACATAAGCACACCTCGTCCCCAAAGACAACACTTCGCTGGTGCCGCCCGCCCTCCAACAGACGCGCGCCCCCGAGCCACCGCCGCTGGCGGGCGCGGTCCCCGACGTCGTGCCCCCCCTTGACGGCCGGCGTCGAGCGCCCCATGAGTCGGATCATGCGCTTCACGACCCGTCACGAGTTCGCCTGCACGCCGGAGGCCTTCTTCTCCACGGCGATCTACTTCCACCCCGCGTACCACGAGGGCCTGTACCGGGAGCTGCGCTTCCGGGAGGTGCAGGTGCTGGAGCGGCACGAGGAGGGTGACCGGCTCCGGGAGGTGCGCATCAAGCGGCCGATCCGCGACCTGCCCGGTCCGGTGAAGCGGGCGCTGGGCGTCGAGGCGGTGGAGTACCGGGAGGAGGCGCTCTACGATCGCCGGGCCCTCACCTACGAGTTCCGGGTCTTCCCCAACGTCCTCCCCGGGAAGATCCGCATCGCGGGCGGCTACCGCATCTTGCCCGCCGCCCCCGGCCGTTGCCTGCGCGAGGTCGATCTGGAGGTCGAGGTCCGGCTCTTCGGGGTCGGGGCCGCAGTGGAGCGGCACATCCTCGAGGACCTGCGCCTCTCCTACGACACCGCCGCCGCGTACACCCGGCGCTGGATCGCCGGACTTGGTCCTTCCGTACCAGTGGACTCGGCGCCCCCCGGCACGACCGAGAGCTGAGCCGCCCCCCAGCACGTTGCATTCACCTCGACCTCTGCCTATGATGCGCCCATGCGCGCTCATCGAGTCGTGATCTCCCTTTTCTTTGTCGGTTCGCTGCTCCCTGCCGGCTGCGACGGCGGTGGTGAAGGCGAGGGAGAAGGCGAGGGCCACTCCGGCGACAGCGGCCTCGCGGACGTACAGGTTGCGGATCTGGGCCCCACGGACACCGGCCACCCGCCGGCCGACCTCGGCACCGATCAGGGGACTCCCGACAGCGGCTCGCCCGCGGACCTCGGTCCTGCCGAGCCGGACATCTTCTTCCCCGATCTCGGCCCCCTGGATCAGGGCCTCGGTGGCTGCGAGCGCGACGGCTGCCCCGGGGGGCAGCAGTGCGTGGCCGGCGAGTGCCGAGAGCCGTCGCCTTGCCTCGCCGACCTGGACTGCCACGGCCGGCGCATCTGCCTGAACGGTGGCTGCCAGGAGCCCTGCGACGGCGAGGCCGCGTGCCCGGGCGCGACCTGGTGCCACGTCCCCACGGGGCGCTGCCGGGAGACCGCGGGGTGCGAGACCTCGGCGAGCTGCTTGCCGGGCAACGTCTGCCGGGGCGAACGCGGGCGCTGCGTCCCGGCCACGCCACCGGCCTGCGATGGGGACACCCCCTGCCCTGGCGGCCTGGTCTGCGGCCCCGACGGCGCGTGCCTGGAACCCTGGCGCTGCGCGGGCGAGGAGGACTGCCTCGCCGGCCGGGTGTGCGGCGCCGACGCGCGCTGCCACGCCTGCGAGGCCGCCGCGGACTGCACCGGGGGCCAGCTCTGCGAGCCGGTCGACGGCGAGGCCGCGTGTGTCGAGCCGGCGGCCTGCCTGAACGACGATGACTGCCTCCCCGGACGAAGCTGCGAGGACGCCGCGTGCCTGCCGCGGGAGCCCTGCCCCGCGGATCCCTTCGAGCCCGATGACGAGCCGGCCACGGCGCCCGTGCTCGCACCGCGCCTGTACGACCGCAGCCTCTGCGCCGGCGAGCGGGATCGGGTACGCTTCGCCGTGCCCGGCGGCAGCGGCCTGCTCGTCGTGGTGAGCGGTGCGGGCAACGCCGAGCTCGACCCCCGGCTCGCCCTCCACGAGGTGCGGACCGACGAGCTCCTCGCGCACGGCGATCAGGCGGGCCCGGTGGAGCGGGTCGTCTGGCCCTTCGCCACCCTCGACACCATCGTCGAGCTGCGGATCACGGGACGGCCGGCGGATCAGGGGGCCTACCTGCTCGACGCCCGGCTCGTCCCGGGTGGCATCTGCCCGGACGACGAGGGCGAGCGAGGCGGCGGGGACGACGTGCGGCCCCGGGCCCGGCACATCGCACCGGGGCTGCTGGCCGGCCGCCTCTGCGCCGGCGACGCGGACTGGTTCGCCTTGCAGGTCCCCGAGGGGGGCGCCGACCTGGTCGCTCGCCTCGACAGCACGCAGCTCACGGGCAACCCGACCCTCGGGCTCTACCTCAACGAAGGTGCGCCGACCTTGCAGGGCCGGGAGCTGCTCCGCCCCGAGCTCCCGGCCGGGGAGATCTTCCTGGAGGTGACCGGCGGCGCAGGGCCCTACGCCTTGCTCGTGGCCCTGGTCCCGCCGGCGGTCACGGCGCGCTGCGCCGCGGCCGCCCCGCTCGTCGCGGACGTCTCGCGGGAGGCCACCACTGCGGGCGAGGGCTTCACCACCAACGGCTGTGGCCCCGCTGGCGCAACGGCCGCCGCGATCCCGGAGACCCTCCTGACCTTCGAGCTGGCCGAACAGCAGGCCATCGATCTGACCCTCGACGAGCCGGAGGACCCGGACGCCACCCTCGCCTTGCGCACGGTCTGCGGCGAGCCCGCGAGCGAGCTGGCCTGCCGGCAGGGGGCGGGCACCCTGCACCTCGCCGCCTTGCCCGCGGGGCAGTACGCGGTCGTGGTCGAGGGTGGCACCGCCGAGGCGGGCAGCTCCGCGTCCGTGCGCCTGACCACCGCGGTCCCGGAGCTGCCGCCGGTCAACGACCTCTGCGCGGGCGCCCGGGCGATCCGCTTCAACAACGGCACGGCCACCGTCTCGGGCAGCCTGCTGCGGGCCGGGGACGAGCTGGCCCTGACGAGCTGCTCCCCCGAGCCCGGACTCCCCGAGATCTTCTACTCCCTCGAGCTGACGGAGCCGTCCCTGCTCACCGCCCGGAGCGAGGGCACCACCCGGCCCGGCCTGACCCTGATCGGCTCCTGCGAGCTGCCCACCGAGCTCGGCTGCGCCGCCCCGGGCCAGCCGCTGCTGGTCAACGGCCTGCAGCCGGGCAGCTACCTGCTGGTGGCCTCGGGGGTGCCGGCGCCGGACACGGACGGCAGCTTCCTGCTGCGGGTCGAGCAGGACCCACCGGCGGGGCCCGACCAGTGCCTCGGGGCCGAAGCCATCGGCCAGGGACGAGTCTTCAACCGGGAGACCTCGGGCAACAGCAAGTACGACCTGTCGCGCAACGGCTGTACCCGGGGCCTGACCCAGGGACCCGACATGCCCTTCGTGGTCCACCTCGAGCGGGGCCAGACGCTCACCGCCAAGCTGGAGACCGAGTGGGACGGCGCCCTGTACCTGGTCCGGGACTGCGAGCAGGCCGAGGCGACCTGCGTCGCCGGAGCCGACCTCAGCCCGGAGAACGTCGAGGAGACCCTCACCTACACCGCCGCGGAGGCCGGTGATTTCTACCTGATCGTCGACGCCTACGCCCTGCGCTCCTCCGGGCCCTTCCGGCTGACCGCGGCCGTCGACGGGGAGTGCCTCGGCCACCGCGACTGTGCCGGCGAGGCCCGCTGCGTCGAGTTCCACTGCGTTGTGCCCGAGTGCGCGACCGACGCGGACTGCCTGACCCCGGGTGCGACCTGCCTCGACGAGCGCTGCATCCCGCCCGAGTGCCTCGCCGATGCCGACTGCGCGGCCGAGGGGCGCTTCTGCGTGGCCGGCCGCTGCTCGCTCCCGGAGGGCTACGGCCTGGGCAGCGGCCTGCTCCGACTGCCCATCCCCGACGACGAGCTGGCGGGGCTGACCCTGGCCCTCGAGGCCCCCGCCCTGGGCCCCCTGGACTCCGTGGCGGTCCACCTCGAGCTGACTCATCCCTACCAGGGGGATCTGGTGGTGACCCTGGTCAGCCCCCTGGGCACCGCGGTCCGCCTGCACAACGGCACGGGCGGCGACCTCCCGTTCGGCGTGGTGATCTTCGGCCACACCCGCCAGGCCGACGGCCCGGGCTCCCTGACCGACCTCGCGGGCGAGGAGGCGGAGGGCCTCTGGCTGCTCCAGCTCCAGGACCTCTCACCGGGGGACGAAGGGACCATCGAGGCCTGGGGACTGTACCTCGTGAGCCGCCCGGGAGGCTGACCCCGGTCGGGCCACCCGGCTCACGGCCGGTAACCGCGCCGGAAGGCCAGCCCCTCCTCGATCCGGCGACGCACGCCATCGGGGTAGCGGAAGAAATCCACGTCGAGCAGGGCCGTCTCGAGCTGCTGTTGCAGCGCGGGCCACTGCTCGGCGGTGGTCAGGCCCTGCTCCAGCTCGAGGAAGGGGCGGTTGAGCCGGCTCACGCGCGGCCGGTCCAGCCACCACTCCGTGAAGCCGTACTCGACCGCGTGCCGGCGGTAGATCGCCGTGCCCGGGTAGGGCACGAGCAGCCCGAGCGCCCCGAAGCTGGTGGTGTGGGGGGCGAGCCGCTCCATCAGCCGCAAGGTCTGCCCGAGCTCCTCCTCGGTCTCCCCGGGGAAGCCGAACATGATGTTGGCATGGGTCAGCAGGCCGGCTCCCCGGGCCGCCGCGAACGCCGCCAGGACCTGCTCGGGGGTGATCTGCTTGCCGATCCGCCGGAGGACGCCGGGGTCCCCGCTCTCCACCCCGAACGCGACCGCCCGGCAGCCCGCCTCCCGCATCGGACCGGCGATCTCCGCGTCGAAGCCGTCCACCCGGCTCTCGCACCACCAGACCGGGCGGGGCGTCAACTGCTCCCGGAACAGCCGGCAGAGCTGCAGCAGCCGGGGACGATCCGCGGTGAAGGCGTCGTCGTGGAAGCTGCAGGTCACCTGCCCCTCCCGCTGCCGCAAGGCCAAGAGCTCGGCGAGCACGCGCGCCGGGCTGTGCAGCCGGGGCTGCCGTCCGGTGACCTCGTTGGAGCAGAAGGTGCAGCGGCCGGCGCAGCCACGGCTCGTCAGCAGGGAGACCGCGAGGGAGCCGACGCCGTCGGGCAGGTACCAACGTCTCGGGAAGAGCGCGCCCGCGCGGTGGGGCGGCGGGAGCGCGTCCAGGTCCTGCAGCCGGGGTCGGTCCGCGGTGGCCCGCAGCTCCCCCGACGAATCCCGCCAGCTCAGCCCGGGCACCGCCGGCAGGAGGTCCGGCCCGCTCGTCCCCCGGTCCAGGAGGTCGGCGAGCTCCCGCAGGGTCAGCTCCCCCTCCCCCCGCACGGTGACCGCGAAGCCGAAGCGGAGCGGTTCGGCCGGCTGCGCGGTGGCGTGCACCCCCCCGGCGACCCAGAGGGCCTCTCCCCGGGGCAGGGTCGCCACCAGGTCGTAGGTCGCGAGGGCCACCTCGGTGTAGAGGGTGACGCCGACCAGGGCCGGCCGCCAGGCCTCGAGGAGCCCGACCAGGTCCTCCCGGGAGGGCGGGAAGCGGGCCGCCAGGTCGCAGACCTGGACCTCGTGGCCTCCCTCCAGCAAGGACGCGGCGAGGTAGCTCAGGCCGAGGGGGGGCGAGGCGGCCGAGAAGGGTGAGGGCGGATTGATCAGCAGCACCCGGCTCACGGGAGCACCTCCGGGGCGGGGCTCGCGGTGGCGCCCACGAGCCGATCGAAGCGGGCCGTGCTCAGGGAGAGGTCCCGGGGAAAGTCGGGCAAGGGCGAGCGGGCGATGGTCGTCTCCGGGAGGTCGGGCCAGTAGGGCCGCAGCAGCCTGGCGAGCGCCACGCGCGGCCCGCCGACGTGCAGCAGGCCGCGGGCCCCCAACTGGACGGCGAGCAGCACCCGGCGCGCGGCCTCGGCGACGGGCAGCTTGCTGCAGAAGTGATCGCCGAGCAGGGCCGCATGCTTGAAGGGCTCCGCCGGGTCGAAGAAGTCGAGCCGCACGACGAGCGCGTCCGGCAGGGACAGGGCCAGCTCCTCGGCGGCCCGCTTGGTCTCGCCGTAGTAGTAGGCCGGGCAGGGGGGATCCTCCTCCCGGTACAGGCCCTGCACCCCATCGAAGACCGCGGGGCTCGAGACGTGCAGCAGCCCGACGCCGCTCTCCCGGCAGGCCGCGACCACGACGCCGGTGCCGGTGACGTTGACGGCCCAGGTCCGGGCCCGATCCCGCTCCGCCTCTCGCCAGCCGACCACCGCGGCCGCATGGATCACCAGCGCGGGCCGATGGCGGTCCAGGGCCCGCCGGACGCTGTCCGGGCAGGTGACGTCGAGGAGCGCCCGGGAGGGGGCGACCAGCCGCGCGTCGCCCGGCCCGCCCGCGAAAACGAGCGTCTGCAAGGCCCGGCCCAGCCGCCCCGAGCCGCCCGTGAGCAGCAGGGGCGCGGGCGAGGCGGTTGCGGACGGCAGGGCCGAACCCCTCGATCGGTCAAAGGAAATCGCCATCACCGGTCCCTTCGTCGAGGGCTCGCCGCCCCTGCGCGAGCTGCCGGTTGAACCGCTGGTAGGCGCAGCTCGCCGCGCACCCGTCCCGGGCCAGCCGCTGCCGCATGGCGGCCACGGCCTCGCCGTGCCAGAGCGCGGGCAGGGTGACCTGGTGCAGATCGCCGAGGAGGGCGTCCTCCCGATCCCGCAGCCAGCGGCAAGCCACGACCTGCCCGTCCGCGCGCACGGCCGGGGCCAGGAGGGCCACCCGGCAGGGAGCCGGCGCGGCCTGGCCCCGGTAGCCGCCGGCGGCCACGAGCAGGGGCAGGCCGGGGACCTGCTGCCGCACCCTGTCGGCCACCCGGGGCACCTGCTCGTCCCACCAGCGACCATAGGCCGGGTCCGCCAGCCGGGTCAGGTCGTGCTTGAGCTGGAGGAAGTCGAGGCCGAGCCGGGAGGCCTGCCGGGCGAGGGACGTCAGCTCGCGTCCCAGGTCGTCGGGCTGCTCCCCGCGGTGTCCGGACACGACCAGGCCCAGCCCGACGCGGGGCCGGGAGGCCGCGCCCCGCGCCCGCAGCAGCTCCGCCGCACCCTGCCAGGCGGCGGCCCAGAGGTCCCGGCCGGTGAGCTCCTGGTACCGGCGCGGGTCGGCCGCGGGGAGGTTCAGCCGGACCCAGGCCAGGCCGGGGATCAGCCGCTGGGCCAGCTCTCTTGTAACCAAAGTACCATTGGTGTACAGCCCGACGGACATCCCACACGCGACGGCCTGGTCCACTGCCGCCGGCAGGGCCGGATGGAGGAGCGGCTCGCCCCCGCCAGTGAAGATCAGGCCGCGCACCCCGAGGGAGGCGGCGCCCGCGACCGTGGCCAGGAGGATCTCGGGCGGCAGCGCCGCGTCCGGTAGCCGCGCTCGCCACGGGCAGAAGCCGCAGCTCAGGTTGCAGCGCTGGGTTGGGTCGATCTCCAGGGTCCAGGGCGGGGACGTGGGGTCGTCCAGATCGATCTTCCGGGCCGCCAGCAACGCCAGGAGCTTTGTCTCCCCCGCGAGCAGCGGGAGGGACCGGGAGGGCGTGGCGGGATCGGCGGCAGGGGAGGCGCGGCGCATGGGGGCAGCATAGGCCGGTCGTCGCCCGCCGCCAAGGGCCCCCCGTCGCATGGTCCCCGGCGTCGCGGACGCGCGCCGCTCAGGGAAGACAGACCGGCTGCCGTGCGTCGAAGCGGTCGCGGCACTCGAAGACGAGCTGATCACTCACCTCGATCTGCGGCGCGCAGGCGTACGCGCCGGGGAAGCAGGTGCCGTCCTCCTGCCAGCTCGCGGCGAGGCAGGTCGGCGTGCAGACGTTGCGCGCATCCACGAGGTCGCTGCCGACCCGCACGCACAGCTCGCCCGCGAGGCAGGCCTCGTCCTCCCGGCAGGTGCCCTCGACCACCGGTCCACAGCGACGCAGGCAGGTCCCGCTCCGCCCGGCCGCGGCGAGCTCGGAGATGACGACGCAGTCGTACTCCTCGCCGCAGGACACCGAGTCGGCCTGCCGGGGATCGCAGGCCGCCCAGCGGATCGGATCGCCCTCGCCCTCGCCTTCGCCCTCGCCTTCGCCCTCGCCTTCGCCCTCGCCTTCGCCCTCGCCTTCGCCCTCCCCTTCGCCCTCCCCTTCGCCCTCGCCGGCCTCGCCCTCGCCCTCGGCACCCTCGCCCTCGCCCTCGCCGGCCTCGCCTTCGCCCTCGGCACCCTCGCCCTCGCCCTCGCCGGCCTCACCCTCACCCTCGGCACCCTCGCCCTCGCCCTCGCCGGCCTCACCCTCGCCCTCGGCACCCTCGCCCTCGCCCTCGCCGGCCTCACCCTCGCCCTCGGCACCCTCGCCCTCGCCCTCGCCCTCGGCCGGGGGCTCGCACTGGCAGGGACCGTAGCTCTGGCCGTCCGCCGCGCACGGCTGCGCGCCGCGACCGCCCCCGGCGCAGGTGCAGGCCTCGGCCCGCCCCGGGACGCAGCCGGGGACCAAGAACTCCCCCTCGCCCTCGGCCGGCTGCGTGCACTGGCAGGGGCCGTAGGCGCGTCCGTCGGTCGCGCAGAGCTGCGCGCCGCTGCGCCCATCGGTGCAGGCGCACGCGACCGACTGGCCCGGGACGCAGCGGGGCGCAAACAGGCTCGTCTCGCCACCGTCGTCGTCGCCGCACCCGCCGAGCAGCACGCCGGCCAGCAAGAACAGGAGGGGACTGCGCCAGCTCGGATCGCTCATGGGGTCTCTCCTCCTTCCCGGTGGCCCGTGCCGCACCCCTCCAACACGCATCCCGGCGCCGGGGAGCGGGACGACTGCCGCCGGAGTTGGACCACGACACGCCGCACCTCCCGGTAGCGGGGGTCCTGCTCGAGGACGACGCCGCCGGTGGCCGCGGCCACGGCGAAGCCGTCGCCCTCGCGGACGAGCTGCCGCCGCCAGGCCTGCAGCCGGCGTCGCAAGAGGGAGGCGCGCGCCGCCTCCTCGGCCGGGAGCGGCTCGTCACCGAACCGCAGACAGCGGACTTCGTGGAGCAGCCGGTCCAGCAGTCGCAGCAGCTCGAGGTTCGCCGGGGTGACGTGGGAGATGCGGGTCCGCCGGTCCCAGAGCAGCGCGAAGCTGTAGCGCTCGCCTCCCGCGGTCTGGAAGTGGACGGTCCCGTCGCCGGCCGGACGGGTGGCCTGGGGATCGGCCATCTCCTCGAGCAGTCGATCGGGGTCGGGGTCCCGGACCTCAGCCACGGGCCGCAGCCGCACCTCGCCGCACAGGCGCCGGTCGGGCCGGCTCAGGATGGCCTCGATGGTCCGGGACAGGGGGCGCGGATCGCCGAACAGCAGGGTCTCCAGCCGGGCCAGGACCGCACGCGCCGGGTGGGAGGGCGCGGGCCGCGGGGAGGCCGGCGACGAGTCCGCGGGCAGCTTCTGACTTTGGTCACGAGACTCCATCGGATATCATGACCTCTGCCCTAGAAGAACGAGGTAAAACCGGTCTCCCCGAGGCGACGGATCATGGAGAGCAGCTTGCGGGCTGCCTCAGGGTAGCAGGCCGCCTCCTGCCCGGGGGGGAGGAGGTCCTCGACCAGCCGGACCTGGCAGAGACCGGCGAGGGGCGGCAGCGGCCGATCGCCGGGCCGGGTCGCGGGGTCGGGTCCGTCGAGGCAGAGCTGCAGCAGCTCGCGCAGGGGAGCGGCGAGCCGCTCCTCGCTGCCCGACAGGCGCGTGAGGATCTTGGCCCGCAGCAGGTCGTCCTCCACCTGCCGCCGGGGGCGCCCGGGAGAGAGCTCGAGGTAGTCGAGCATCTCGCCGACCACCCGGTAGCCGACCTGCAGCTCCCAGGGCTCGAGGATCCCGTGCAGCCGGGTGAGCAGGGGGGAGAGCACCGGCCAGAGCGGGTGGTCACCGAAGGCTGCCTCGTGGTCGACCCGGGTCAGCTCGACGACGAAGGCGCGATCCAGGACCTTGGGTGCGAAGCCGTGGGTCGTCTCGTCGACGTTCACCGTGCCGACGACGATCAGGTTGGGCGGGAACGCGACCCGGGGCGGGATCGGGAAGACCTGCCGGACGGTGGAGCGCCGGGCAGGGGCGCTGCTGCCGAACAGCTCGTCGGCCGCGGTGGGCGGGGGCCGACGCACGACCTTCAGGGCGCGGACGAGGGGCTCGTAGAGCCACTGGTCGTCCTCGAGCTCCCACAGGGGGACGAGCTGGTCCTCCGTGGTCGCCCGCGGCGGCAGCGGCGCGGCGGCCCCGGGCCGCCCCCCCGCGGCTTGCCCGTTGCTCCAGCCGCCGGACGCGGCGTAGGCGCCCTCCCCGCCCGGCTCGGGGGGGCGCAGGGCCGGCGGCGCGGCCAGCCCCCGGCTGCCCAGGGAGGTGACGCAGCTCTCCAGGGGGTGCACCCGGGCCAGCTCCCCCAGGTGGACCAGCTCCGGGTCGGCGGGATCGACCCGGCACCCGGCCTCCATGAGGCTGAGCACGTCGGAGAGGTAGTACTCCACCCGGGCGAGGTTCATCTCGTCGAGGACCACGAAGTGCAGCGCCGCGCGCTCCGGATCGAGGAGGTAGGCCCGGTAGGCGTTGAGCAGCACGACGAGCACGTCGGTGGGGTGGAAGCGACCGGTCAGCGGGTTGTAGTACCCCCAGATCTTCTTGGCGTCGTCCCAGTCGGGACGCACCGGCTGGAAGGCCACCCGGCGGTCCGCGAGGGAGCGTTCGTGGCGAGTCTGGATGTCGAGGAGATCGGCCACCGCGACGTGCTCGGCCTGGCCGGGCAGGATGGAGAACAGATGTCCGCCCGGGATGGCGCCGCCCTGCCCGGTCGCGAGGCAGTCCTGCAGGGCCTGGCGGGTCCACGCGACGCCCTGCTCGGAGACCGCCTCCGCGAGCCGGCGGACGAGCTGCGTCTTGCCGGTGCCCGACAGCCCGCAGAGCAGGAGGAACGGCCGCGTGGCGAGCGCCGCCAGCACCGTCTCCACGTCGGCCAGCCGCATGACCAGCCTGTCTCGCTTCCCCATGAGCAGCCCACCTCCCCGTCCCGACCGCGCGCCGCCCAGGGCGCGCCGTCTGAGTGTAGGCTGCCGGCCGGGCCGCTGTCCAGGCTCCGGGCTGGGCAGCGGCGACCCGCTCGGCTACTCTGCACCCAGCAGCCCGGTCTGGACGGGCGGGGAGAGGCGGGATGCAGGACGACAGACGACAGGAGCGGGAGCGCCGGATCCGGGGCGACTGGATCCCCGGGGGACCGACCCCGGCCGGGGCCATGGGGGACCCGACCCTGGAACCGGCCGCCGACGAGACGCTCGACCGACTCGGCGGCGACTGGCGCATCTTCCAGCTCCGGCGCGGGCACCGCTACAGCACCGACGACCTGCTCGCGGCCTGGTACGGCTGCCACTGGGCGACCCGGCTGGGCCTGGCCATCGGTGCGATCCTCGACCTGGGCTGCGGCATCGGCTCGGTGGGGCTGCTCGCGGCCTGGCGCTTCCCCGGGGCCCGGCTCACGGGGATCGAAGCCCAGGAGCGCTCGGCAGGGCTGGCGCGCCGCTCCTACCGCTACAACGGCCTGCAGGAGCGGGGCGAGGTGCGCCACGGCGACCTCCGGGATCCGGCCCTGCTGCCGGAGGCTGGTACCTTCGACCTGGTCTTCGGGAGCCCCCCCTACCTGCCCCGGGGCACCGGCTCCGTGAGCCTCCGGCCGCAGTGCGAGCCATGTCGCTTCGAGACCCGGGGCGGCGTCGAGGGGTACTGCGAGGCGATCCGCCGGGCGCTGGCCCCGGAGGGCCTCGGGGCGCTGGTCTTCACCTGGCGGGACCGGGAGCGGGTGCTCGCGGCGGTCGCGGCCGCGGGGCTCTCCTTGCTGGCCCAGCGGGCGGTGATCACCCGCGCGGGGCAGGCTCCGCTGCTGGACCTGCTGCTCTGCGGCGCGGGCGGGCGGGCGCCGCTGCAGGAGCGTGAGCCGCCCGCGCTGCTGGTCCGCCAGGCCGACGGCCGCCGCAGCGAGGAGATGGGCCGGATCCGCGTCGAGATGGGCTTCCCGCCGGAGCGGGCCGGCGCGCCGACCTGATCGCCAGGCGCCGCGAAGGACCCTGGTAGAAATGGGTGCAGCCGGTCCGAGTGGGCGGATTCCTTGCCAATCTCCTCCCGTACCCGGCTCGAGCTGCAAAATCTCTCGCAGAGCCGCAGAGTTCGCAGAGAAGAGTGCTCAGCTGGCTGAGCCCTCTGCGGCTCTGCGGCTCTGCGAGAAAATTCTTTTCGTGCGGGGGGTTGTGCCAAGGCCTCGCTGCTCGCTCACCAGGATGATCTGCACCCAGGCAATTTCGGACAGGGTCCCAAGGGAGCGGAGGCGCTCAGGGGAGCGAGCGGACCGGACGGAAGCCGAGATCCTCGAGCGGGATCGGTTCCGAAGAGCCCCGCGTGGCGAGACGACAGCGGCTGGCCGCCACGCTGAACGAGCCGCCCCGGTGCACGCGCAGGGCTCCGTTCCCCGGCCCCAGGGGATCGATGACTGGAATAGAGGGATAGTCATCATACCGATCCCAGCACATTTCGGATACATTGCCATGCATGTCATATATGCCGAAGCTATTCGGCACTTTTTGGCCAACAGGATTGGTTCCTCGGCAAAGATTCATAAAAACAATGCATCCTGAATATAAAACACTGCTATTCCCACAATACCAGCCAATTTGATCGAGAATTTCGTCGAGAGGTTCACAATGCTCCACGGATATTGGTCCATTTGCAAAGGCTTCGTCGCTCCCTGCGCGAGCTGCATATTCCCACTCGGACTCTGTTGGAAGTCGATAGCCAGAACAGCCGAGCAGGCCGCCATCTATCAATGCTGGATCCTTTTTTTCATCCGCATCGGCGACTGAGTAGTCCGTACCATCGGAAGGATCCTTGAAGCAACGGTCCAATCCTTCATCCCGGGATAGAATATTGCAGAAGGCGAGTGCTTGGTACCAATCGACTTGCTCCACCGGACAATCATCGCCGCAGAAAGACAGCTCGGAGGGTCGACGTCCGTCCATCTTCGCGGCGAACTCTCCCTGGGTCACCTCGGTTGCCTTGATCAGGAAGCTCCTCGTCAGACTCACCTCGTGCAAGGCCTCGTCCTCACGGCGCCCTGCCTCGCCGTCCGGGCTCCCCATGCGGAAGGAACCGGCCGGGACGCAGACCCACCCGGGCGGCACCACCGTCCCCGCGGGGCAGCCATTGCACCCCTCGTCGGTCTCACCATCGCAGTCATCGTCGAGCGCGTTGCAGAGCTCCTCGATGGGGTCACCCGGCGTGCACCCGGCCTCCCCCTCGACGCACCGGAAAGGACGACGGCACTCTCCCACTCCACAGCTCTCTGCCGACTCGTAGTCCTCGTCCGTCTCCCCGTCGCAGTCGTCATCTCGCCCGTTGCAGCCGGGGGGCTCGGGGATGGCCAGCCGGATCGAGTCGCACTCCGTCCCCTGCTGGTCCGGGGTGCAGCGCCGTCGACCAGGACCGCAGATCCCCGGCTGCTCACAGACCTCTCCCACCCCGTGGCCCTCATCGACGAGGCCATCGCAGTCGTTGTCCAGGCCATCGCACAGCGTCTCGTCGCGCTGAAACGGCGCCGGGGGGCCGGGTTCGCAGATCCAGCCGCGGCCAGCCTGGCAGCGGAGCTCGGCAGCACGACAAAGACCGAGCGCCCAAGAGCAGTCGCGAAACGGCTGGACGCCACATTCGCCCTCGCCCTCGCCCTCGCCCTCGCCCTCGCCCTCGCCCTCGCCCTCGCCCTCGCCCTCGCCCTCGCCCTCGCCCTCGCCCTCGCCCTCGCCCTCGCCGCTCCCGTCTTGGTCGCCGCCGTCCAGCGGGCTGAGGTGGATGGCCGGGGGATCGTTCCGCAGACAGCCAAAGCCGAGCGCGCCGCAAGCGAGCAGCCAGAGCAAGAGCCGGGGGTGGGGTACTGGCGGGAGGGCGCAGCTCCGATTCGGGATGCGCGGCCGGAACTTCAAGGCTTCTCTGCCTTCAGGACGACCCGCACCTCCCGGTCCTGATCGGGGGTGAAGGTGCGCACCTCGTCCTGGTAGCCGGGCTTGCGGAAGCGCACCTGCACCGGCTTGTCCGCGATGAGCAGCTTGAGGCGCGCCGGCGTCTCGAGGACCGAGACGTCCCCGACGATTGCGAAGGCCCCCAGGGGTTCGGAGAGCAGCCGGATCTGCACGGTCGGGCTGCCCACCGGCTGCGGCCCCTCGGCCCCCACGGGCGCAGGGGTGGCCGCGGCGTCGGGGGCCTCGGCCACTCCCGGCCCGGCCGGCGGCGGCGTCGCGCTGGCGGGCGCGGACGAGGTGCCGGCCGAACCCGGGGTCGGGGCCGCGGCCGGAGTCGGGGCCGCGGGCGCCAGCGCGGAGCCGAACAGCTCCGCCAGGGGGGCGGGCGGTGGCGGCAGGAAGGAGGGGCGCTGGCTCCCCCAGACGGCGAGGCCGGTGCCGAGCCCCGCAATCAGCAGGGCCGGCAGGAGGACCCAGGGCCAGCGGCGCCGGACGGCCGGCTCGCCGCCGGACAAGGCGGCGGACGGGATGGCCGCGGGCCCGGACCCGCCGCGATCGGTGACCTGCAGCTCGGAGAGCGAGGCCGGCGCCGTCAGCGAGAGGCTCAGGGGGGGGCGCGAGGGCGGCCGCCGGGCGCGCAAGGCCTCCCGCACCCGATCCAGCTCGGCGAGGAGCTCCTCCGCGGACCCCGGCCGGTCGGCCGGCTGCTTGGCGAGCAGCCGGTGGATCAGCCGGGCCAGGGCGCTCGGCACCGTCGGCGCGACCTCGGCCAGCGGCGGGGGCGGGTCCTCGACCTGGGCCATGACCAGCAGCACCGAGCTCGGGGCG
This sequence comes from Myxococcota bacterium, assembly GCA_034005005.1. GTDB lineage: Bacteria > Myxococcota_A > JAVEVO01 > JAVEVO01 > JAVEVO01 > JAVEVO01. The sequence goes on from JAVEVO010000002.1 coordinate 95,097, forward strand.
TCGAAGGGGGGCCGGCCCGCCACGAGCTGGTACAGGATCACCCCCAGGGCGTAGAGATCGGAGCGGGCGTCGAGGGGCAACGCCTGGCACTGCTCGGGCGACATGTAGCTCGGCGTGCCGTACAGGGAGCCGACGGTGGTGAGCTGGCTCACCCCGGCCTGCTGCCACTTGGCGATGCCGAAGTCGAGCACCTTGGCGATCTCCGGCTCCTCCTCCGAGGGCTCGAGGAAGATGTTGGACGGCTTGAGATCGCGGTGGATGATCCCGAGGCCGTGCGCCTCCTTGAGCGCGAGGCAGACGTGCCGCCCGATCTGGATCGCCCGCTCGGGGTCCATGGGCCCCTCGGCCAGCACGGCATCGAGGGGCTGGCCCTTGAGCAGCTCCATCGCCATGTAGTAGATGCCGTCGTCGGTCTCCCCGAAATCGATGATCTTGATGGTGTGCCGGCTGGTGAGCTGGCTGGCCGCGCGCGCCTCCTGGAAGAAGCGCTTCACCAGGGTCGGGTCGATGCCGCCCTCGCCGCGCATGATCTTCACCGCGACGTCCCGGCGCACCGAGAGCTGGTGCGCCTGGTAGACCGCGCCCATGCCGCCCTGGCCGAGCTTGCGATCGATGCGGTAGCGCCCGTGCAGCTCGCAACCGAGCAAAGGGTCACGGAGCACCCGGGCCTTGAACCGCAAGGGCCCCGCCGCGGCGGGAGCGGGCGGCTCGGCCTCGCGGCTCGCGGTCGCGCCGGACGCCGCCGCAGGTGCCGAGGCAACGGGCTCACCGGGGGGCGCCGCGGGGGGTGCCGCAGGGGGCGAGGCCGCGGGCTCTTCGGGGGGCGCCGCGGGTGCCGGGGCGGCGGGCTCACCGGGGGGCGCCGCGGGGGGCGAGGCGGAAGGTTCCCCGGCCGGGACCGCCGGGGTCGGCTCCGCGGCCGCGACCGGAGCCGGCTCCGGGGCCGACGCGAGACGCAAGGCGGCCTGCAGCCCCGTGGTCGCCACCTTCAGCTTCAACGCGGCCTGCAGCCCCGCGAGGTCCTCGTGGCCTGCGGCAGGAGCCGGGGGCGCGGGGGGTACTGCCGCGGCCTCGCCCGCAGGCCCCGTGTCGGGTCCAGGCACCCCGACGACCTGCGGCCGACCGGTTGGCGACGACAGCCAGGGGGCCCAGTCGGGCCCGGCGGCCGGGGGGGCCTCGGGCGGCGGGCCCGCGGCGCGGTCGGGGGTCGGCTTGTCCGATTCGTTCATCGCGGGTCGCCTGGCTCCACGCCGGAGCGGACCGGAGCAGCGCTCCGAGCGCCATCCCGACGTTCGGGTGCTCTGCCGTGAGCGGCCTGGCAGCCCGGGCGGCGGCCCGACGGCGGAGCATGGGGGATTCATTCTGGACCGCCGGCTCCGGGCCGTCAATCGCGTGACCGCCGGCACCCGGAGGTTGACGGCTCCCGGGGGCAGCCCCTATGTTGGCGGGATGGACGACGCCACGCCCAAGAATGGCGCGCGCTGCTCCCGCCGCTCCTTCCTCGCCGGCACCACGGGCGGGCTGGCCGTCGCGGCCCTGCTGCCCGGCTGTGCCCCCACGCCCGCTCCCCGCGGCGAGTTCCTCCCGGCCGAGGCCCTGAGCTGGTGGCGGGAGGGCCGCTACTTCGTGCACGAGACGGTCGACTCGCGCCAGCGGCAGCAGGGGCTGATCCGGGCCCGCGTGGACGGAAAATGGCAGGATTTCCGGACAGTCACCCTCCCCGCGCGCTTTCGCGAGTGGAGCTTTGCGGAGCGCCGGGCCAAGCTGCACAAGCTCGCGGCCGGCGGCTTCGACACCCGTGACCTGGCCGGCCCGCACAACGGCTGCGTCGCCACCTACGGCGGTCACCCGCAGCTCGGCCGCGTCTCCCTGAACACCGCGTACAAGGGCATGGGCTGGCTGCCGCGCCCGGACCGGCTCCGGGAGATGCTCGCGGCCTTGCAGGGGGCCGCCCGGCAGCCCGAGCCCCAGAGCAAGGAGGAGTTCCTCGAGCAGATGCGCTGGAAGGCCTCCTACCTCGACTCGCTGTACGCCCAGCCCGATCTCTTCGATCCCGCGGTGCAGTCGTCCCTGGAGCTGTTCACCACCCCACGGTATTTCACCCACACCTTCCTCAACATGATGGAGAACCCCATCGCCTCGGCCTCGTTCCTGGCCTATCCGACTTTCGAGCTGCGGGCGATCCCCGAGCTGCTGCACCCCGACGACCCCAACCTGCGCGAGGACCAGCGGCTCGCGATCCATTTCATCAACGAGATCCACAACTTCGTCCATGGCGGCGGGAAGCTCGAGATCGCCTGCCTGTACCACATCATCGAGGTCTACGACGACACGCCGACCCGGGGGGCCGCGGGCAAGAAGCTGGCCTGACCGCGTGCGGCGACCGCGGCCCGCCCTGGCTGAACACCCGGTGCGGCCGCGCACGGGGAGGAGGAGCGATAATGGAGCTCACCGAGATCCGGGAGCGAATCGCGGGAGCCTGGCAGGACCGGGAGCTGCTCCAGCGGCCGGAGCATGCCCAGGCCGTGCGGGAGGCCGTGGACCTGCTGGACCGGGGCCAGCTCCGGGTGGCCACCAAGCGGGAGGGCGCCTGGGAGGTCGCCGGCTGGCTGCAGCAGGCGGTGCTGCTGTACTTCACGATCACCGACACCGTGGAGAGCGAGGCCGGACCATTTCAGTACAATGACAAAATTCCACTAAAGCGCAACTTCCGGGAAGCCGGTGTCCGGGTCGTCCCCCCCGGAACCGTGCGCCACGGCGCCTTCCTCGAGCGCGGCTGCGTGGTGATGCCCGGCTACGTCAACATCGGCGCCTACGTCGGCGCCGGGACGATGGTCGACACCTGGGCGACGGTGGGCTCCTGTGCCCAGATCGGCCGGGGCGTGCACCTGTCGGGGGGCGTCGGCATCGGCGGCGTGCTCGAGCCGGTCGGCGCCCGCCCGGTGATCATCGAGGACGGCGCGTTCATCGGCTCCCGCTGCATCGTCGTGGAGGGGGTGCTGGTGGAGGAGGAGGCGGTGCTCGCGGCCAACGTCTGCCTCACCTCCTCCACCCGGGTCATCGACGTCAGCGGTCCCGAGGAGGTCGTCTACCGTGGGCGGATCCCGCCCCGCGCGGTGGTCGTCCCGGGGACCGTCCCCCGCACCTTCCCGGCCGGGGAGTACCAGGTCTCCTGCGCCCTGATCATCGGCCGGCGCTCGGCCAGCACCGACAAGAAGACTTCGCTGAACCAAGCCCTGCGCGACTTCGGCCTCTCCACGTGAGCCCCCCCGAGCCCACCGGACGACCACGGCCGGACCACCTCGGCGACGAGCGGGACGAGGAGCTGGAGGAGCTGCTGCTGGCCTTGCTGGCCATCCCCAGCCCGACGGGCGAGGAGCGAGCGCTCGCGGACCACTGCGCCGGGCTGCTTGGGGCCTGCGCCGGGCTCACGGTGACCCGGCTCGGCAACGGCCTGGTCGCCCTGCCCCCCCCCGACGGACGCCCGACGCTGGCCCTCGTCGGCCACCTCGACACGGTGCCGCGCGCCGGCGCCGCCCTCCCGGCCCGGCGCGGCGGGGAGATCTGGGGACGGGGCGCCAGCGACATGAAGTCCGGGCTGGCCTGCCTGCTCTTGCTCGCGCGCCGCCTCCCGCCGGCCGCGGGTCCGTTTCGCCGGGTCCACGTGCTGTACGACCGGGAGGAGGGGCCGTACGCGGACAACGGCCTGGAGCCGCTGCTGCAGGCGGTCCCCGACCTGCAGACCCTCGACTGCGCCCTGGTCCTCGAGCCGACGAACGGGGCCCTGCAGCTCGGTGCGCTGGGCTCCCTGCACGTCGGCCTGCGGGTGCGGGGGACTGCGGCCCACTCGGCCCGCCCCTGGCTGGGGACGAGCGCGATCACGCGCGCCCTGCCCTTGCTGGCCGACCTCGGCCAGCTCCCGCCGCGGCGGGTGGAGGTCGAGGGGCTGGGCTACCACGAGACCACGACGGTGACGCTCCTGCAGGCCGGGCAGACCCGCAACGTCGTCCCCGACCTCCTCGAGGCCAACGTCAACGTCCGCTTCGCGCCGGGCCGCACCCCGGAGGAGGCCTTCGCCGAGCTCGAGGCCCGCGTGGCCGGCCGGGCCGAGCTGACCCTCCGGGATCGGAGCCCCGCGGCGTCACCAGCCTCCCACCACCCGCTCTTGGAAGGATTGCGGCGGTGCGGCGGGTTGACCGTCGAGCCCAAGCAGGCCTGGACCGACGTCGCCCGGTTCGCGGCCCGGGGGATCGCCGCGGCCAACTTCGGCCCGGGAGACCCGGAGCTGGCCCACCGGGACGACGAGCGGATCGCCTGCGACCGGCTGGCCGACCATGCCCGTATCCTGCTGGAGTTCTGTCGGGGCTGAGCTCGGGACTCAGTGGCCGCAGTGGCCGAGCGCCAGGCAGGTCGCCCCGCTGGGGCAATCCTCGAGGTTGGTGCAGGGCCAGGTGCACTGCGAGACGTAGGTCAGGTCGATGACCAGGTCCGCGCAGCTCGCGTCGGGACCGCAGTCCGCGGGCAGGTTGCAGGGGTTCTCCCACGACAGCCACCCGGCGCAGGAGGTCCGCCGTGGGCGGCAGACGCCCACGTCCCGGTCCAGACGCCGCAGGGCGAGGCAACGCATCCCCCGCTCGCAGTCCAGGTCCCGCTGGCACTGGGGCAGACAGACCTCCTCGACCTGCGCGACGCCCTGCCGGTTGGTGTAGTTGGCGTTGAGGCAGACCCCCGTGGGGCTCCCGCAGTCCCCGTCACCCGTGCAGGCCTGGCAGAGGGCGAGCTGGCCGAAGCGGGCGACGCAGACGCCGAAATCGTTGCAGACCTGGTTGGCGTCGCCGCAGTCCTCGTCGTCGTTGCAGGCGAAGCCGGGCGGCGCGCAGGAGCTCGTGTCCTCGCGGCAGCGCTCGCCCCGCGGACAGTCCTCCGCGGTGAGGCACTCCACCCCGTCCGGCGCGCAGAGGCCGAAGCGGTTGCAGGTCTCCCCCGGGGGGCAGCCCGCGGCCCGGCAGGTCTCGAGGGTCGGGACGCAGGAGCCGCTGGGATCGTCGCAGCGGGAACCGGCCGGGCAGTGTTGATCGAGATCGCACTCCCGATCGCCGAGCAGGCAGAAGCCGGCGACGTTGCAGGTGTAGCCGGCCGGGCATTGGTCCACGGTGTCGCACTCGCGGCCGGGCGTCACGCACCAGCCCTGGGCGTTGCAGTGCTCGTCGGGCAGGCACTGCAGGTCCTCGACGCACTCCTGGCCGAAGGGGAGGCAGAAGCCGTGCTCGGTGCAGTAGCTGCCCGTGAGGCACTGGTAGTTGGAGCGACACTCCTTGCCCAGGGGGACGCAGAAGCCGAGGGCCGAGCACTCCCACGTCGGGTCGCCGCAGTGCTGGTCCGCACCGCACTCCAGGCCGTCCGGGACGCACCAGCCCGAGTCGCTGCACTCCTCGGCCGGCGGACAGTCGGCGTCCCGGCCGCAGCCGCAGCGGCCCTGGTCCGGATAGCAGCGAGGCGTCGCCGCCGGGCAGTGGCTGTTGAGGAAGCAGCCGGTCTTGACGCAGATCTCGTCGTGGGGATGGCAGAGGGATCCGGTCGGACAGTCCGCGTCGGCCTCGCAGCCCTCCACGCAGCGGATCCCGTCCACGCAGTAGGTCCCGGGCAGGCAGGCGGGCTGGCAGCCCGCGGCACCGTCGGCCGCGGGCCCCACGTCGGCGTCCCCGCCCTCGTGACCGCCTCCCTTCTTCTCGCTGTCGGCGCAGCCGGCAGCGAGCGACGACAGCAGCAGACCAGCAGCGCAGAGCCGCGCGAGACGCCAGTTCATCCTCCACCTCCGCCGGGGTCGGTCACGAGGTCACCTCCCCGCAAGCCGCACGGCGAGCAGCCGCCGGCTCCTCTTCAGTTGCAGCGCCAGGTCGGCGAGACGTGGTCCACCGCCTCACGACAGACGGAACGATCCGAGAACGCTCTCCCCCCCTCACGGCTCGAGGTGAGGACCAGCTCCTCACCGACCTGCCAGGTACGGGCGCAGGACTCCCAGGTCTCCCCCGGCTCGATCCGGGCGACCTCGACCCCGTCGATGAACAGGGTGACGCCGTTCAGGCAGGTCGACGCGAGGGTCAGCCGCAGGTCGCACACTCCCTCCGGGCAGTGCTCGCCACAGACGCAGCCCTCTGCCCCCGCGTCCGGCCGAGCTCGAGGCTCCGCCCCGCAGCCGCCCAGCAGGCCGAGCAGCCCGAGCCAGCCCACCAGGAGCAGGCCGAGCCGAGGTGCCCGCCGGTCGAGGAGCTGCTCCAGACCGAACACGTTGCCGGGATCGAGGACGACGGCCGGCCCCGGTGCCACGGCCCGGCCCTGGGGCGGCGCCCCCACCACGGCCGGCAGGGGCGCGGGCACGGTCGCGGGCGCCGGTCGCAGCTCCGGCCGCCACTGCACGAGGAAGAAGGCCAGGGCCGCCTGGCTGGCCAGGGCGAGGAAGAGCTGCAGCAGGCCGAAGAGCACGTCGAGGGCCGTCTGCAGCAAGGGGGCGAGCAGCATCAACGGCGCTTGCTGCAGCAGGCCGGCCAGCAGCACGTTCGCCAGGAGGTAGCCGCCGAAGGGCACGCCCCAGAACAGGACGAGCGCACCGCCGAAGCCGACCAGCTCGGGGAGCCGGCCGGCGAGGACCGCGAACCCCTGCCGGAGCGCTTCCCCGATGGAGATCGTCGGTCGCCAGAGCAGCTCGCTCGCCGCGAGCCGGGCCCAGGAGTACAGCAGCACCGCGAGCAGGCCGCCGCCGCTGGCGGCCAGGGGGAGCAGCAGGAGGACGGGGGGAGACGGGCCCTCGAGGAGGAGGCGCCCGCCGACGGCCAGGACACCGAGGGCCAGCAAGACCAGCCCGGCCAAGGGCGCGACGGTCTCCAGCAGGACGAGCCAGGCGACCCGGTCCAGGAGCTGGAGGCCGCCGCGCCAGAACTGGGTGCCCGAGAAGCCCGGGCTCCCCTGGAGGGCCGCGTGCAGGCACGCGAGAGCGCCGGCCCGCAAGAACACACCGCAGCCGAAGACGAGGAGGAGGACGACCACCACCGCCCCACCGGCACCGATGAACACCGCGGGGTGGCGCAAGAAGCCCAGCGAGCCCAGCAACAGCCCCAGGAGGTCGTCCCCGCCAGCGCCCGCCGCGCCGGCACGCAGGCCGAGGAGCAAGGCGACCGCGGGGACCAGCAGCCCCGCGGCCAAGAGCAGCCCGCGCAGCCCCTCCCCGAGGAAGAGAACGATGACCAGCCCGGGGAGGCGCCTGGCGATCCCAGCTCCGGCCCTGAGCAACTCCATCCGACCCCTCTGCAGACTCGAGGCTGTCCGACCGCCGCACGCGGCCCGATCCTGGGCGAGAGGGTAGATCGGCCGCGGCCGGTTGTCGAGCGCTGGGGCCAGGAGGCGGGCCCGAGTGGCCGTTCGGGCGCGCGCTACTCCCCGAACCGGGCGAGGCTGCGGGAGCCGAGGCGGAGGGGGAGCCAGGTGGCGAGCGCGGTGACGGCCACGGCGAGCACGAGCGACAGACCCCCGGTGAGCAGGTGACGCGTGGCGAGGGGGCGGCCGGCGTCGAGGGAGGCGTGCACCAGGAACACGGGCCAGGACTCCAGCAGCAGCACGCCGATGATCAGGGCCATGGTGAGGAACATGTAGACGATGCCGCCGAAGCCGGCCGCGATCCGGGTGGCGTTCTCCGCCTCGAAGCTGGGGAAGAGCGCGCCCAGCCCGACCCCCATGCCGGCCACGAGGCAGGCCAGCCCCCCGACCGTGAGCACCGAGATCACGGTCAGATGCCAGGGGGTGCCGATCATCCAGTCGGTCACCGCGATGGTCACCAGGCCGAGGGCGAAGATCGGGAGGAGGCCCCCCTGGAACTTCGCCCGGACGAAAGTACTGGCCGACAGGGGCGCGGACTGGAGGAGCCAGAAGGCCCGCCCCTCGAGGGAGATCGCCGGGAAGATCAACCTCGTCCCGACCGCGGCCATGACGAAGCCGGTCAGCCCGATGTTGAGGTAGAACAACCCCAGCGCCGAGATGATCCCCGAAGCGCCGAGGAGCTCGAAGTTCTTGAAGTTGAGCACGTAGACCGCGACGAGCGCGAGGAGGAGCAGGAGCTGCGACCACTGGCTCGGGTCGCGCAAGAAGAGGATCAGGTCCTTGCGCAAGAGCTCGCGTCCCGGCGAGGCCGAGTAGGCGAGGCGGCTCGCGGTCAGCCCGCCGCGGCGCCCGAGCTGGCCGCTCCCCTCCAGGCTCCGGCTGTAGGCCCGCCGCAACGTGGCCCGCGCCGCCCAGGTGCCGCCGACCAGGACCGCGCCGGCCGAGAGGTACAGCAGCCCGAGGTCGGCCAGCCCGGCCGCGGGCTCGCCCCGCAGGGCCGGGAAGAGGACGCGCACGGCCCAGGACGAGGGGAGCCACGAGGCCTGCGGGGTCTGGAAGGCCGCCAGCAAGGAGACCATGTCCTGGAACTGGGACTCGTCGAGCAGCCGCTCTGGCCGCAGCAGGCGGAAGAGGACGAAGAGCACGCAGAAGCCGATGAGCCCGAGCAACAGCAGCAGGTCCCGCGTGCGCCGGGCCGGGAAGACGAGCACGAGCATGGTTGTGACGAAGGTACCAAGAACCGCCGGCAGCAGGACGAAGGGCGGCAGGATCGCCAGGATCAGCCCGTAGTAGGTCCAGGCCGTGTCGAAGACGACCCCGGCCGCGCCGAAGATCGGCAGCCCGAAGATCAGGATCATCCAGGAGCTGTGGCGCGCCGTATCGGTCAGCCGGGCGAGGTAGATGCTGTCCGTGGACAGGGGCAAGGCCATGACCAGCGCCAGGTCGTCGGCCAGGAAGAAGGTCGAGAACGCGGCGATCAGGTTGGAGAAGAGCAGCACCGAGAGGAAGACGAGGAAGGTCATGTCGAGGACCTTGCGGACGAGCAGCGGCCCGACCAGCTCGACCTCGACGCAGCGCTGGAAGAACCACCAGGCCGCGAAGAAGATCCCCACCCAGAAGGCGACCCCGAACACGGCGAACAGCCCGACGGCCAGCTTGCGACCCCGGGAGAGAGCGGCCGGGAGGTGCAGCAGCCCGAGCCAGCCCGGCAGCAACAGCCGGGGCCAGGAGGGCAGGCCCGGGAGGCGGGCAGGGGGGCCGGCGATCATGGGCTGGCCGGCGCGGGGGCCGGCGGTTGGGGGACGGGATCCCCCTCCGCGGTGAGCGCGAAGAAGACCTCCTCCAGGCGCGCCCGGGCGTCTCCCGTCGCCTGCTTCAGCTCCGCGAGCGTGCCGCAGGCGACCAGCTCGCCGCGATGGATGATGCCGAGCCGGTCGCAGAGCTCCTCGGCCACGTCGAGGCTATGGGTGCTGAGGAAGAGGGTCTTGGCCTGCTCATGGCTGATCCGGCGGAGCAGCTCCTTGAGGAAGCGCGCGCCCCGGGGGTCCAGGCCGACCATCGGCTCGTCGACGACGAGGACCTGGGGATCGTGGAGCAAGGCCGCGCACATGGTCAGGCGCTGCTTCATGCCGTGGGAGTAGGACTGGATCAGATCGTCGCCCCGGGACAGCAGCTCGAAATCGGTGAGCAGGCGCAGGGCTCGCGCCCGCGCCAGGTCGGGGGGCAGACGGTAGATGCCCGCCAGGAAGCGCAGCAGCTCCCGCCCCGAGAGTCGCTCGTAGAGGAAGGGGCGATCGGGCACGTAGCCCAGCAGCGCCTTGGCCGCCTCCGGGGCGGAGGCGAGGTCGTGGCCACCGACCACCACCCGCCCGGACGAGGGCTGCAGCAGGCCGGCCATCATCCGGATGGTCGTGGTCTTGCCCGCGCCGTTGGGGCCCAAAAAGCCGAAGACCTCCCCGGGCCGCACCTCGAGGCTCAGCCGCTGGACTGCGGCGATCGGCCCGTAGGACTTGCTCAGATCCTCCAGCAAGATCACGGAACGACCTCCTGGCTCGCCGCAACGGGGGGTAGCACCTCGATGGCCTGCAGGCGACCGATGACCCGGAACAGCTCGACCTGCCGGTCGAGCCCGCCTCGGATGATCCGCACCCGGCCGAGGCTGGCGGGCACCTCGCCGAAGGTGGGATCGACCTCGACCCAGCGCTCGCCGAGCCAGACCTCGGCCCAGGCATGGTAGTAGAAGCGCTCCCGCTCCGGCAGGTAGAACAGACCGGCGAGGATCCGGGCCGGGAGGCCGGCCGCGCGGGCCAGGGCCACGAAGAGGATGGTGTGCTCGTTGCAGTCCCCGCGCCGGTTGCGCAGCACGTCGAGGGCCGAGGGGATCCCCACCACGCCCTCCTTGGCGAGCCTCTCCCACACCCAGCGCACCAGGCGCTCGGCCTGCACGGGGGGGGCGACCGCGCCCTGCAATGCCTCGGCCGCGGCCGTGCGCAAGGCGGGGTGATCGGATTGGATCAGCGGCTCCGCACGGAGGTAGGGCGCGACCGCGGCCGGGAGAGGAGCCGCGCCCGCGGGCGGGACCACGACGGGCGGCTCCCGGGTCAGGACCAGCTCCTCGCCAGTCCAGCGCTGGCGGCCGCCGTCCAGATCGAGGGTCCGGGAGAGCTCGGGGTCGGTCGCAGACAGGCCGACCAGCCGGAGCCGCACGACCTCCCCCTGGAGCAGCCGGGGATCGCCACGCCGGGGGACCGACTGCGCATCGACGAGGTCCGGCGAGGGCGCGACCGGCGCCGCGCGGTCGGCGGGCAGCCCGCTGCCGGAGGCACCCCGGGGCCCGTAGCGGGCCTCTTCCTCCGTCTCCCGGCGCGCCACGACCCCCAGGGGGAGCTCCTCCCGCACGACGTCACCCCCCGCGGTGACCCAGGCCTTCAGCTTCAGGCCGTCCAGCTCCTGCTCGAGGACGAAGCAGCGGACCGGCTCGCCCAGCACCTGCAGCTCCTCCTCGCGCACGACGGTGGCCTCCAGGCGGCGCTGGGTCCCGCCGAGGGGATCGAAGAACTCGATCTGCAGCTTGCGGCCCACCGCCAGCCCTTGCTGGGCGAGCAGCGGCCGGGCGGCCAGCTCGAGGGTCGGCGGGGTGGCCAGGGTCAAGGTCCGCGTCGTGGTCGCGCCCGCCGAGTGGAAGCGCAGCCGCAGCTCCAGGCCCGCGACCTCCCCGTCCACCTGGAAGTCTCCGGCGTTGCCCCCCCGCAGCCGCGCCTCGAACCGACGGAGCTGGAGCTGCTCGTCCAGCTCGGCCTGGAGCTCCACGTCCAGCCGCTGCTGGACCCCCAGGACGAGCAGATCGAGGCGCAGGTCGCTGGCGACCCGGTAGCCGCCGGAGGGCGCGGCCAGCCGGTCCTTGCGCAGGTGGAGATAGCCGACCCACTGCCCCTCCCGGTACAGGCCGTGCCACTCGTCCCCGGGCTGCAGCCCGGCAGCCGCCTCACGCCGCAGCCCCTGCTCCACGGAGTCGGGCGCGGGCCCGATGAGCCGGAGGCCGAGCGCGATCAGCCAGGAGAGGACCACCACGGCGCCGACGAGGTCGAAGATCCGCCGTCGCCGGCGTGCCTGGGAGGAGAGGGAGGGGATCGACTGGACAGCAGAGGCGGACAGGGTCACGTCCTCCTGGACGAAGGGACCCACCGGACCGGCCGAGCTGGAGGGAGGGCCTACTTGCCCTTCTTCTTCTTCTCGGACTTGTCGTCCTTCGCCTCGGCCTCGGCGGCAGCATCGGGCTTGGCCTCGTCGACCTTCTCCGCGGGCGGCGCGTCGGCCGGGACCTCGGCCTCGGCCACCGGGGGAGCCGGCTCGGGCGGCGGCGGCGGCGCAACGACCTCGACCACTGGCGGCAGGACCACGGGCGCTGGCTCGGGCGGCGGATTGAAGAACTCGACGATGCCCTTCTCCACCTTCTCCATGTTGCCGCCGTACTCGGCCTTCAGCACGGGGAGGAGCCGATCGAGCTCGGCCTTCTCGTACTCGGGCTTCTCACCGAGCTCCGACTCGCGAAGCGCCACTGCCACGACGTTCCGGGCAGTGAGGTGGTCCATTTTCCACTCCAGGATCTGGAGCAGAGAAGCATGGGACAGCTTATCAGCCATGACATTCTCCCTGAATCGCAGGCGACGTTGCCCGGTTTCCTGCTCAGCCAGCGCGACCCGGTCGGGATCGGGCCACCGCGCGCGAAGAACGGACGTCACACCGCCAGGCGGCGCGAGCTTCCTTCCGTAGGAGCAGAGGGAAGGTAACTCGCTCACGGCCGGGAAGTCAACCGCGAAGAGGCGGGAGACGATCCTGCTCTCGGAGCCGGGCCATGAGCTGGCGGATGTCGGGCGGGAGCGGGGCCACCACCGCCACCGGCAGCTCCCACCAGGGGTGCCGGATCACCAGCCGGTGGGCGTGCAGCGCTTGCCGGTCCAGCCCGAGGCGGAGCCGGGCGGCGTCGGAGAGGCAGCCGTGCAGGTTGTCGAGGAACCACTGCTCGTCCGGGCCATAGACCTTGTCCCCGACGAGGGGGTGGCCGAGGTGGGCGAGGTGAGCCCGGATCTGGTGCTGCCGGCCGGTGAGGGGCGTGACCTCCAGCAGCGTGTGGCCGGGCAGGGACTCCACGGTCTGGTAGCGGGTGCGGGAGGGCGCGCCGTCGTCGCGCACCTCCATCCGCACCCGGAGCTGGCTGCCGGTGGCGACCGCCAGGGGCAAGGCGATCTCTCCCGCGGGCGGGTCCAGGCGCCCCTCGACGAGGGCGAGGTAGGTCTTCTGGGCTTCCCGATCACGGAACTGGCGGTGCAGCAGGTCGTTGGCCTCGTCGTCCAGGGTGGCGACGACGACGCCCGAGGTCTCTCGATCGATCCGGTGGGCGAGCTTGACGTCCCGGCCCCGCGGCTTGAACAGGGCCCGCAGACGCTGGATCAGGGTGCCCTCCCGATGCCGGGGGCTCGGGTGCACGGCCATCCCGGCCGGCTTGTCGACGATGACCAGGGCGTCGTCGAGGTACAGGAGTTGGAGCGGCTCATCCGCCACGGTCGCTTCCCATCCTAGGCCGGCTCCCGCCCTGGGGGCCGGCGCGTCGGGGCAGAAGGTAGCCGCCGGGTGGCCGGCAGTCCAGCAGCAGCAGCGCCGAGGTCCACCATCCCCGGAGCCCGACGAAGGACTTCCGAACTACAACCCAGGTACTATTTGACCATCACAATCTGCAAGGCGAGCTCCGGCCCCTCGAGCACGAAGCGCGCATCCTCGAAGCGGGGAGGACCGAAGCGCGGGCGGGGGTTGCGCGAGCAGCCGATGCCCTCCGCGGGGATGCCGAGGAAGTTGGTGTCCAGCGTGTCGTTGCCGTTCGCGTCGTGGTGCACGCAGACCGCGTAGCTGCCGAGGGGGAGGTCGTCGATCACGAGCTGCACCTTCCTGTCGACGATGGGCACGAGGATCCGCCGGAAGGCCAGGTCGTGCTTCCCGGGGAACGAGCGCGCCGAGGAGTGGACGGTGACCCGGGCCTGCCCCGCGTCGCTGGCGAAGCCGCTCACCGAGAGGACCAGCCGTCCGCGTGCCGGGGGCGAGGACGTGGCGGTCGAGCCCGGCGCCGGGGTGGCGACCGGCGCCGGGGTGGGGACCGGCGCCGGAGTGGCCGCTGCCGGCGCGGCCGTGTCGGTCCGGGAGGGCACGGGGCCCGCAGGCTGCTGCGCGCCGGCGGTCCCGGCGAGAAGCCCCAGCACCAACCCCATCAGCCCCAGCGCCCCGAGACGCCCGCGCTCCTTGTCCGGCCGCTTGCCTGCGTCCATCACGTTCCTCCCGCGCCCGCGGCGGCTCCACCCTGCTCAGGATGGCGGCTCGGATGGGTGGGGTCAAGCGAGACGGCTTCCCCTGACGCCTCGTTTCCCGTAAGGTACCCCAAACCCGGGCCGGTCCCTCCGGCCGGCCCGGCGAGGCAGGAGGCATGTTCCGCAAGGCGCTCACCATCTTCGCTTCCGGGCAGGCGCGGCCGCTGGCCGACCTGACGCCCGTGCAGACCGCTCGTCGTTACCAGCGCTTGCGCCGGCTGACCTTCGTCGCCATCACCCTGGGCTACAGCTTCTACTACACGACGCGGGGCTCCCTGGCCGTGGCGAAGAAGCCGCTGCTCGCCAGCGGCCTGCTCAGCGCCACCGAGCTCGGGCTCCTCGGCTCCGCCTTGCTGTTCACCTACGCCTTCGGCAAGCTGTGCAACGGCTTGCTGGCCGACCGGGCGCACATCGGCCGCTTCATGGCCCTCGGGCTCTTCTTCTCGGCCCTGCTCAACATCCTCTTCGGGTTCGGCGGACCGCTGTCGCTGCTGGTGCTGCTCTGGGCCGCCAACGGCTGGTTCCAGAGCATGGGCAGCGCGCCCAGCGTGGTCAACATCACCCAGTGGTTCGGCCGCCGGGAGCAAGGTACCCGCTACTCCCTGTGGAGCATCGCCCACAGCCTCGGGGAGGGGATGACCTTCGCCGGCACGGCCTACCTCGTCGCCCACTGCGGCTGGCAGTTCGCCTTCTGGGCGCCGGGCGCGGTCTGCCTGATCGTCGCCGTTGCCGTCTGGTTCACGGTGCTGGATCGGCCGGTGACCCATGGCCTACCGCCGGTCGCGGTCTTCGAGCGCGAGGTGGAGCCGACCCCGCCGACCACCAGCACGCCGGGCGGCTGGCGCCAGCAACTCCGGGTGCTGACCCTGCTGCCGGTGTGGATCTTCGGCCTCGCCTCGGCCCTGCTGTACGTCGCCCGCTACGGCCTGAATAGCTGGCTGATCCTCTACCTGCAGGAGGCGAAGGGCTACGACCTGGTGGACGCCGGGGTCACCACCTCCCTGGTCTCCGTCGTCGGCGTGGTCGGGACGATCCTCGCGGGCCCGCTCTCCGACCGCTTCTTCGGCTCCCGTCGCCAGCCGGTGCTCATCGGGTACGGCACGCTCCTCGTGCTCGCCTTGCTCGGGCTCTATCTGGTCCCCCCCGGGCACCGCCTCGTCGACTCGGTGGCCGTCGGCGCCGCGGGCTTCGCGATCGGCGGCATGCTGGTCTTCCTGGGGGGGCTGATGGCGGTCGACATCTGCCCCCGTGAGGTCACGGGCGCGGCGACGGGGCTGGTGGGGCTGCTCAGCTACCTGGGAGCTGCCTTCCAGGACTGGACGTCCGGGGTGCTTCTGGAGCAGGGCAAGACCCTGGTCGCGGGGCAGCCGGTCTACTCCTTCGACCGGGTGTTCGTCTTCTGGATCGGCGCAGCGTTGCTCTCCCTCGTCCTGACGCTGAGCCTGCGCTGGGTGAAGGGCGCCGAGCGAATCACTCCCGTCGGGGTGCAGGAGGCCACATGAGCGAGGTCCATCTCCGTCGCCCGATCATCGACCTGCACACCCACACCACCGCCAGCGATGGCAGCCTCCGCCCCGCGGAGCTGGTGCGCGAGGCGAAGCGGGCCGGGCTGCGCGCGGTGGCGATCACCGACCACGACACCGTGGACGGGCTGGCCGAGGGCCTGGCCGCGGGAGAGGAGGTCGGCCTCGAGGTCGTGCCCGGGGTGGAGGTGAGCGCGCAGCCGCTCCTCGACGGTCATCTGCACCTGCTCGGGCTGTTCGTGGATCCCGGGCAGCCGCGGTTCCGGAGGTGGCTCGATGGCGTCCGGGCCGGGCGGGACCGCCGCAACCCGAAAATCATTGAAAAATTACAGTCCTTCGGCATCTCCATCACCCTCGAGGAGGTGCAGCGCAAGGCGCTCGGGGGGCTGGTGGGACGGCCGCACATCGCCCAGGTGCTGGTGGAGAAGCGGGTCACCCGCAGCTTGCCCGAGGCCTTCGAACGCTATCTCTCCCGCGGTGCCGTGGCCTACGTCGAGCGGGAGCGGGCCATGCCCGGCGAGGCCATCGCGGCGATTCACGAGGCTGGCGGCCTGGCCATCCTGGCTCACCCCCACTACTGCGGCGCCCGGGACACGAGCACCCTGCAGCGCTTCATCCAGGAGTTGCAGGGGCTGGGGCTCGACGGCCTGGAGATCCACTACCCGACCTTCACGGTCGACCAGGAGGCCCTGTTCGGCAGCCTCGCCCGCGAGCTCGGGCTGCTGGGCTCCGGCGGCAGCGACTTCCACGGGGCGCAGAAGCCGGGGCTGGAGCTGGGACGGGGGCACGGCTCCCTGCGGGTGCCAGCCGAGCTGCTGGAGCCCCTGAAGGCCCGGGTGGCCCTGATGAGGAGTCGGCAAGGATGAACCTCGACGCCTATGGACGAAGCCAGACCCACACCCTCGGGCCCGCCCTGCTCGTCGTGCTGGCGGGCCTGCTGCCGCCGGGGGTGAGCCACGCCGCGCCGCCCGCGGCCACGCCACAGGGTGATCCGCTGCTGCCGGTGCCGGGCGGGTGCTTCACCATGGGCCGTGACGAAGGCGGCGAGCCGGACGAACGACCGGCCCACCGGGTCTGCGTCTCCCCCTTCCGCCTCGATCGCACGGAGGTGACCCGGG
Organism: Myxococcota bacterium; assembly: GCA_034005005.1. Classification (GTDB taxonomy): domain Bacteria; phylum Myxococcota_A; class JAVEVO01; order JAVEVO01; family JAVEVO01; genus JAVEVO01. The sequence continues at coordinate 111,465 of JAVEVO010000002.1, forward strand.
AGGCCTACCTGCAGTGCGTCGCCGCGAAGCAGTGTCCAGCACCCCGGGAGCTGGGCAAGCGCTTCTCCCGACCCCGCCAGCCGGTGGTGGGGGTCACCTGGGACGCGGCCCGCGCCTACTGCCAGTGGGTCGGCAAGCGTCTCCCCACGGAGGCCGAGTGGGAGTTCGCCGCCCGCGGCCCGGAGGGCCGGGAGTTCCCCTGGGGCAGCACCCCCCCGGATCCCTCCCGGGCCGCCTTCGGCTGGCAGGCCAACGGCCCCGACGACGTGGGCAGCCACCCGGCCGGCGCAGGTCCCTTCGGCCACCTGGACCTCGGGGGCAACGTCTGGGAGTGGGTCGCCGACGTGTACCACCCGGGCTACTACGCCCGCTCACCGGAGCGTGATCCCCCGGGCGGGACCTGCGACGAGGCCCTCGCCTTCTGCCGGGAGCTGGCCGCGCAGGGGCGGCGCGGCTACACCGGTAGCAATCCGATCCCGACGATCTGCGAGCGGGTTCTGCGCGGCGGCGCCTGGAACTACAACGGCCCCGGCCTGCGCGCCACCAACCGGGTCCACCACGGGCCCGGCTTCCGCATCCAGGTCGCCGGCTTCCGCTGCGCGGCCGACGCCGAGCCCCCCCCCCCCCCCCCCCCCCCCCCGACCGCCAAGTAGCCAGGGCTCCGTCGCGAGGTGCCGGCGCTCCCCGCTCGCCTTCGCCCTCACCGTCGCCCCTGGGAAGAGCCCGGCCGGTGGGCCGGCTGCGCGAGGACTCGGTGCCGGCGCGGAGGCCGGCACCCACCAGGACTCGGTGCCGGCGCGGAGGCCGGCACCCACCAGGACTCGGTGCTGGCGCGGAGGCCGGCACCCACCAGGACTCGGTGCTGGCGCGGAGGCCGCCACCCACCGGGACTCGGTGCCGGCGCGGAGGCCGGCACCCTCCAGAATTCGATGGGGTGCAGATCATCCCGGTGAGCGAGCAGCGAGCCCTTGGCACAACTCCCCGCACGAAAAGAATTTTCTCGCAGAGCCGCAGAGCCGCAGAGGGCTCGGCCAGCTGAGCGCTTTTCTCTGCGAACTCTGCGGCTCTGCGAGAGATTTTGCCGCTCGAGCCGGGTGCAGGAGGAGATTGGTAATGAATCCGCCCACTCGGACCGGCTGCACCCGATTCTGTGCCGGCGCGGAGGCCGGCACCCACCAGGCCGGCACCCACCAGGCAGCAGCCAACCGATCAGGACATTTGTGATGAGATATCAGGAGCAGGGAGCAGGCGTGAAGGAACAAAAGCCCCGACCGTAGGCCCGCCTGGGCTCCCTGCGGAGCCCGGGCGGGGCCGGTCCGGCTCACTTCTTCTTCTTCTTCTTCTTGCCCGCCTTCGCGGCCGGCGCAGCCTTCTTCGGCGCCTCCTCCTCCTCGGCCGCGGCCTCCTCCTCGTCGTCCTCGACGGGCGGCTTCTTGGCCTTGGCCTTGGGCTTCTCTTCCTCGGCCGCGTCGGTGTCCTCGGCGTCCTCCTCGACCTCGATGAACACCTTGCCCTGCTTGAGGATCTTGAACTCGACCCGGCGGTTCTCGGCGCGGGCAGCCTTGATCTGGCGGGCGTTCTTCTTGGCGAGCTGCGGGGTCTCGGTCCACTCACTGATGTCGACCTTGGGGGCCGACTCGCCGTAGCCCTTGGCCTTGAAGCGCCGGACCGCGATCCCCTTGCCGGTCAGATACTTCACCACCGACTCGGCCCGCGCCTGGCTCAACTGCTCGTTGTCACTGTCATCGCCGACGTCGTCGGTGTGGCCGGCGACCTCGATCAGCAGGATCTGCTGGTTGGCCAGGATGATCGACGCCACCTGATCGAGGAGGTTGAAGGACTTCTTCTGGATGGTCGCCTTGCCGGTGTCGAAGAAGACCATGTCGAGGATCTTGATCTCGTCGCCGGTGAGCTGGACCTTGCTCTTGCCCTTGTCGGGGCAACCGTCGTCGTCCTTGATGCCGTTGATCGTCTCGGGCTCGTCCGGGCACTTGTCCCGCTCGTCGGGGATGCCATCCTTGTCACGGTCGTGGACCGGATCGGGGCAGCCGTCCTCGTCCTCGTAGCCGTCCTTGTCCTCGGCGTTGTTGGGGCACTGATCATCCTTGTCCTTGATGCCGTCCTTGTCGTTGTCGTCATCGGGACAGCCGTCATCGTCCTCGAACTTGTCCTTGTCCTCTTTCTTGTTCGGGCACTTGTCGTCCTCGTCGGGGATCTTGTCGCCGTCGTTGTCGAGGTCGGGGCAGCCGTCGTCGTCCTCGAAGTCGTCCTTGTCCTCGGCCTTGTCCGGGCACTTGTCGTCGACGTCGGGGACACCGTCCTTGTCGTTGTCGGGGTCGGGGCAGCCATCGGCGTCCTCGAACTCGTCCACGTCCTCGGCCTGATCCGGGCACTGGTCGTCCTTGCCGACGATCCCGTCGCCGTCCGGGTCCTTGGGGGTCGCGCCCGAAGCGTAGCCGATGCCGAACATGATCCGGGGGGCCGGGTTGCCGTAGCCGTCGGTGATGCCCGTGCCGCCGCCGAGGTTGACCACCAGGCCAGCCGGTCCGTACCAGCGCCCGCCGAGCAGCCACTCGACGGGGAGCTCCCGGGAGCCGCTGAAGTCACCGCCCATGTTGTTGCCGCCGAAGATCTCGGCGATGACGCTGACGTTCTCGAGCACGCCGATCTCGGCGCCGAGGCCGAAGGTCAGCATCGGGCCGACGTCCTGGTTGAGGAAGGTGGCCGTGTCCCGCCACAGGTAGCCGGCGTTGACGCCGAAGCTGGTGTGCTCGGCCACGCGGTAGTCGAAGACCAGCCGGGGCTCGACCGTCAGACCGGCGTCAGACACGAAGTCCTTGACGTCGCCGGTGGGGATCGAGGCGGCGAGAGCCAGGGACAGGCCCGGGCCCTGCTCCCGGTTGTCGAGGAAGCGGACCTTGGGCACGACCCGGAGGTTGCCGGTGGCGAAGGAGTTGATCGACTCGCCAGGCCGGCCGATGTAGCTGAGGTCGCCCGAGCTCTGGCTGATGACGAGCGGGATGGCGATGGAGATGTCCAGCAGGTCGAAGAGCCCGATGCCCGCAGTGAGATCCACGGTCATCTGCTTCTCGAGGATCTTGGTGATCTCCTCGCCGTCCTTGGCGATCCGCAGGGGTGTGCCGGCGTAGTTGAAGTACAGCCCCCCGGCGAACTGCAGGTGCTCGAGGGGCCGGCTACCCTGCACACCCCAGTAGTTGGTCGTGCCCGGGGCCGGCTCGAACATCTGCAGCCGCATCCCGCCGTTGTCGGCGGCCGCGGCGGGGATCGGCACCGCCAGCAACGCGGCGCAGGCGATGGGCCAGAGCAAGCGTGGAAGTGTTCTCATCATCGCTCTCCCTCGGCGTCGAATGACTCCTGGCTACCATACTCCCGCCGTTTGCAGCAGGTCAAATGTTAGTTCCTCCGGGGGAGGATTCTTGTGGCATGATGCCTGGCGTGGACCCGGTTCCGGCCACGCGGGAGTGCACCGGACCGAGGGAGGTGGAAGCAGTTGGCAGGTGGAGCCGAGCGCAAAGGGGGAGGCCCCCTCCCCGGCAAGGATCGTGACGAGCTCGCCGAATCCTTCCTCGGCTGGGGGACGGGGTCCCACGAGTCGCTCGGCGACGAGGTGACGCCCCCGGCGGGCACCGGCGTGCCCCTCTCCCTGGTCGACACGGCGCCAGAAGGGCTGCTCTCCCCCTTTTCGCCCGCCCTGGCCGCCACCAGCGACCCGGAGGTGGATCCGGAGGCCCGCACCGGCCTGATCCCCGCGTTCCCGGAGAACCTGCAGCTCTCCAGCTCCGAGGAGGAGGAGCTCGGCTTCGCGCCGACGAAGATCGCGCTGGCGCCGGCCCCCGGCTCCGAGCCGGAGCTGGCCCTCCCGACGCCCGCGCCGTCCTTCCCCCTCGCGCCGAAGGAGCCCTCGCGCCCTTCCCTCCCCCACGTCCGGATCGGCGACTCCGCCGACCCGGCGCTGCCGTCCGCGCCGACGACCACCGCCCCGAGGAAGGGTCGCGGGCCGGGACGGGCGACTCCCGCGACGCCGGCGCGCACCGCCCTCGCCCCGGGCACCCTCCTGGGCTGCCGCTACCGCATCGTCCGACGGCTCGGGCGGGGCGGGCAGGGAGAGGTGGTCCTCGCGGAGGACCTCTTCCTCCGCCGGCAGGTCGCGCTGAAGACCTTGCAGAGCACCCTCGCCGCCGACGACGAGGCCGTCGAGGCCCTCCAGCAGGAGGTGGCCGCGGCCCACGCGGTCATCCACCCGGGGCTCGCCCGCACCTTCGACCTGGGGCAGGCCGACGACGTGACCTATCTCTCGATGGAATTCCTCGAAGGAGAGTCCCTCGCCACCCGCCTCGCCCGGGAAGGCCAGCTCCCGCTCCTCGACGTCCGACGGATCGGCCAGGAGGTGGCCACCGCGCTCGAGGCCGCTCACCAGGCCGGGCTGATCCACCGGGACCTGAAGCCCTCCAACATCCAGCTCACGCCCGAGCGCGGCGCGGTGATCCTGGACTACGGCCTCGCGGCGGCAGACCCCGCCAGCCAGCGTGGCCGGCGCGGCAGCAGCGGCGCCGAGCTCCTCCGCCCGTCGACCACCGCGGAGGGCACGCCGCGCTATATGGCACCGGAGCAGTGGCGCAGCGAGCTGCAGGGGCCCGCCACCGATCTGTACGCCTTCGGGGCGATCCTCTTCGAATGCCTCACGGGCCGGCCACCCTTCACGGCCGACAACCGGCAAGCCCTGATGATGGCCCACATCGAAGAGCCCGCGCCCGCCGTCCGCACCCTCCGGCCCGAGACACCGCCGGCGCTGGCGCGGGTCGTCGCGAGCTGCCTCGAGAAGGAGCCTCGCCGGCGTCCACCCTCGGCCGCGGCAGTGGCCACGGCCCTGCGCCCCCGCTCCCCCTGGCCCCGGGTATGGACGGCGCTGCTGGCGTTGGCCGCCCTCCTCGTCCTGCTGCTCGCCGGCTGGGCCCTCTGGCAGACCACCAGCCGGCTGCTGCTCCGGGAGATGCGGCCGGCGGTCGCCCACCTCGCCGAGGCGACCGCCCTGCGCCTCGATCCGGCCGACCTGGACCAGGTGCGCAGCGCCGACGCGGTCGACTCGGTGCCGTTCCAGCGCGTCCAGAAGGTGCTGCGGCGGGTGCGGCAGCGAAACCCGGAGGTCCGCTTCATTTATACACTGCGACTGAAAGACGCGCCGGCCGACTGGGAATACGTCGTCTCGGAGGATTTCGAGCCACGCGACCGGAACCGGGACGGGCAGATCACTCCCGACGAGCGGGGCAGCAAGCCGGGCGAGCCGCTCAGCCTGGCGCGCTTCCCGGCCGCCGAGCGGGCCGTGCGGGAGAAGCAGCCCCAGGCCGACCCCACGTTCCTGGCCGACGACTGGGGGATCACCCTGAGCGGGTATGCGCCCATCCGGGTGAAGAAGGGGCTCGACACCTACCTCCTCGCGGTCGACGTCGGCAACACGCCCCTCGAGCAGCTCCGGCACGCCTTTTTGGGGGCCTTCCTCCTGCTCGGGCTCCTCGCGGCGGGCGGGGTGATCCTCCTGCGCCACCGGCGGCGGCGTGAGCCGGCCGTTGCCAGCAGCCCGCGCGGGGCCCCATGAGCCCTCGGCCCGACGGGCTCGACCCCTCGAGGACACGATGATCCAGTCGCCGGTCCCCCTCTTCCTGATGGAAGAGCACCACGAGGCCTTCCTGATCTGGAACCTGGCGATCCAGCGAGGGATCTTGCCTGGACAGGGCAGCACCCTGCTCCACATCGACGAGCACGGTGACGACTACACCCCACGACTGACAAGACCACTGGAGACCGGCAAATTAGACATAAAGTACCTGCATGATTTCACATACAACGAGTTGACCATTGGAACCTGGCTGATTACTACCTATTATCAGGGCATTTTCTCTCACAGCTACTGGATCCGTCCCCGCCACGAGCCTGGCCTCGACGGCGACCTCTTCCTCTGCTCCCACGAGGGCCGCCGACAGCACATCCATCCGGTGATCGCCGCGGACCTGGCCGAGGCCCGGGAGCGCAGCGGTCTGGACGCACGCTGGTGTGAGGAGGATACGCAGCGGGTCGTGCTGCGGCGAGTCGATGCGGCCGGGCTGCCGGCGGCGCTCGCGGCCTCCCCCGCCCTCGCCGGGCGCCCGCTCGTGGTGGACATCGACCTCGACTATTTCTCCTGCAACGTGGTCGACGGCTCACCCCTCCAGCGCCGGCTGGAGATCAGCGCGGCAGAGTACCTCGCCTACTGCCAGGACCGCTTCCATCCCTTCCGCCTCTATGCCGGGCAGAACATCCGCACCCGCGTCGAGCGAGCGGAGGGGAGCTGGTGGATGATCTTCGAAGAGTTCGAGGAGCAGCCGCCCATCACCCTCCGGTGCGAAGGTGCGGCCCTGCAACGCCGGCTCGACGAGCTGCTGGCGGCCCTGGCGCGGTTGCCCGCGCCGCCCGCGCTGATCGACGTCTGCCGCAGCACCTTGTCCGGCTACACCCCGCCAGACCAGGCCGCTGCCCTCGAGGAGCTGTTGCTCGAGGGGCTGCGGGCGCTGTACCCCTTGGATGAGCAGCACGTCGGCGAGCTGCTCGGCGCGGCGGGGCTCTGACCTTCGGCCCCCCCCTCAGCCGAGCCGACGCTGGATCGCCTCGGGGAACCGGGCCATGGTCACGGCCGTATCGTACGTGATGTCCCCCTTGCCGTAGCGCTCGAGCAGCGCGTGGTCCATGGTCACCATGCCGTGACGCCGGCCGGCCTGGATCTCCGAGTAGAGCTTGTGGACCTCCCCTTCGCGGATCAGGTGCCGGACCGCGGGCGTGCCGATCAGGACCTCGTGGCAGAGGACCCGGCCGCCCCCGGTGGCCCGCGGGAGCAACTGCTGGGAGACCACCGCCAGCAGGGAGTTGGCCAGCAACTGGCGCACCTCCGCCTGGCTGCCCTCCCCGAACGCGCCCAGCACGCGCTGCACGACCTGGACCGTGTCGGGCGTGTGCAGGGTCCCCAGGACGAGGTGGCCCGTCTCGGCGGCGACGAGCGCGGTGTGGATCGTCTCGCGGCCCAGCAGCTCGCCGACCCCGATGACATCGGGATCCTGCCGCAAGACGTGCTTCAGGGCGCTGGCGAAGTCGAGCACGTCGGTACCGACCTCCTGCTGGACCACCAGCGAGCGGTTGGCGAGGTGGACGTACTCGATGGGATCTTCGATGGTGATCAGCTTCTTGCGCTGCTCCTCGTTGATCCGGTGGACCAGGTAGTGGAAGGTGGTGGTCTTGCCCGAGCCGGTGGGACCGGTGATCAGGAGCAGCCCGTGGGGTCGGCGGACGAGCTCGTCGAGGACCGCCGGCAGACCGAGCTCCTCCCGCGATCGGAGGACGCGCTCCGCGACCCGGATCGCCAGCTCGGGGAAGCCGTTGCGCAGATAGACGGTGACCCGGGCTCGGTCCTGGACCCCGAACAGGGTCGAGAAGCAGAGCTGGCGCTCCTGGAGGAGGCGAGCGCGCTGCTCGGCGCTGGTGCAGGCTTCGACGAGCCGGACGAGATCCGCCCCGGACAAGGACTCCCCCTTGCCCGTGACCACCTCCCCGTCCACCCGAAACAGGGGGGGCAGGCCCACCACGACGTGGACGTCGCTGGCCGCGTGCTTGCGGGCGGTCTGCAGCAGGTGGATCAGCTCGAGCGCAGCCGCCATCAACCCGACCTCCCCAGGAGGCGACGCAGGGTGGCCCGCAGCCGCGCTCCCGATGGTTGCTGCTGCAGCCGCCGGAGCCCTTCCCGGGCCGGGCCGGGATCGGGCAGCAACTGGGCGGCACGACCGTAGCTCGTGCGCGCCGGCCCGCGCAACCCGAGCTCCTGCTGGGCCTCGGCGAGCACCAGCCAGGCCAGGCCCGCGGTGGGCTGGAGGGAGAGCGCCTCCTGGGCCAAGTCGAGGCCGAGACCCGGCCGGTCGTGGTGCAGGCAGATGCGCGCGGCCACCAGCCGATCGAACCAGTCGCTGCCCGCCTCGGCGAAGGCCTGGCGGAGGAGGTGTTCGCCGAGCGGGTCGCCTCGCGCCAGCAGCACCTCGCCCCGCGCGAGCCAGCGCCAGGGCGAGCGACCGGGAGCCTGGAGTGCGGCATCGGCCGCGACCCGCGCCTCCCGCCGATCGCCGAGCCGGGCACAGGCCTGGGCGCGGGCGGCCAGCAGCTCCCCGTGTCCCCGGAACAGCTCCAGGGCCCGCTCGCTCCAGAGGCAGGCCTCGTGCAGCTCGCCGAGCTCGACGAGCATCCGCACCTGCCCGACCCAGGCGGCGACCAGGGAGCGCTCCTCCTGGAGGCAACGGGTGTACAGGCGCAAGGCCGGCTCGCAGCGTCCCTGCCGGTACTCGGCGTCGGCCTGCTGCAGCAGCCGCGCCGCGGTCTCCCGCCGGTCGATGGGCGGCGGCACGCGGCCAGTGTCGCCGCCGAGATCTCCTGCCGCGGACGACGAGGAAGGCGCCGCCCCCGGTCCGGGCGCGGCCGGGCTCAGGAGGTCCAGCTCGAGCCGACCGAAGCGACCGCTCATGCTACTGCTCCTCGGCCAGTGGCACGTGCCCGGGGGCGGGCAGCGGGCCGAATCGCCTCCACGGGCGCAACCGCCAGAGGACCCCGCCCAGGACCTCGGACTCGGCAAGAACGACGAGGTGCCGCCCGCTCCCCGCCTGGTGCCGCCAGAACTCGGCCGGCGGGAGCGGCTCCTGCAGGGAGGGGAAGATCACCAGCTCGCCAGCGCCCGCCGAGACGTCCACCGTGACGTGGGGCGGCAGCCGGGCCACCGGCCCCTCCTCCGGGGAGAGGAGCCGACCGTCGACCCGCACCTCGCCCGCCGCGATCTCGACCCGATCCCCGGCCAGGCCGAGGATCCGGTCCAGGCCCTGCCCGGCGCGCGCCACCACGCCGCCGGCCCGGAGCTCCGGCTGACGGTAGAGCACGAGGTCGCCGCGCTGCGGTCGTGGACGACCGAGCCAGGGACCATGGCAGAGCAGGTAGTCGCCGTCGGCCAGCAGCGGGCTCGCGACGCGGGTCGCCAGCTCGGCGGGGATCACCAGCTTCCGGGCCAGCCAGGTGGCGGGCAGGTAGAGCCCGAGGCTCAAGGTCAGCCAGCAGCCGAGCCCGACGAGCAGGCGCGCCCCGAGGGAGCGACCGCGCAGCCAGCCCTCGAGCAGCAGGGTGCAGGCGAGCACGTGCACCCCCAGCGCCGTGGCAGCCAGCAGCCGCCCCGGCCAAGTGCCGACACCGAGCAGGGCCAGGACCAGCGCCACGGTCCAGCCGCCGAGCAGCCACCAGCCGCGCGCCCGCTGCCCGGCGGCGAGCTGTCCGAGCCCGGGGAGGAGGGAGAGGCCGCAGGCCACGATCGAGACGCCTGGCCAGGGGGTGAGCAGCCGGTCCCGCCAAGAGCGCCGCTCCCGGGCCGACGGACGGCCGTGCCGGCGCCCGAGACGACGCTCGAGGCGGCGGCTCCAGCGAGCCAGCAGCCCGGCCTGGGCTGCCCGGGGCGGCTGCACGGAGACCCCCGCCAGATCGAGGAGGCTCCCGCAGCGCCCGCAGGCGACCTGTGTCGGCAGGTTGTGGAAGCCGCAGCTCGGGCACCGCATCCGCGCTCACTCGCCTGGCCAGCCACGCCGCCGCGCGTGCTGCGTGACCTGCTCGACGAGCTGGCCAGCGGCCGCGTGGTACTCGGCGGTCAGCTCCCGGGATTGCTCCCCGCCGAGGATCTCCTGCACCAGGTCGGCGAAGGCCAGGCAGCGCGCGCCGGCGACCCCCCGGACCTCGACCTGGACCCGCCCCGCGGCATCGATGGTGATCAGCAGCTCCCCCGGATCCATCGGCGACCCTCCGGCCTCTCGCAGGAGGCCCTCTCTCGTGGACGCGCTCAGGGCACCCGCACCCTCAACTGGACGGTCCGATCGGCCAGGACCTGCTCCTCGACCACCAGCAGGCTCCGGTTCTCCAGCTCGGTGAGCAGCTTGTGATAGACGAACTGCTGGACCACCCGGCCGGCCACCTCCTCGCCCAGCCGGCGCAGCTCCTCCTCGGGCAGCCGCCCCTCGACGCAGACGGAGCACCGTCCCTGGGCGTCGCGACCGAAGCGCACCCGGACCCCGACCTTCTCCACCTCGAGCCCTTCGCCCGGCGACTCGGCCAGCCCCTCGGCCAGGACCTCGCTGCCGGGCAGCTCGCTGGTGACGGTGCGGAGCGGCTCCCGGACGCGTCCGGTCTCGCGCGGCCGCACGCCCGCCACGGTGAAGCCGAGGGAGGCCGCCGCGCCCAGCGCAGCCGTGGCGATGGCCGGCCAGGACCCCACGACCACCGGGGTCAGCACGCAGATGCAGCTCATCCTCTGGTCCTCCTCAGCGTGTCAGCTCCAGGTCCCGAGCTCCCCCGGTCCGACCGCTGCTCGCCTCCCCGCGTCGGGAGGCCGGGCGAGCCCGGCCATCGGCCCAGCTCCGCAAGGCCTCCAGCCGCTCGCTCATGGTCCGGGAGAGGGGCACGGTCTCGCGCAAGGCCGTGGCGAGGTGGGCCGTCGTCAGCTCCACGCCCTGGCCGAATGCATCATAAAGGCCCGAGATCACTGCCTCTTCCAGCTCAGCCCCCGAAAACCCGGGCGCGAGGCGGGCGAGCTGGGGCAAATCGAAGGCGTCCGGGACGCGACCGCGCCGGGCGAGCTGGATCGCCAGCACCTGCGCACGCTCCTCGGCGGTAGGCAGGTCGACGAAGAAGAGCTCGTCGAGGCGGCCCTTGCGCAGCAGCTCGGGCGGCAACTGGGTGACGTCGTTGGCCGTCGCCACCACGAAGACCGGGCGGGTCTTCTCGTTGAACCAGGTCAGCAGGGTGCTCAGCACCCGGGCCGTGGTGCCGCCATCGCTAGCGCCCGAGCTCTGGACTCCGGCGAAACCCTTGTCGATCTCGTCGATCCACAGGATGGCGGGGGCCACGCTCTCGGCGACGGCGATGGCTCGCCGGACGTTCTCTTCAGAGGAGCCGACGAGCGAACCGAACACCCGTCCCAGGTCGAAGCGGAGCAGCGGGAGGTTCCAGGAGCGGCTCACGGCCTTGGCGCAGAGGCTCTTGCCGCACCCCTGGACTCCGACGAGCAACACGCCCCGCGGCGCGGGGAGCCCGAAGCCCCGCGCCCGGGCGGAGAAGGCCTGGGCCCGCTTGCCGAGCCAGGCCTTCAGCAGCTCGAGCCCGCCCACGCGATCGAGGTCCGCGTCCGCGTCCACGAACTCGAGCACGCCGCACTTGCGGACGATCTGCCGCTTCTCCTGGAGGATCGTCCGGGCGGCGGAGGCATCGAGCCGCCCACCGAGCACCAGGGTCTTGGCGAAGACGTTCTCCGCTTCCTTCAGGGTGAGGCCGAGCGCGGCCGCGACGAGCCCCTCGCGCTCGGCTGTGGCCGGGGAGGCGCTGGACGCCACCGCGGCGGGGAGCTGCGCGAGGATCCCGTCGAGCAGCCCCTCCAGCTCGGCCGGGCCGGGGAGGGGGTAGTCGAGGACGGTCACCTCCTTCTCCAGCTCGGGGGGAAGCTGCAGCAGGGGGGAGACGATCACCACAGTCTTGTAGCTGTCGGCCAGGGCCGCCGCGACCTCCCGCAGCCGCCGGATCACCCCGGGGCTGGCCGCGGGGCCGCCGAGGAAGACATGGAAGTCCTTGAGCAGGTAGATCGCAGCCTGCTTGCTCTCGAGGATCCCGTCGAGCAGCTCCAGGGGATCCGCGACCCCCTTGCGCCGCGCCGCCACGAGCGGCTGCCGGGCCCGGTGCAGCCCGAGGGTCAAGGACCAGCACACCAGCTCCTTGCCTCGGCGCGCCGCGATCCGCCCGAGCTGCTCCTCGACCCGCTCCTCTTCCCAGCTCACGACGTACAGCAGCGGATAACGGGCGCGGATGAGCACCTCCAGCTCGTCGCCGGCGCAAGGCGGCGGGAGCTCACCCGGCGCGGAGACCGGTCGCGGCGCGGGAGCAGCGGGAGCGGTCATGGTTCATCCTCGTGGCCTGCCACCGGGTCGGGCGTGGGGGGAGGCAGGGCGGCCAGGTGCTGCGCCCGAGCAGCCAGCTCGGGATCCCCCGGGCACACCTGGAGCAGCACCTCGAGCAGCTCCGGGGTGAGGTCGTGCAGATAGAGCTGGCCCTGGGGAGAGAGGGTGAGGGTCACCAGCAGGCCCGTGGACGCGGTCATCGGGCGGCCTCCGCTCCGGCCCCGGGTGCGGCCCAGCGCGGCGAGGGCGACGGCAGGCCGGTCAGCCGCAGCCCGAGGCCCTCGACCAGCCGGCGCGCCGCCGCCCCCGTCTCCCGATCGAGCGGCCGCCCCAGCTCGGGATCGCCGCGCAAGCCCAAAGGAGGTAAGTACCCGAACTGCAAGGAGAAACGCGCACCAGGCAGGTGTCGTGCCACCCAGCGGGCGACCGGCGCGAGGCAGCAGTCGAGGTGGCCCGGCAGCACCAGGTGGCGGATGATCAAGGGCCAGCCCCGCACCCGGCGGAGGTTGGCGGTGAGGGTCTCCAGGTAGTCCGGCGTGCCCGCGAGCCGGGACGCACAGCGCGCCGCGCCGAACTTGAAATCGACGAGCAGCAGCTCGACCACGGGGAGCAGCAGCCCGAGGGCTGCCGGAGTCAGGTAGAGGTTGGTGTTCAGGACGAGGGGGAGTCGGCGGGGGGCCGCGGCGGCGACCAGCTCGAGCAGCCCAACCGGCTGGATGCCCGGCTCCCCGCCGAGCACGTTGACCGTGCGCGCACCATGGGCCACGGCCGTCAGCAGCTTGCCGGCCAGGTCGGCCGGCGGGCACGGCTCCCCGGCATGCGGGTCCTGGCTGGCGGGCGCCTGGATGCAGAAGGAGCAACGCAGGTTGCAGCCCGCGAGGTAGACCATCTGGCTGGGGATCAGCTCCAGCTCCTCGCCGAGGCTGAGCAAGGTCTTGTAGCAGCGGAGATCGGCGCCGAGCCCGCAAGGCGAGGCGTCCCCCCGCAAGCGGTTCGCCCCGCACCGCCAGGGGCAGAGCTGGCACTCCTCGAGGGCGCGGAGCGCCCGCTCACGGAGCTCCGGACGGCGAGATCCCGGACGGCCGACGATCGACTGCAGTGGCGCCCCCGGCCAGGAGCCCGTTGCGTCGAGCGCGCACCCGCGACGAGCGGTCCGACGACAGGCCCTCAGCGCTCGAATCGTACATGAAGGTGGTCCGCATGACCACTCTCGTGCATGACGATGGCGCCGACGCCCCGACCTCGCGGGTACTGGAACCACTCCTGACGCTTCCGCTCCGGCCAGCCTTGCTTCCGGGCCTCCTCGACCAGGACCCGCTGCAGATCGTAGTCGAGGAAGATGTACTGCACCTTGCCCGTGGCGACGAGGGCCTCGAGCAGGGCCAGGTTCCGGGGCGCATCGAGGGTCCGGGGCGTGGCCCTGACGAAGGTGTCGAGCTTCTTGTGCCCCTTCAAATACACTGAGATATCGACGTCCTTGCCGTTCTGGTGGGAGGCGTGGGGCGGCAGATACCCTCCCCCCTTCTTGCTCAGATCGCCGATGGCCGCCTGGGATCCCGGAAAGCGACGGTTCATCTCCCGAAACGTCGCGAGCAGACACGTGATGGTGGAGTTCGTGCCCCAGGCGCGGGATGGGAAGCGCACCCGGTAGCCGGCCCCCGCCGGGAGCTGCTCGCCGGCCAGCAACTGGCCGTCCTGGGGCGTCCCGCGCGAGATGCTGGGCTGCTCCGGCCCCTCCACGACGATGCGCAGGGTCTGACCGGCCCGCAGCCGACCCCGGCTGTCGAGGCGGTTGAGGCGCGCCAGCGTCGCCACGGATTGCTCGTACTTCTTGGCGATGCTCGTGACCGTCTCCCCCGGTCGGACCCGGTGGGTGATCTCCCGGCGGGCGCGCACCGGCGTGCGGGTGTAGACCTGCAGTTGCTGCCCTTCGCGGACGAAGGAGCCCTCCAGGTCGTTCCAGCGCTGGAGGTGGGCGACCTGGACCCCGTATCGTCTGGCGATCTGGCCGAGGGTCTCGCCGGGGAGCACCTGGTGGCGGTAGTGGTGATAGGTCGGCCGGGAGGGACGCGCCTTGGCCGGAGCGGGGCGGGCGGGCCGGTCCCTGGCCGGGGCGCGCGCCGGCACGGTGGACGGGGCGGGTGCCGCGGCCGCGGCCCGGGGCGGGGGTGTGGCCGGGCCGGGCACCGGGGGAGGAGCCGGCGACGCCTCGCCGGCGGCAGGCGCAGGCGACGCCGCGAGCAGCAAGGCGAGCAGCAGGAGTGCCCAGGCCCCCCGCGGCGATCGGCTGAAAGCGGCTTTCCGGCTCACCGGCAACAGGATCTCCTCACCTCGCCACCAGGCCTGTCTGCCCGACCGGGAGCGAGCTGGCAAGCGCGCAACGCCGGGGCGGGACGCGTTTTCCCCCGCGAGGCAGCGGATCGCGGGGGAGGAGACGGAGCCCTCGACCGCCCTGAGGTGGCCGGCCACCCCGCCCCGGACCTGGCGACCGTGGCGGTGGCGCTCGCCGGAGCTCCGCGGGCGGCGCGGGGGCAGGTCAGCGGCCATGGGGCTCTTCACGAAAACCACCGGGAGGCGGCAAGCCCTGGGCCCGCCGGTGCTGGGCCCGCCGCTCCTTGGCCGCCTGGTGCCGGGCGCCGTCGCTGCGCGCGCGGCACCGCTCCTGGATCTCGACGAGCCGCTGCAGGAGCTCGAGCAGCCGGTCCTGCTGCCCTCCCGGGGTGGCGAGACCGAGCCGCTCGAGCTCCGTGAGCAGGCAATGGACCGCCTCGATCGTGGAGAGGGCCGTAGCGAAGGGCTGCCGCTTGATCGCGAAGCGGGAGCGGCAGCCCGGGGTCAAGGAGAGACGCGGCAGCCGCTGCAACTCGAGGCTACGCTTGAGGATCTGCGGCGCGAGCGCCCAGGTGCCGTCGAGCACGAAGACCCGCAAGGGCCGGTCCCGGAAGGCGGCGGGAGCCTGGGTGAGGGAGCTGAGATCGAGCGCCGCCGGGCCCGGGAAGAGCAGGACGGGCTCGACCGTGGGATCGGTGGCCAGAGCCTCGACCTGGGGATGGTGCGAGAAATCGATCCCGGCGAAGAGCCGGGAGCCTCGCAGCGCGAGGTGGGCGAGCCGACCGGTCCCGGTGCGCTGCTTCCGGTCCTCCTCGGAGTGCAGCAGGAAGACGAGCTGCACCCCGGGATCGAACGGCGGGACCACGGCGCAGAGGCAGGTGCTGTGCGGGCGACGACAGGCCCAGCAGACCTCCCGGCCCCCGGCCGCCGCGAGCTCCGCGGCACGGCGGGCTCCTCGCTGCTGCAGATAGGCTTCACGATCGAGCCCCATGCCGGCCCTCCATCCCCGCCTCCCCGGGGTCATCATTCTGCCCGGCGGGGACAGGGACGTCGAGGGGAAGCGGCGAGCGGCGGCGAAGGTTCGACACGGCCCGGACAGGCCGGCGGCGAAGTGCTACAACCGGGTGCGCCCGCACGCACACGGGCCGGGATCGTGGACGCGGGAGGAGCAAGCCTTGCGCATGGCCGTCGTCGGGCACGTCGAGTGGGTCACCTTCCTGCGGTTGCCCCGGCTCCCCTCCCCCGGAGCGATCCTGCGCGCGACGGAGGCCTGGGAGGAACCCGCCGGCGGCGGCGGGGTCGCGGCGGTCGAGCTCGCGCGGCTCGGCGGGAGCTGCTCCTTCTTCACTGCGCTCGGGGACGACACGGTCGGCCGACAGTCCCGGCGGCTCCTCGCGGGCCGGGGGGTGGTGGTCCACGCGGCCCTCCGAGCCCTGCCGACACGCCGCGCGACCACCCTGCTCGGCCCCGACGGCGATCGCAGCATCCTGATCCACGGGCCGGCCCTCGCGCCCGCGGCCAGCGACCCCCTGCCGTACGGGGAGCTGGCCGGGGCGGACGCGGTCTACCTCTGCAAGGGCGACCCGGAGCTGGTCCGGCAGGCGCGCCGCGCCCGCGTGCTGGTGGCCACGGCCCGGCTGCTCCCGGTGCTGCAGCAGGCCGGCGTCGAGCTGGACGTCCTCGTCCGCAGCGGCCACGACGAGGGCGAGCAGTACCGCCCCGGCGACCTCACGCCAGCCCCGCGGCTGGAGGTCTGCACCGAGGGCGACGCGGGCGGCTGCTGGCGGACGGCACGTGGCGAGCACGGACGATACCGGGCGCAGCCCCTGCCCGGTCCCCGCCAGGACACCTACGGGGCCGGCGACTGCTTCGCGGCCAGCCTGGCCTTCGCACTCGCGGCGGGCCGGCAGACAACAGAAGCCCTTGAATTTGCAGCACTTCGCGGCGCTCTTGCCCTCACCCGGGCCGGTGCCCACGGTGAGCTCGCCGACCTCCCCCCACCGCCCCCCCGGGGCTGAGCTCAGGGGGCGCGAGGTGGGCGCCGGGAGGACGCCCCCCGCGCCCCCCGGCGCTGCTGGTACTCCTGCTTCGCCTGGGCGTACTCCTCGTCGAGCTGCCGGCCCAGGGCCGGCGAGGCGAAGAGCCGCCGCAAGGCCTCGGCGAAGCCGAGCGCCGCGGCCTCCCGGTGGGTCGCCTCGACCCGCGCCGAGAGCCAGCGCCGGTCACTGCGCTTCAGGTCGTACAGCCCACGCGGCCCCTCGGCCTGCCACAGCTCGAGCCCCAACCGCTCCTCGAACTCGGCCATCGGCCGCTTCCACTCGCGCTGCCAGACGTTGAGCAGCCAGGTGCGGCCGCGGCGCCGCGGCTCGGTCAAGGGGGCGCAGACCGCGGGCGCTTCCCAGGGCGCCTCTGGTGGCCCCCAGCCATCCCCCGCGAGCTCGCTGGACGCGGGCCAGGGCTCGGGCGGCCCGAGGCCATCCGCGGCGAAGGCGGCGTGCGCCCCGCTGGCCGGATCGGGCAAGCAGAAGCCTGGCAGCCCCCGCCCCGGCCAGAGCGCGGCGTACAGCAGGTCGCCGAAGCCGGCGTTGACGCAGCTATCCAGCACCACCAGGGCGCGCAGGGTGCCACCGTGATGGGCCGCGATCCACCACAGCCCCCCCTCGTCCTCGCAGCCGGCCCCCGAGTGCCCGATGACCGTGGGCCGGGAGGTCAGGCGGACCCCCGGCGGGAGCTGTCGGCGCACCGCCTTGACGAAGGCCGCCAGGTCGAAGTGGCGCCAGAGGGTCTTGGTCTTCGCGGCCCGGCGGGTCTGGCCGGGGGCAGCGATGACGAAACGAGGGAGGACCTCGCCCGACGCGATCAAGGCGTCGCTCGCGGCGGCGAGGTCGACTCCCTGCGGATCGAAGAGCGGAGCCGGCCGGCCCGTGCCGTTGAGACCGTGGAGCACCACCAGCAGGTCGACGGGGCCGCTGGCCGGATCGAGACCTTCGGGCAGGTACAACCGGGCCGCCTCGCTCCCGGGGTGACCGGTGAGCTCCCGATCCCGGAAGGAGAACGCGAGGACCCGGCCGGCAGCCAGGACGGGGCCCGGGCCGAAGACGAGGATGCCCAGCAGCACGAGGCCAGGCACGAGCCACCGCCGGTGCGGGGACCAACGACGGCGGCGGCTGCCCACGACTCCCACCTCGACCTCACGACCTCCGCCCCAGACGGCAGCGGCCCCTTAGCGTACCCCATCGGCGCCTGTCGACGAAACGACGATCCCGCGCCGGCGCGACGGCCGCCACCGGCTCCGGCCTTTGACACCACCCCCGGGGATGCCTATCTTTGCTCCTCGGTCCTGGAGGCAGGCAACCACCCGACCATGCACCACGCGTCGTGACACACCGGGGCGTGGGGAGATGCTCGTGGAGACGTTGAGCCAGTTCCTGCAGCCCCACAGCCCGGTGCTCATGGCCCTGCTCGCCGGCCTCTTCACCTGGGGCCTGACGACCGCCGGCGCCTCCTTCGTCCTCTTCGCCCGCACGATCGATCGCAAGCTCCTGGACGCGCTGCTCGGCCTCGCCGCCGGGGTCATGATCGCCGCCTCCTTCTGGTCCCTGCTCAAGCCGGCGATCGAGCGCGCCGATCCCGATTTCGCCTGGCAGACCGCGGCCATCGGCTTCCTCGGCGGCGGCCTGTTCCTCTTCGTCATCGACCGGCTGCTCCCCCACCTCCACCCGGGGCTGGAGGGGAACACTCCGGAGGGCTTGCCGACCCGCTGGAAGCGCAGCGTCCTGCTGGTGCTGGCCATCACCCTGCACAACATCCCGGAAGGCCTGGCCGTCGGCGTCAGCTTTGGTGCGCTCGGCGACAGCCCCGACTGGAGCTCGCCCGAGGCCTTCCACCGCTTCGGCGAGGCGGTCGCCCTCGCCTTCGGCATCGGCCTGCAGAACCTGCCCGAGGGCGTGGCCGTGTCTCTCCCCCTGCGCGGCGAGGGGCTGTCGCGCGGCCGGGCCTTCTTCTTCGGCCAGCTCTCGGGATTCGTCGAGCCGGTGGCGGCCGTGCTCGGCGCCTTGCTCGTGCTGTGGCTCACGCCGCTGCTGCCCTATGCGCTCGCCTTCGCGGCCGGCGCGATGATCTTCGTCGTCGCCGAGGAGCTGATCCCCGAGAGCCAGCGGCACGGCAACACCGACCTGGCGACCCTCGGAGTGCTCATCGGCTTCACCCTGATGATGATCCTCGACGTCGCCCTGGGGTGAGCCGTGTTCCTGCCCATCGGTGACACCCCCAACCCGGAGCGCTTCCGGCCCTGGCTGACCTGGGGGCTCATCGGGGCCAACATCCTGATCTACTTGCTGTTCAACGTGCCCCTCAGCTTCCGCCCCGTGGATCCCCACGACCCCGAGGTCTGGCTCTACCTCCAGATCTCCCGCATCCTCGAGCAGCCCCCGCTCGTCCGCCAGGAGCTGCTCGCCGGGTTGAGCGCCACCGACCTCTTCCTCTTCTCCCACGGGTACAAGCCGGCCCTCCCCGAGCTGAGCGATCTCTTCACCAGCCTCTTCCTGCACGGCGGCTTGCTGCACCTGGCCGGCAACATGCTCTTCCTGTGGATCTACGGCGACAACGTCGAGCACCGGCTCGGCCGGCTCGGCTTCCTGCTCGCCTACCTGGCGACGGGTGTGCTGGCGACCCTCACCTTCAGCCTGCTGGCGCGCGGCTCCGCCGTGCCGCTGGTCGGCGCCTCCGGGGCGATCTCGGGCGTGCTGGGGTTGTACTTCCTCCTCTTCCCGCGCAACCGGGTGAAGATCTTCGTCTTCCTGTTCCCCCTGCTGGTCGACGTCTGGCTACTGCCCGCCCGGTTCGTCCTCGGCTTCTACCTCGTGGTCGACAACCTGCTGCCCGTCTTCTTCGGCGCGGACTCGAGCGTGGCGTATGGTGCGCACATCGGCGGCTTCCTCGGCGGGCTGGTGCTCGCCTGGGGCGGGGAGCGGCTCGGCTGGCGCGCGCCCTGGCGCCGTGAGGAGATCCGGCTCGGCGCCGGGCCCCGCGCCGCGAGCATCCCCCCCCTGCGCAACGCCTGGCTGGCCGACGTCCGCCAGGCGCTGGCGCGCGGCGCCCACGGGGAGGCCCTGCTCCTGCTGCGCGACCTCGACGGGCCGACCCTCGCCCGCCTCGCCCCGCACGAAGCCGAACAGCTCGCTCTGTTCCTCGACTCCCAGGGGCATTCCATCGCGGCCAGCCAGCTCCTCCGCCGCCGTCTGCTCGCGGCCAGCAGCGAGGAGCGCGCCCCGCTGCTGCTGGCGCTCGGCCTGCTGCGCCTGCAGCAGCAGCAGCCCACCGCAGCCTACCAGCACCTGCTGGACGTCTTCGACCAGCGACCGGATGCGGCGACCGCGACCCGGGCCCGGGCAGCCCTCGACCGCATCCGCGTCTACCGGGGGTGGGGCTGACGGGTCCGGCCTGGGTCGCACCGCGCCGGAGCGCCCGACAGTTGCCAGTTTTGCGGAGGCGTCCGATCCTGCCCCCTGGCAGCCGAGGTGCTGCCCCCGCCGGGCCGGCCGCCCCCGGTCGGACCGAGTCGCGAGGAGCCGTCGTGCACGAGCCAGCCCAGCTCAGCGCCCCCCGCCCCACCCACCGGCCCCCTGGGGCGCGCCATTTCATGGCCTTGGTACTATTCCTCGCCGCCGCCCTGAGCGGGGGCACGGTGGCCGGCGAACCGCGGACCGCCGCAGATCACCTGGCCCAGGCGCAGCTCTACCTCGACCGTGGCCGGGAGGACCTCGCCCTGGCCGAGCTGACCGCCGGACGTCGCGCCCCCGGCGGACAGCAGCTCTACCCGCTGCGGTACCTGCTCGCCCGGCTCTACTCCCAGCGACTGCAGCTCGAGGAGGCCTTCCCCGAGGCCCGAGCCGCGGTCTCCCTCGCCCGGACGCCCGCCGAGACGGCGCAGGCCGAGGAGCTGGTCGCCCAGTTGGCGAGCCGCTACAGCGGCGTGCGCATCCGCTCGGCCAATCCGGCCATCGAGCGCCTCTCCTCCTTGCAGATCGAGGAGCCCCCGGGCGGCGGGGGGCTCGTCGGCCTCGAGAAGAAGCAGCTCTTGGCTGCCCTGGCCCGACGTCTGGCCGCCCAGCCCCTGCCGCTGCCGACCACCATCTACCTGCCCCACGGCTTCTACTTGATCGATGGCACCCCCGTCGAGGTGCGACGCGGGGAGGAGGCCGAGGTCCGGTTGCTGTTCGCGGGCCCGGACCGCGAGCCGCGCACCGCCCCGTCCGGCCACGCGGACCAGGCTCTGCTGCGCAAGGCGGGCCTCGTGGCCGGTGGCGCCCTGCTGGTCGGCCTCCTGCTCTTGTTGCTGAGCTCCTGAACGACCGGACCGCGGCGCGTCGCGCACCGTTGTCGCCGCCGGACCCGCCGCGACGCGCGCAGCCGCTCCTCAGGCTGCCGGACCGCGCCGTCACTCTTCTCCTTGACCTGGTCCCCTCCCTTGCCTACCCTCCGCCCGCTGGGGGCGGGGTGGACCCCGCTTCCCACCACGGACCGTTGCGGAGGTTTCGGCTCATGCGCACCAGAACGATTCTGCTCTCTTCCCTCCTGTCGATCCTGCTGCCGGCGGCCTTGCTGATGGCCGGCTGCTCCTCCGACTCGACGCGCCGCGGGGGCTCGGGCGGTGAGGGCGAGGGTGAGGGTGAGGGGGAAGGTGAGGGCAGCGAGGGCGAGGGCGAGGGCAGCGAGGGCGAGGGCGAAGGCAGCGAGGGCGAGGGCGAGGGCAGCGAGGGCGAGGGCAGCGGAGGAGCCGAGAACACCGACGCGCTCTGCAAGGACGGCAAGGACAACGACAACGACGGCCACCTCGACTGCGACGACTACGACTGCTCCCGCAACGACGCCGTCACCGTCTGCGGTGGCAGCGAGGGCGAGGGCGAGGGCGAGGACGAGAACACCGACGCGCGCTGCCAGGACGGCATCGACAACGACAACGACGGCTACCTCGACTGCGAGGACTACTCCTGCTCCCGCAACCCCAGCGTCACCGTCTGCGGCGGCGGCGAGGGGGAGGGCGAGGCCGAGAACACCGACGCGGCGTGCCAGGACGGCCAGGACAACGACGGCGATCGCTACGTCGACTGCGACGACTACGACTGCTCCCGCAACCCCAGCGTCACCGTCTGCGGCGGCGGCGGCGGCAGCGCCGAGAGCACCGACGCGGCGTGCCAGGACGGCCAGGACAACGATGACGACGGCCACGTCGACTGCGACGACTAAGACTGCTCCCGCAACCCCATCGTCACCGTCTGCGGCGGCGGCGGCGGCGGCGGCTGCGCCGAGGACACCACCGCGGCGGGCCAGGCCGGCCGGGGCCTCGAGGACGTGGGCGTCGTCGTGTGTGTCGA
>JAVEVO010000065.1:0-38650 GCA_034005005.1 Myxococcota bacterium
GATCCGTACTGATCCTCCTACTCTGTCTCGGGGGCAGCCTGCCGGGCCCCGCCCGGGCGCAGGACCTCTCCGTCTCGCCGGCCGTGGCTCCGTCCCCCTCGCCGGCCGCGGCCCCGCCGCTCGTGCCGGCGGCCGGGGACGCGCCGGCCCCGGGCGCGGGCGATCCGGGGGCCGTGGCCGCCGACCCGGACGCAGCCGAGGCCGACCGGCTGCTCGGCTTCGCGGAGAGCTTGCTGGCCGAGCGGGACTACTACCGGGCCATCGGCGAGCTCAAGCGGTTCTTGCACCGGTATCCCACGGAGCCGCGGCGGCACCGGGCGCGGCTGGGCATCGCCCGCGCCTACGACGCCGGCGGCAAGCTCGACCTCGCGGCCGCGGCCTACCTGGAGCTCGCCGCGGCGGCCGGGACCGGGCCCGAGGCGGCCACGGCGGCCCTGGCCGCGGCCGACTGCTACTATCGGGCCTTCCAGTATGCCCAGGCCGAGGCCGCGTACCGCTCCCTGATCGAGCGCTTCCCGGACGGCGAGCACGCCGACCTCGCCCACTATCGGATCGCCTGGACGCTCATCGGCCGGGACCAGCTCCCCGCGGCCTCCCAGCACCTCGCGCACGTCCCCGCGGGCAGCCGGTTCCAGGACGCCTCCGGGCGGCTCCGGCAGCGCCTCGACGCCCATGCCGACCTACCCCGGCGAAGCCCGGTGGCTGCGGGCCTCTTCTCCGCGGTGCTGCCGGGCAGCGGGCACGTCTACGCGGGGCGGACCGCGGACGGGCTGCTCGCCTTCTTCGTCGTCGGCGTGTTCGGTGCGGCCACCTGGGAGACTGCGGCCTCCGAGGACTACGTCGCCGCCGGCCTCCTGGGCACCTTCGCCCTCGGCTTCTACCTGGGCAACGTCTTCGGCGCCGTGAACGGCGCGCAGCGCTTCAACGCGGACACGCACCAGGCCTGGGTCGGGACGCTGGTCCGGGAGCTGCAGAGCCCGCCGCTCCCGCCCCGCCCCGCGGCCCCCCCCGCCGCGTGGGCGCCGCCGCCGCGACCCTCCCTGCTGGCGCTGCAGCTTCCCCTGGCGCGCTGGTGAGCCGGTCCGCCCGGATCCTCTCCGGGCTCGCGCTCCTGCTGCTCGGGCCGGCCGGCTGCGCCTCGTCCGCGATCCCCCGGGGAGCCTCCCCGCCCCTTGCGCCCGGCAGCCTCCTCGGCTCCTCGCCGGCCGCCCCGGCCCTGATCCCGGCCACGGGCCCTTGCCCGGTGCCCCTGCCCGCGGTCCCGCCGCCCCCTGCCGCGGGGGAGCCCCCGGCCTTCGACCTGCTGCTCGCGGCGGCCCGGGCGCTCGGCCGCCTGCGGAGCCTCGACGGTCACCTCGAGCAGGAGGTGCTCCTCGACGGTGAGCGGATCGCGCTCGGCGTGCGCTTCAGCTTCCAGCGGCCCGACCAGCTTCGCTACGAGCTCTTCGCCCCCGTGACCCAGCTCCTCCTCAGCGACGGCACGACCCTCTGGCTGCGCCCCCCGGTCGATCCCGCCGTCGGGCCCCCCGGCGAGGCGATGCCTGCCGCGGCCCCGGCCTGGATCGCCCGCCCCCTGGCCGACCTCTCCGTGCAAGAGCGCTCGGCCCTCGGCCTGGTGCCGGGCGCGGGCTTCGACCCCCTCGGCCCCCTGCCGGCCGACGCGTACGAGGTCGCCTACCTCACGCGCACCGGGGACCACGTCCAGCTCTGGCTGCGGCCCCGGCCCGGCAGCCCGCCCCCGCTCCCGTCCCTGGTGGTCGGCCTGCAGACCGCGTCGGCCGCGGTCGAGCACCTCTGCTACTACGCGGACGCGGCCGGGCAGCGCCTCGCCGGGTTCAGCGCGTACCGGGAGCACCACCCCGCCCTCCCGGGGCTGGTGTATCCCCGCCGGCAGCTCACTCGCTGGGACGCGGGGGGACGCGTCCTGCAGGTGGACACCCGCCTGCGCGGGCTGCGCTTCAACCCGCACCTCCCCGACGCGCTGTTCGCACCGCCCGCCGCCTCCCGCGACCGGGCGGATTGACGCGGCCGGAGATTTTGTCGATAAGGGCCCCAGGAGGTTGCCATGCGCCAGCCGAGAGAGTGGGCTTTCTGCCTCGGCCCCTTGCTGATCGCGCTGCTCGGTGTCGGCTCCCCGGCCGCGGCCCTGGCCCAGGAGGCCAGCGGGCCGCCTCCCGGGCTGGTGGGGGGCGGTGAGCTCCCGCCGTCGCCGCCGCCGGCCGACGATCCGGTGCCCAAGAACACCCTCCTGGCCCCCTCGCCGGCGGCTCCGTCGGCGCCGGCCGCGCCCGCTGCGGTGCCCCTGCCGCCGGCCGCCGCTTCCCCGGCCGCGCCCGCCGCGGTGCCCCTGCCGCCGGTCCCGCCGCCGGCCGCCGCTTCCCCGGCCGCGCCGGCCGCCGCTTCCCCGGCCGCGCCGGCGCCCCTCGCGGTGGACGCCGCGCCGCCCGCCGGCCCCGGCGGCTTCTGGCCCTTCGTGCAGAGCTGCCTCTGTGGGCCTCGCATCGGGTTGGAAGCCAACGAGGGCCGCCCGGCCACCGCGGTCGAGTACCTCAACTTCTTCATCCCGATCATCGTCCCGATCCAGACCCTCGGCTCCCAGGGCTTCCCGGCCTGCATCGCCTCCTGCTCCTTGCCCATGTGCGCCTGGGGGCTCGGGCCGCGGATCGGGGAGCAGCTCCCGGCCCGCAAGATCCGCACCCTGGAGTGGCTGCGGGTCGTGCCGGTGCTCAACATCTACGCTTCCATCGTCAACGGCTTCGAGGCTGCGGACGGCCGCACCATGAGCCAGATCGTCGAGGAGGAGAGGCTGCAGCGGTGACCGTGGGCCCCCCGGCCACATCCTCGCCGACCCGGCCCATCGCCGTGCTGGCCGACGAGGTCGTCGATCAGATCGCCGCCGGCGAGGTGGTCGAGCGCCCGGCCTCGGTGCTGCGCGAGCTGCTCGACAACGCGGTCGACGCGGGCGCCCGCCGGATCGAGGTCGAGTTCGTCGGGGGCGGGATCGAGCGCCTCGCGGTGCGCGACGACGGCTGCGGCATCCCGGCCGCGCAGGTGCCGCTCGCCTTGCTGCGCCACGCCACCTCGAAGATCCGCACCGCGGACGAGCTGCTCGAGGTCGGGACCCTCGGCTTCCGGGGCGAGGCCTTGCCGAGCATCGCCTCGGTCAGCCGCTTCCGCCTCACCAGCCGCCCGGCCGAGGCCCTCGTGGCCACCCGGATCGAGCTGCAGGGCGGACGTGACCGTCACCTCGAGGAGGTCGGCGCGCCCGTCGGCACCCTGGTCGAGGTCGACGACCTCTTCTTCAATGTCCCCGCGCGCCGGAAGTTCCTCAGCACCCCCCGCACCGAGGCCAACCACCTGCTCGAGGTCTGCCGGCGGCTGGTGCTGTCCCGCCCGGAGCTGCACCTGGTGGTCCGGGAGGACGGCCGTGAGGTGCTCTTCGCGCCCCCCGCCGTGGGCTTGCCCGAGCGGCTGGCCGTCGTCTTCGGCCGCAGCGCCGCGGCGCGCCTGTTCCCCTTCGCCCGTCCGGGGTCCCTGGTGGTGGCCACGGGCTACCTCTCGCCGCCCGATCTGCTGCGGCGCACCTCCGACGGGATCTACCTCTTCGTCAACGGCCGGCACGTCCGGGACCGGGGGCTGCAGGGGGTGCTGCGCGCCGGCTATGGCGGCCTCACGCCCGCCGGCACCTTCCCCCTCGCCACGGTCTTCCTCGAGCTGCCCGCGCCCGAGGTCGACGTCAACGTCCATCCCCAGAAGGCCGAGGTGCGCTTCCGCAACAAGGACGCGGTGTTCGGCTCCTTGAACCTCGCGGTGCGGGCGGCGCTGGCCGGGACTCCGTGGCTGCCACGCGGCCTCGACGCGCCGGGGGCGGTCTCCACCGTGCCGGCCCCGCTGCCGGCCGGGGAGGGATCCCCGGCGCGGCTCCCCGCCGCCGCGCTCGGTGAGCGGCCGGCCCCGTACGCGGCCACGGGCAGCCTCGTCGCGCCGGACCGGCTCCCCCGGCACCCGGTCCAGGTGCCCGCGGCGCCCGGCGGGAGCCTCCCCGCGGGACCGGCCGCACGCTGGCAGCCGGGGCTCGATCTGTCCTTCGTCCTACCAGAGCCGTCCTCAGCAGTCCTTTCGAACCACGACCCGGCCACCGGGGACGGCCCCGGCCCCGGCTCCGGCCCCCCGGCCCCGGGCGACGAGCCCGCGCCCGGCCCGGGCTACTTCGGGCAGCTCCGGCTGCTCGGCCAGGCCGGCGACACCTGGCTGGTCTGCGAGGGAGCCGCCGGGCTGGTGATCATCGACCAGCACGCGGCCCACGAGCGGGTGACCTACGAGCGCCTGCGCCAGGCTCGGCAGGGGGGCCGCATCCCCGGCCAGGCCTTCCTGCTCCCGCCGCGCGTCGAGCTGAGCCCGGCCGCGGAGCGCACGCTGGCGACCTCCGGCCCGCTGCTCCTCTCCCTGGGCATCGAGCTCGAGCCCTTCGGTGGCGCCACCTGGCTCGTGAAGTCCGTGCCGGCGGCCCTGGTCGGCGGCGACGCCGCCCGGCTCGTCGCGGACCTGCTCGAGGAGCTCGGCTCCCTCGAGGGCCTGCCCCCCGGGGTCGCGTCCGGGGAGCTGCCGCCGGTTCTGGCCGAGAAGCTCGACCACCTGCTCGCCACCATGGCCTGTCACGGCTCGGTCCGGGCCGGTCAGCCCCTCGCGCCCGCGGAGTCCCGCGCCCTGCTGCAGGCCCTCGACCGGGTGGATTTCCGGGGGCACTGCCCCCACGGCCGCCCGGTGCTCGCCGAGCTCTCCTTCGAGGAGCTGCAGCGCCGGATGAAGCGCCGGTGAGCCTCCCGCTCCCGCCGGGTGACCGGCCCGCCCTGCTGCTGATCGTCGGGCCCACGGCCTCGGGCAAGACGGACCTCGCCCTGGAGGTGGCCGAACGGCTCGAGGCCGAGATCCTCTGCGCGGACAGCGTCCAGGTCTACCGGTACCTCGACATCGGCTCCGGCAAGGCGACCCCGGCCGAGCGGGCCCGCGTCCCGCACCACGGCCTCGATCTCGTGGACCCGGACGAGCCCTTCGATGCGCAGCGCTACCAGGAGGCGGCGGACCGGGCCATCGCCGACATCACCCACCGGGGGCGCCGGGTCGTCGTCACCGCGGGCACCGGGCTGTACGTCCGCTCCTTGCTGCGCGGCCTGCTGCCGGCGCCCCGGGCCTCCGCCGCCCTGCGGCAGGACCTCCTCGCCCGGGCCGGGGGCGACCCCGCGACCCTCCACGCCCAGCTCGCCGCGGTCGACCCCGTGCTCGCCGCGCGGCTGCACCCCCGGGACCAGCCACGCCTGCTGCGCGGGCTGGAGGTGTTCGCGCAGACGGGCGTCCCCCTCTCGACGCTGCAGGAGAACCACGCCCGCGGGCAGCCCCGCTACCCGTCCCTGCAGGTCGGGCTGCGCTGGCCGCGGGCGGCCTTGCGCCAGCGGATCGCCGAGCGGTGCCGGGCGATGATCGCCGCGGGGCTCCCCGCGGAGGTCGAGGAGCTGCAGCGGCGGGGCTACGGTCCCGAGCTGCACGCCCGGCGTGCGCTCGGCTACCTCCAGCAGGGGCTGCGGCTGCAGGGGGTGCTCGGCGCGACCGAGGCCCTGGAGCAGCAGATCCTGCAGACGCAACGTTACGCCAAGCGGCAGATCACCTGGTTCGGGGCCGATCCCGAGGTGGTCTGGCTCGACGCGCCGCCCGATCCCGCGGCCGTGCTCCATCTGGCCGCGACCCGGCTCGGCTGGCAGCCACGCGACCGGGCGGCCCAGGGAGGCTAGGATGATCATCGCCATCGACGGGCCGGCCGGCTCCGGCAAGTCCACCGTCGCCCGCCGGGTCGCGGCGCAGCTCGGCCTGCAGGTCGTCGACACCGGCGCGCTGTACCGCACCGTCGCGCTCGCGGCCCAGCGGGCCGGGCTCGACGTCACCGCCACGGACCGGCTTGGTCCTTTCGTCATGGGTCTGCCCTTGCGCCTGGAGCGCGGCCCCGCGGGCGATCGCCACTTCCTCGGGGACGAGGAGGTGACCGCGGCGATCCGCACACCCGCGGCGAGCAAGGCGGCCTCGGCCTATTCCGCCGTGCCTGCGGTGCGGGCGGCCTTGCTCGAGCTGCAGCGCCGCCTGGCCCACGAGCCGCCGGGCGCGGTGCTGGAGGGGCGGGACATCGGGACCGTGGTCTGCCCGGACGCCGAGCACAAGTTCTTCCTCGTCGCCGATCCGGCGGAGCGAGCCCGCCGGCGCCACCAGGAGCTGCTCGCCCAGGGGCTGGACGTGGATTTCGCGGCGGTCCTCGCCGCCACCCACGAGCGGGACCAGGCCGACGAGCAGCGCCTCACCGCGCCCCTGCGCCCCGCCCCCGACGCCCGGCTCCTCGACTCCACGCGCCTCGGCGTGGACGAGGTGGTCGCGCAGATCGTGGCCGTCGTCACCGGCGCTCAGCCCGGCGATCCCCCAGGCTCCGACGGGTCGACTCCGCCAGAAACCCTTTGACAAAGGGGCCTTGCTCGTCTAGGGTGTCCCGTTGCCGCCACGGGTCGGGATAGGGCCAACAATCGAATTTCCGGCTTCTTTCTCCCCTGGCGAGTATCCCCAGCGGAGGTCCTCTAACTACATGTCCGACAACCTCACTTCCCGGGGGAAGCCCGCGCTTCCCAGCACCGCAGACTTCGAATCCCTGCTCGAAGAGAGCTATCACCGCAGCAGCTCCCAGGTTGGCGAGATCGTCAAGGGGCGCGTGATCGCGGTCAACAAGGACCACATCGTCGTCGACGTGGGCGCCAAGAGCGAGGGCCAGATCCCCCTCGATGAGTTCCCCAGCTTGCGGGACATGAACCTCAAGCCGGGCGACGTCATCGACGTCCTCCTCGAGTCCCAGGAGAACGACGACGGGCTGGTCGAGCTCTCCAAGGAGAAGGCCGACCGGCTCAAGATCTGGGAGGACATCAGCGAGGCCTGCATCAAGGACGAGCTGGTGAAGGGCGTGATCGTCTCGCGGGTGAAGGGCGGGCTGTCGGTGGACATCGGCGTGAAGGCCTTCCTGCCCGGGTCGCAGGTCGACATCCGTCCGGTGCGCAACCTCGACAAGTACCTGGGCGAGAGCTACGACTTCAAGGTCATCAAGTTCAACAAGAAGCGCGGCAACATCGTGCTGTCCCGCCGGGCCCTCCTCGAGAAGGAGCGCGCCAAGCTCAAGGCCAAGACCCTCGAGGTCCTGGAAGAGGGCGGCGAGATGATCGGCACGATCAAGAACATCACCGAGTACGGCGCCTTCGTCGACCTCGGCGGGATCGACGGCCTGCTGCACATCACCGACATGAGCTGGGGCCGGGTCAACCACCCCTCCGAGCTCTATCAGGTCGGCGACGAGGTCAAGGTCAAGGTCCTCAAGTTCAACCCCGACACGGACCGGGTCTCCCTCGGCGTCAAGCAGCTCTCCGAGGACCCCTGGACCCACGCGGATCGCCGCTACCCGGTGAGCAGCCGGGTCTTCGGCAAGGTCGTCAGCCTCACCGACTACGGCGCCTTCGTCGAGCTCGAGGAGGGCATCGAGGGTCTGGTGCACATCTCCGAGATGTCCTGGACCAAGCGGGTGAAGCACCCCTCCAAGATGGTCGCGATCGGCGACGAGGTCGAGTGCGTGGTGCTCGACGTCGACGTGCGCAACAAGCGCATCTCCCTGGGCATGAAGCAGGTCGAGCCCAACCCCTGGACCCTGCTCCAGGACAAGTACCCCCTCGGCTCGACGATCCGCGGCAAGGTCCGCAACATCACCGAGTTCGGGGTGTTCGTCGGCATCGAGGAGGGGATCGACGGGCTGGTGCACATCAGCGACCTCTCCTGGACCTACCGGGTCAAGCACCCGGCCGACCTGTTCCAGAAGGGCGAAGAGGTCGAGGCGGTCGTCCTCAACATCGACGTCGAGAACGAGCGCTTCTCCCTGGGCATCAAGCAGCTCTACCCCGATCCCTGGGGCCACCTCCCCCGCACCTACCCGCTCGGCCGGGAGGTCGGCGGTCGCGTGACCAAGGTCGTCCCCCTGGCGGCCGTGGTGGAGCTCGAGCCGGGCGTCGAGGGGCTGCTCCCGGTCGAGGAGATCGCCGAGGGCCTCGAGGACGCCACCACCAAGCTGCACATCGGCGAGAACCTCAGCTCGCAGGTGCTCGTGATGGACTCCCGCGAGCGGCGGGTGGTCCTCTCCGTGCGGGCCCTGGTCGAGGCGGCGTCGGGCGACGCGGCCTACTCCGACGGCTCCTCCCGGGCCACCCTCGGCGACCTCCTGAAGAGCCGCTTCGGCGGCCTGGCCACGGCGTCCGTCGAGTCCAGCGAAGCCGCGGACGACGAAGAGGCGGAGCCGGCCGCGGAGGAGTAGCCCTTCCCCCTCGAACGGATCCATGCTACGAGGCTCAGCCCGGGAGGGGCATCCCTCCCGGGCTCCTCTTTGCGACCAGGCCGCTGGCCGCGCGGGCTTGACGGGGCGTGATGGAGCAGCAGCAACAGCAGCAATCCAACCAGCGTTCGGCCGTGGCCCTCCTGCTCCTGTTCGGCGGCCTGTTCCTCCTGTTCTTCGGGCTGGTGGTGTCCGCGGCGACCGCCCTGCAGAGCGGACAGCCCAATGCGGATGGTCCGGCCGTCGGCGTCGTCGAGATCACCGGGGTCATCGAGGACGCCACCCCCGTCATGGAGGCCCTGCGGGATTTCGCCGACGACGACGAGATCAAGGGGATCCTGATGCGGGTGGACTCCCCTGGCGGGGCGGTCGGTCCTTCCCAGGAGATCTACACCGAGGTGGTCCGTACCCGGGCGCGCAAGAAGGTCGTCGCCTCCCTCGCCGGCACCGCGGCCTCGGGGGGCTACTACGCGATCTGCGGCGCCGACCGCATCGTCGCCAACCCCGGCACCCTCACCGGCTCCATCGGCGTCATCACCGAGATCGCCCAGCTCGACCAGGTGCTCGGCCTGCTGCGCGTCAACACCGAGACCTTCAAGAGCGGCGAGCTCAAGGACACGGGGAGCCCGCTGCGTCCCCTGGCCCCCGCGGACCGGGCCCTCCTCCAGGGGGTGGTCGACAACATCTACGAGCAGTTCCGGACGACGGTGCTCCAGGAGCGCAAGCTGACGCCGGAGGCCCTGGCCCTGATCCGGGACGGCCGCGTCCTGACGGGGCAGCAGGCCAAGGAGCTCGGGCTGGTCGACGAGCTGGGCAACCTGCACGACGCGGTGGCCCAGCTCGTGACCCTGGCCAAGCTCGAGGGCTCGCCACGGCTGGTCCACCGCAAGAAGAAGACCGACGAGCTGATCCGGGAGCTGATCGACCAGGGGGTCGGCAGCTTGACCCAGGCCATGGACCGACACCTCCGGCCCCGGATGGAGCTCCGGTTGCCGGAAGGCTTTTGATCGATTCGGAGGATATCGTGACCAAGAGCGAGCTGATCGATGTCGTGGCCCGCAAAATGGAACATCTCACCCGCGCCGACGTCGAGGGCGCGGTGAACACCATCTTCAAGTCCATGGCCCAGTCCCTGCTGGACGAGGACCGGATCGAGATCCGGGGCTTCGGCTCCTTCGTGGTCCGGCGGCGCAAGGCGCGGGATGGCCGCAACCCCAAGACCGGCGAGTCGGTCGCCATCCCCGAGCGGCTCACCCCCTTCTTCACCGTCGGCAAGGAGCTGCGCGAGCGGGTCAACGGCGACGACTGAGTCCGTCTCCGTCCT
The DNA here is from genome assembly GCA_034005005.1 of Myxococcota bacterium. Lineage (GTDB taxonomy): Bacteria > Myxococcota_A > JAVEVO01 > JAVEVO01 > JAVEVO01 > JAVEVO01. The sequence goes on from JAVEVO010000065.1 coordinate 9,720, forward strand.
CGTGCTCCTCCCGTCCCCCGGAGGTTGTTCGCGATGAACCAGCTCTGGGCCCCCTGGCGACTGGAGTACGTCGCGGCCGCCCGTCAGCCGGGCTGCGTGTTCTGCGCGGCCCACCGCAGCCCCGCGCCGAACCGGGAGCTGCTGGTGCTGTACCGGGATCCGGCAGCCGTGGTGCTCTTGAATCGTTTTCCCTATCAAAACGGGCACTTGCTGGTCTGCCCGGCCTTGCACACCGGGGACCCTGGCGGGCTCGACGCCCCCGTGTTCGCGCACCTCGCCGAGCTGGTGCGGCGGGCGCTGGACATCCTCCGGCAGGAGTACCGGGCCGAGGGCTTCAACGTCGGCATGAACCTGGGAGCCTGCGCCGGCGCGGGGATCACCGATCACCTCCACTGGCACGTCGTGCCGCGGTGGACCGGCGACACCAACTTCCTCCCGGTGCTGGCCGACGTGCGCAGCATCCCCGAACACCTCGAGCGGACCTGGGAGCGGCTCTGGCCCGCGTTCGCCGACCTCCGGCTCACCCCGCCCCAGGATCCGCCCGCCGAGTCCTCCCCGGCTCCATGACCTCGCCACCGCCAGGCGGGGAGCAGCAGCAGTCGCTGCTCCCGCTGCTGGATCCGCCGTCGCCGCGCCGTCCGGCGTCCCCGGTCCCCGGCCCTGCGGTCACCGTCCCGTGGGGGCCCGCCTTGCTGGACCGCTGGCTCGCGCGGACCCTCGCGGCCCTGCTCCGGCCCGCCAGCGGCGACCTCGCCCCGCCTCCCTGGCTCGTCCCCGCGTCTCCGCCGGCGGCCGACGGCTTCTGCGGGTGGGTCGGGCTCCAGCTCCGGCCGGGCCACTTCCGCGTGCTCCTGCTCCGCCTCGCCGGCGCGACCGTGCGTGAGCTGTTCCTCTTCGTCGGCGACGAGCGGGGCCTCGTGCTCCGCCGCGCGTCGCGTCCGGCCGACGAGGCCGCGGCCCGGCACCTGCTGCGGGGGCTCGCCGGACCGAGCGGCAAGGGCTGCGTCGCGCTCTCCCGGGAGGCCGCACGGCGCCTGGGGCTTCGGCTCGGGGCCGCGGCCGGGGAGGTGGCGCAGCTTCTCGCCTTGCCCGCGACCGAGGTCCAGTTGCCCTGGTGGAGCCAGCCCGAGCTGCTCGCGCGGACGGCCCGGCTGCTCGAGCTCCCCCAGTACCTCGGGTGGAGCTTGCCCGGGCTGCCGGAGCCGGTCGAGGTCCGCCTCCCCGACGTCGACGAGCTAGACCCGGAGGCATCGTCGGTCCCTCCCGATCTCACCGCGCCCATCCGCCGCCTGCTCGCCGCGCTCGAGGGCGGTGGCTGGTCGGCTGCGCTCCAGGCGGCCTTGCGGCACAACCTGTCCCTCCACCGTCAGCAGGGCGACCTGGAGGTCGCCGGGCTCGTCGAGGCCGCGCTCGCACCCTTGCAGACCGGGCTCGCGCTGGTGGAGCACCCCTTCGTGGAGGCCCTCGCGCGTCGCTCCCTGCTCGTCGCCGGCGGACGGGCCGGTCGGCGCCTCCTGACGCAGGAGCTGGCCTCCCGGCTCGCCGGCTCGGGCTCGTCCCCGGGGACCCCGGCCGGCCTCGCCCGGGAGCGGCGGCGGCTGCTGCTGGCCACGGCCTGGCGCGCCTCGCCCGGCTTCGGTCTCTGGCCCGGAGCGCCGGGGAGCCCGGAAGGGCTCGACCAGCTCGCCCTGCGCCTGGCCGACGACCTGCTGGATCGGGACGGCGAGGCCGCGGCCCGGGAGGTCGAGTCTCCGGGAGAGCGGCGGGCCGGCTACCGGGCGCTGCTCGCGAAGCTCGGCCCACCGGCTGCGGCATCTGATGAATCTTTTGGTCCAGGTTCCATCGATCCATGATGACCTTGACCCTACATCCGGTGCCTCCAGACTTCGTCTCTGGTACTTTCCTTCGGTGGCTGGAGGATTTCCCCCCCGAGCTGCCCACCTCGGTCGCGGAGGCCCTCGCCGCGGCCCGGCTCTTCGTCCGCGCGTCGGCTCCCGGTCCTGGCCCCTCGCCCCTCGAGCGCGCCCTCGGCGCCACGCTCGCCCATCGCGACATCTACTGGGTCGAGCGCTCGCCCGGGCTGCGCCACTTCGCCGCGGAGCTGCCGGTCCTGCGATCCTTCTTGCGGCCCCCGCTCCAGCTCCTGGAGCCCGCGTTCCCCGAGGCCGCCTGGCTCGGTGCGCCCAGCCCCTCCTGCTGGCTCCCGGAGGAGGGGATCGCGGGGCTCCGGGACGAGCTGCGACGGGTGGGGCCGGACCTGCGGCACCAGCTCCGTCGCCTCGGTGCGTTCAGCTACTTCGCCAGCCTCGTCGAGGCGACCGGCTACTGTCTCGATCGGGGGTACGGCCTGCTCGAGCTGGCCGGGGTGGCAGGCGAGCGCGGCGGGCGCGCGGTCCGCGTCGGCTCCCGGGGCTGCTTCGACCGCTTCGGCCGCATGGCCCCGGAGGCCGGGCCTCCCCTGGCCCGGCCCCCCCTCCCCGCGGCCGAGATCTCCCTGCACCTTCTGGAGGAGCGGCTCGAGCAGGGAGCGCTCGACGAGGCGCGGGAGCTGCTGGGGCTGCTCCGCCAGGCCGAGCACGATCCCGCGTCCCTGGCCCTGTACGAGGCCTGGCTGGAGTTGCTGCAGCGGCGGCCGGAGCCGGCCGGGCTCCTCCTCGCGGACCTGGCGGGACGGCTCCCCGCCGAGCTGCAGGGGCGCTACCGCGAGCTGTCCGGCTGGGCCCTGCTCGACGCGGGCCGGCCCACGGAGGCCCTCGGTCTCCTCCTCGCCGGCCTCGAGGATCCCTCCTGCAGTCTCGAGGCGGTCGAGCGGTGCGCGCTCGCCGCGATCCACGCCGGCCAGGAGATCCCCCGCCTCACCGAAACGGTCGGGCGGTGCCTGACCCAGCTCACCCCCCTCGGGGAGCGCCTGCTCACCACGGGCCGCGACTGGCTGGAGGATCCCGAGGCGCGGGATCGGCTGCCCGAGCCGGAGCGCTATGCCTGCTTCCTCGCCCTGCTCGGGCGCCTGCATCACCTCGGGGGCTTCCCCGAGCACGCGCGGCACGAGCTGCAGCTCGCCCTGCTGCTCGCGAACGATCTGCCCCGGGCCCAGGGCTGGCTGGCGGAGGTCGAGGCGGAGATCGAGGCGGAGATCGAGGCGGAGGAGGCCGCGCCAGGGGACGGGACCTGACCGGAGGCTGGCCGGCTACTCGGTGCGGATCCGTCCCTGGGGCTCCTGGTAGCGCGCCGGGATCTCGGGGATCTGGTCCCCGTCCTCGTCGGGGAAGCTCTGCAGGAAGCGGACGAACCCTTCCCACTGCTTCAGCTCCTGGACGCCCTCGGTCGCGGGATCCTTGTCGATGATCCGGGTCGTGAGGTCGGCGACCGGCTCGCCCTGCTCGTCGCGCGGGGTGACCGTCAAGATCCCCGAGGTCATCTGGGAGACCAGGGAGAGCAATGAGGCGTTGTAGATGTTGACCGCGACCTCGTAGAGGCGGTCCTCCGCGACGTCGAGGGTGTGCCAGCCGGCCTCGTCGTTGCCGACCTCCGCGCTCACGAGGCGGCTGAAGGGCAGGGCGCCCGGGTCGTAGGTCATGCGGACGCCGGCGAGCTGCAGGAAGAAATCGTTGCTGCCCACCAGGTCCACGGCGAGGGTGAGGATCTCGAGGCCGGCCGCGAGGTCCGCCGGCTTCAGGAAGATGGACACCAGGGGATAGCCGGCCTGGCCGTCGGGGCCGATGCCCAGGGGGAGGACCCGGACCGCGTCGCTGAGCCAGAAGACCCCGGCGGGCAGCTCGTCGCGCATCGCGCCCCCCGATTCGACCATCACGTCGGGCGCATGGCCGAGGGCGAGGGTCGCCGCGTGCATCCCCGCATCGGTGACCAGGTCGCCGAGGTTGCCCTCCAAGAACTCGGGGGAGGTGAGGTCGAACGCGCTCTCGGCGACCGGCTTGTCGTAGCTCAGCTCCAGGTCCGCGAGCACCTCGGTGTCGACGGCCGCGATGAGCTCGTCGAGCCGGGCCTGTACCTCGCCGTGGGCCGCGAGGGAGTCGTCCACGGGGAGCAGGGCGTACTCCTCGACCTGCACCGGCCGGCCGCGCTGGACCGTCGCGACGAGTTTGCCCACGCGGCGGCAGTAGGCGCCCGTGTTGAGGATCAGGGTCTTGCCGCCCGCGGGCCCGTCGATCACGATGGGCTCCTCGAGCACCGCGTGGGAGTGGCCGGAGACGAGGATGTCGATGCCGGCCACCGATCGGGCGAGCTGCCGGTCCGGGCCGACCCCCGCGTCGTTGGTCCCCGTGTGGGAGAGGGCCACCACCACGTCCACGCCCGCGGCCCGCAGCAGGTCGACCTGCCGCTGGGCCGCGACCTTCTCGTCCTCGAAGGTCAGGGGCGTGGCGTTGGGCGCCAGGGCCGCCGCGCCCGTGCCGAGCAGGCCGAAGAGGCCGACCCGCAGGCCCGAGGGGTACTCCTTGATCAGCGAGGGGGTGATGGTCCCGTCGTCCACGAGCGCCTGCAGGCTGTCATCGCGGGGGCTGGCGGCGGAGAAGCCCAGGTTCGCCTGGAGGATCGGGACGTCGAAGCCGGCCTCCTGGGCCGCCACGATCGAGGCCGCGAGGGCCGCCGGGAAGTAGTCGAACTCGTGGTTGCCGAGGGTGAGCGCATCGTAGCCGAGGAGCTGCAGGAGCTGCAGCTCCGCCCCCTGGGTGGGGCCGATGAAGGACAGCAGCGATCCCATGCTGTAGTCGCCCGCGTCCACCAGCAAGAACGCGGCCTCCTCCGGCACGGCCGCCCGCTGCGCGTCGACGAGGGTGGCCAGCCGGGCGATCCCCCCCACAGTCCGGTCGTCGTCGAGGTCCGCGGTGTAGTCGCTCTCCAGGCCGTAGGGCACGAAGTGCGCGTGCTGGTCGTTGGTGTGCATCAGCACGAGGGAGTAGGCCGGGCCAGCCCCCTCGCCCTCTCCTTCACCCTCGCCCTCGCCCTCGCCTTCGCCCTCTCCTTCGCCTTCGCCCTCGCCTTCTCCTTCGCCTTCGCCCTCGCCCTCGCCTTCGCCCTCGCCCTCGCCCTCGCCCTCGCCCTCGCCTTCGCCCTCGCCCTCGCCCTCGCCTTCGCCTTCGCCCTCGCCCTCCGAACCTTCGCCCTCGCCCTCCGAACCTTCGCCCTCGCCCTCCCCTTCGCCCTCTCCCTCGCCCTCGCCTTCGCCCTCGCCGCTCCCGGAAGAGTCGTCTCCGCACCCCGGAAGGGCCAGGAGCAGGATGATGCCCATGAGCACTAGAATCTTACGTTGAAGTTTCATTCTTCACCTCCTGGCCCGGCCAGGTCACTTGACTGGGATCCACGGCTACCCTACCATCCCACTGTACACCAGAGCAACGTGTGCCCATCATCGGGTCGAGGCACCTGTCGAGAGAGGAGGGGGATCATGTCGATCAAGCGTCTGCTGGGTATCGGTCTGTTCGGTCTGGCCCTGGTCGCGTTCCCGGCCTGCGGCGACGACGACGACGGCAAGACCACGGGTGAGGGTGAGGGTGAGGGCGAGGGCGAGGGCGAAGGGGCCGAGGGCGAAGGGGCCGAGGGTGAAGGGGCCGAGGGCGAAGGCGAGGGCGAAGGCGAGGGTGAAGGGGAGGGCGAAGGGGAAGGGGAGGGGGAGGGTGAAGGGGAAGGGGAGGGTGAAGGGGAAGGCGAGGGCGAAGGGGAGGGTGAAGGCGAGGGCGAAGGCGAGGGCGCCTTGCCCGCGTGCGCGGCCTGCCCGTCGGACGGCAAGGTCTACCTCAACATCTCGGGCGCGGTGAAGGTGCTCGGCATGGAGAGCAACGCGGGGCTCTTCGTCTCGCCCATCGCGCCCCTCGAGGCCCTGTTCGCGCCCACCCCCACCGCCTTGCAGCCCGCGGTGACCGACGCCCTGGGGCGGTACAACTTCTGCTGCGTGGACGTCACCGACATCGAGCCGGGCATCGTCGTGCTGGTGGACGACAACCCACGGGACGACGCGGCCGGCGCGTTCCTGCCCACGGGCACCGGGGTCAAGGGCTGGGACACGCCGGAAGAGAAGCCGGGCGACGTCGTCGATTCGACCGCGATCGGTGTCCCCAACTCCCTGCTCGTGGCCCTCAACGCCATGGCCGGCAAGAGCGGCGACCAGGCCCTCGAGAAGGTCGGCTTCATCCTGGGCATGGTGGTGGACAAGAACGGGCTCCCCGTGGCCGGCGCCACGGTCGAGCGGGTCGACGGCACGCCCCACACCTACATCTATCCCAAGGCCGACTTCAGCGGGGCCGACGCGAGCACCTCCGCGACCGGGCTCTGGATGGTCCCCGAGGCCGTGCTGATGCCCCAGGAGTTCATCGCGGTGAAGGCCGGCATGATGTTCAGCCCGGCGAAGGCCGCCTCCAAGGTCGGCTTCTCCTACTTCGGCTTCATCTTCGAGGCGGAGTAGGCCATGGGCGCGCGGCGGCTCGCCCCCTTCGCCGCCCTCCTGCTCGGCCTCCTCGCGCCCGGCGAGGAGGCCCGGGCCGGCGGGTTCGTGCTGTACGAGTTCGGCGCCGGCGCCACGGGGATGTGCGGGGCCCAGACCGCGGGCGCCGACGACCCGGCGGTCCTCTTCTTCAACCCGGCGGCCATCACCCGGCTCGAGCGCACCCGGCTCGCCCTGGGCGTCTCCTTGATCAAGCCGGTGAGCGACTACGCGGCCAACGGCGACGAGGTGAAGACCTGGAGCGGCATCAAGTACGCGGACGGCACCACCGGCGACGTCATCGTCTCCGACGGCACCCACTCCGTGGACCAGGAGCCAGCCCTGTTCACCCCGCCGCACCTGTACGCCACGCATCGCTTCGGCAAGGCGGTGAGCTTCGGCTTCGGCCTGTTCACGCCCTACGGCCTGGGGGTCAACTGGCCCCGCACCTGGGACGGCCGGTACATCATCAAGCAGGTCAACCTGGAGACCTTCACCTTCAACCCGGTGCTGGCCGTGGACCTCGCCCAGCTCCTCGCCGGGCAGGAGGATCCCTTCCTCCACTTCAGCGTGGCGGTCGGCTACATGGGCAACTACAGCCGGGCCCTGCTCGACAAGAACACCGACTGGCGCGGCCTGGCCAAGCAGATGAACAGCTTCGAGCCCTACCCGGTGAACGAGGCCGACCTCGACGGCATCGTCCGCATGGAGGGCACCGGCTGGGCCAACTCCTTCAACGCCGCGGTCCACCTGGAGATCCCCAAGCTGATCTCCGCCGGCTTCCAGTACCGCCACCACTTCGAGCTGAAGTACGACGGGACGGCCGAGATGGAGATGCCCGACTGGTTCACCCAGCCGACCATGGGGGGCGCCGGGCCGGCCAAGGGCGCGGCCACGAGCATGATCTGGCCCAAGGAGACCGACGGCACCACCACCATGTACATGCCGACCTTGTACAACATGGGCGTGGCCCTGCTCGTCATCCCCAACCTGGTCATCGAGGCGGACCTGTTCCTCGAGGACTACACGAGCTACGAGGAGCTGAAGCTCGAGTGGGGCTGCAACGACGAGTCTCCCCCCTGCAACATCCCCGAGGACCCGACCCCCAAGGACTGGACCTGGAACTACCAGGCGGTCATCGGGGCGGCCTACACCCTGCAGAACGACCTGACCCTGCGCCTCGGCTTCGGGCGGGTCGGCAGCCCGGTGCCCGAGGAGACCTACGATCCGGTGCTCCCCGACGGAGAGCGGACCTTGGTCACCCTCGGCGCGGGGATGCCATTCTTGGGGATGTTCCGCTGGGATCTCGGCTACATGTTCGCCTACTGGCAGGGCGAGAAGACCGGCGCCACCAAGCTCGTTGATGGTAAAGAAGTACCAGTCAACGATGCGGGTGCTCCCTCCAACACCAACGTCCTCAACGGCCGGGCCATCGGCAAGTACACGACGATGAGCCACATCCTCGCCCTGACCATCGGCGCCGAGTTCTGATCTCCCTGCGGGGCGCCGGCCTCCCGCCAGCACCAGCCTCCTTCTTGCCGATCCTGACTTGGTGAGCAGGGGAGCGAAGCGACCGGCGCGGAGGCCGGTCGCCACCCGGCATTCGCCTGTCGCTGGTGGCAGCCAAGGTCTGGTGGCAGCCAAGGTCTGGTGGCAGCCAAGGTCTGGTGGCAGCCAAGCTCTGGTGGGTGCCGGCCTCCGTGCCGGCACCAGCAGTCTGCCCAGATGTTCAAAGGACCCGGGAGGCTACGCCTTGCGGGGGGGCCGGGGGGGAGCAGGCGGCGGGGAAGGAGGCGCCGGGGCGGGGACGGCGGCGGTCGCCCGGTCGCCGAGCTTCTCGAGCAGCCGGGGGAGATCGACGCCGAGCGCGGCGCGCACCTGCTCGACCGTGCTCGTGGCCTTGGCGATGTCGAAGCCGGGCTTGCCCTGGCCATTGCCCTCGTTGCGGGTGTCGACCACGGTCAGGCGGTTGACCTGGACGTCGCGGATGGTCGACAGCAGGGTCTGCAGCACGCTCTCCAGCTTCTGCATCAAGAAGACGTCCCGGGCGCTCGAGCCGGCCTTCTTCCAGGTCGCGGCGATCTCGTTGAGCACCGCGATCGTCGCACGTCCGTCCTCGACGACCTTGGCCGCCTGGCCGCGCGCCGCGGCCACCGCGGCCTCCATTTCGGCCTTGGCCGGCTGGATGACGTCGGCCTCGAGCTCCATACGCAGCTTCTCGAGCCGGGCCTGCTCGACGCGCAGGTCGGCCTTGGCCCGAGCCACGAGGGCGTTGACCTCGGTCTGCTGCTCGGCGACGAGCGCGTCCTTGCGGCTGATGGTGTCCGCGAGCCGGCGGGCGCTCTCGGCCTGGGCGATCTGGATCGCGGCGCCGATCTCCGCGAGGGTCGAGTTCTGCTTGTTCTCGGCGTCCTTGATCGCCGCCTCGGCCTGGGCCCGGGCCTGGGCGATGGCGACGTCGCGCTGGAGCGCGGCGTTCTTCTGGCGGCCGATGCTGTCGAGGTAGCCCATCTCGTCGGCGACGTTCTGGATCGTCAGGGTGTCGAGCTGCAGCCCCAGCCGGACCATGTCGTGGGCGGCCTCGGTGAGCAGGCTCTCCGCGAAGGCGACCTTGTCCTCGTTGACCTGCTCCGGGGTGAGGGTGGAGAGCACGCCGCGCAGGTTGCCCTCGAGGGTCTCCTTGGCGATGCCGATGATCTCCTCCCGGGGCTTGCCGAGGAAGCGCTCGATCGCGTTGTTGAGCACCGGCTCGTGGCCGGCGATCTTCAGGTTGGCCACCCCCTCGACGTTCAGCGGGATGCCGCCGCGGGAGAAGGCCCCCCGGGTGGTGACCTTGACGTTCATGTTGGTCAGGTCCATCCGGTCGACCTTCTCCATCAGCGGGATGCGCAACGTCCGGCCGCCCTTGATGATCCGGTAGCCGATGAGCTGCCCGCTGGCGAGTCGCCGCTTGCGGCCCGAGAAGATCAGGACCTCGTTGGGCTCGCAGATGTACAGCATGTTCTTGATGATGATCATCATCGCGATCAGGGAGAGGACGACGATGAGAGCGACTGCGGCGATGGCGCCCATTATTTCGCACCTCCCCCGGCCAGGGCCGGCACCTGGGAGTTGATCGCCCCGGTGAGCACGCCCGGGATGTCGACCCCGGTGGACTCCTTGAGCTGCCGGAGCACCTCGGCCACCGTGGCCGGGTAGGACGCGACGTAGCCGGGGAGGGCGGCGCCGCTGCCGTTGTCCACGAGGTTCACCTCGTCGACCCGCAGGGTGTTGACCCGCTCGACCACCAGCCGGAGGATCTGCTCGAGCTGCTGGAAGAGGAACACCTCCCGGGCGTCGGCGCCCATCGCGACCCAGCTCTCGGTCATCTGCTGCAGTACCCACGCCATGGCCTTGCCGTCCTCGGCGATGCGGGCCGCGTCACCCCGGGCCTTGAAGCTGGCCGCGGCCTGGGCGGCCTGGGCCGGCAGGACCACGTTGGCGTTCTGGCGCAGCTTGGCCAGCTCGTTGCGGACCTCCTGCAGCTCCTTCTCGGCCTCGGCGCGCGCTTGCTCGGACGCGGCCTCGGCCACCTGCTGCTCCACCTGCACCCGGCTCGACAGCTCGGCGCGGATCCGGCGCAGCTCGTTCTGCCGGGTGAGGATCTGGGCGTCGGCGTTCTCCCGGGCGACCTTCCCGGCCTGCTGCGCCCGGGCCTGCTCCTGCGCGGCCTCGGAGCGGGCATTGGACTCGGCGATCTCCGCGTCGCGGAGGATCGCCGCGATGCGGTTCTTGCCGATGCTGTCGAGGTAGTTCACCTTGTCGTGGATCGACTGGATCTTCAGGGTGTCGAGCATCAGCCCGAGGGAGTCGAAGTCGTCCCGCACCTCCTCGGCGAGGTGGGTGGCGAACTTCAGCCGGTCCTCGTTGACCTCCTCCGGGGTCAGCCGGGCGAGGACGCCGCGCACGTGGCCCTCGAGGGTCTCCTTGGCCACGGTCTCGATCTCGGACCGGTCCCGCCCCAGGAAGCGCTCGATCGCGTTGCCCACCACGCCCGGGTCGTTGGAGATCTTGCTGTTGGCCACGACGTGCACGTCCAGGGGGATGCCGCCCTTGGAGTAGGCGTTCATCGTCTTGAAGTCGATGCTGATGGTCGTCAGGTCCATCTGGTCGACCTTCTCGAGGATCGGCCAGCGGAAGGCCCGACCGCCGAACACGACCCGGAAGCCGACCCGGGAGCCGTCGGCCAGGGAGCGGTCCCGCCCCGAGAAGATGAGGATCTCGTTGGGGCGGCAGATGTACAGGAAGCGTTTGATGATCCCCATCAAGATCAGGCTGCCGAAGCCGACCGCCAGGGCGAAGCCGATCACCTCGAAGAAACTGGGCATGGGACCTCCTCGCAGGTCTGGGGACGAGGCGGCGCTCAGCCGTCGTGACCGTCTCGTCCAGCGCCCTGCTCTGCTAGCTGTTGCGCCTGGGCTTCACGGGGCAGCTCCTCCCGTAGCGGGTCGGGCATGGTCCGGGAGACCCGCGCGGTCGCGCCCTCCATGTCGTAGATGAGTACCTTCGCTCCACGCGGGATCTCCTCGTCGGCCTCGGCGAGCAGCTCGGTGAGCCCGTCGTGCAACTGCAGCCGCACCTTGCCGACGATCCCGGGCGCGATGCGGACGGTCACCGTCGCCTCCCGCCCGAGGAAGTCCACGGCCCCGGCGACCTCGCCGACGGTCTTCTGCTTCAGCTTGTGGATGGCGTAGGCCATGCCGCTGCCGCTGCCGCCACCGACGAGCAGGGCCGCGACGGCCGCGGCCACCGGACCGGAGAGCTCGAGCCCCGTCAGCACCGTGCCGGTGAGGCCGAAGAACGCGAGGAAGAAGGTCCAGAAGCGCAGGGAGAAGAAGGGCAGCCAGAGACGCCGGCCACCGCTCGCATGGAGCGCCGCGGCGGCCTCGGCGGTCGTGCCGTGCGCGCCCGCGTGCAGGGCCAGGCCGGCCTCGCCTGCACCGTGCCCGTGGTCCAGGTCGTGCCCGTGGTCGGCGTCGTGGTCCCCGTCGGCGTCGTGGTCCCCGTCGGCGTCGTGGTCCCCGTCGGCGTCGTGGTCCCCGTCGGCGTCGTGGTCACCATCGCCGCCGTCCCCATCGCCGTCCCCATCGCCGTCCCCGTCCGCGTCCTGGTCGTGGCCGCCGGCGAGCAGGGAGGCCCCGACGAGGATCCCTCCGACGATCAGGCTGCCGACGTACAGCTCCAGCATGGCGGTCGATCCTCTGCGTATCCTGCCGGCACGCGGGGGTGCGCGACCCGGCGGGTCAACGTCCCGGAGTGTCGTCAAGGTGCCACGGAGGCGCACACGGGGTCAAGAGGGGGGCCCGCGGCCGCTCCGGCCAATGTTTGACCTGGAGGCGCGATGCGCTATATAAAGCGAATCTGCATGTTCAGGTGGATGGGTACCACGCAGACAACGCGGTAGGAAGCATGACCCGAAACACAGCATGGATGCTCTTCGTGTGGCTGGCCCTGGCCTCGCCGCTCGCCAGTGCCCAGCCGGCCGCCGGCGGGCCCCAGCCCCTGCCCTCCCCGACCCCGGCCCTCGCCTCGCCCGCCGACGCGACGACCCCGGCGCCGACCCTCGGCGCCCCGCCGACGGGGACCCCCGCGCTCCCGGCCGCGGCCCCGGCCGTCGCCGCCCCGCCGCCGGCCGGCCCGCAGCCCGAGGCCACCAGCAGCACGCCGGGCGCGACGACCACCGAGGTGCAGGCGGTGCCTCCCGCGGCGCGGGCGATCCCGCCGAAGGAAGGCTCCTACGAGATGATGATCCGCAACCTCGACGAGAAGGTCTCGGATCTCAAAGAGAAGATCTTCCGCAGCAAGGCCCGGCTGGTGCTGCTCAAGGAGACGGTGCTGCACGGCTCCATCGGCGGCTCCAAGGCGATCCTCGTCCACCGCAACGAGATGAGCTCCTCCTTCCGGCTCGAGCAGGTGCTGTACTCCCTCGATGGCGCGCCCATCTACCAGAAGATCGACCAGGAGGGCGGGCTCGACGAGCGCGAAGAGTTCGAGATCTTCCATGGGGCGATCGTCCCAGGAAACCATAACCTTTCGGTCTATCTGGTCTATCGTGGCCACGGCTACGGCCTCTTCTCCTACCTAGAGGGGTACGCCTTCAAGATCCGCACCTCCTTCGCCTTCACCGCCGAGGAGGGCAAGGTCGTGCGCATCAAGATCGTCGGCTACGAGAAGGGCGGGATCACCACCGACCTGCGCGAGCGCCCGGCGGTCCGCTTCGACATGGAGATCCTCAAGGACGATCCGGTGCCCGCCGGCACGGCCGAGGCGTCGGCACCCAAGGCAAGCCAGCCATGAATCTCCACCGGGCCGCCTCGGGCATCGCCCGGCTGCTCGCCTTCCTGCTCCTCGCCGGGGGCCTGCTCCTGCCGCGGCCGGCCGGAGCGCAGGATGCCGCGAAGCGCCTGAGCGCGATGACCCGCACCCTGCGCGAGGTGCAGGAGAACCTCCAGGTCCACGAGGGCCGGGTCGCGGTGCTCGCGGGGAAGTACGCAGCCCCCGGAGCCGGCTCGCTGCCGTCGGTCTACCGCCTGCAGACCCGGATCAACGACGGCCTGGTCTTCTTCCAGCTCGGCGACTACGAGCGCGCCTCGATCCTGCTGATGGAGGTCGTACAGGAGCAGGCGAACCTCACCTATCCCGGCTACAAGGACGCCCTGTTCTACCTCGCCGAGTCCCTGTACCAGCTAAAAAACCCCATCGCGGCCAATCAGTTCTACCAGGTCGTCGTCGAGAAGGGCTATAAGCAGTATCGCAAGGACGCCCTGCTTCGCCTGGTCGAGATCTGCTTCCTCACCCGGCGGCTCGAAGACGTGGACCGCTACTTCGGCCTGCTGGCCACCGAGCCGGGAGTGGCCGACGATCCGACCGTCCAGTACGTCCGGGCCAAGTCCCAGTATTTCAAGGACGATCTCGCCAATGCGCGCCTCGGCTTCGAGCAGATCCGCAGCGGCACGCCTTACTACCATCGGGCCCGCTACTTCCTGGGGACGATCCTCGTGCTCCAGGGGCAGCTCGACGCCGCGCTCACCAGCTTCCAGCAGGTCATCGCCGAGGCCGGCACGACCCCCGACGCGGTCGAGGTCAAGGAGCTCTCCCACCTCGCGCTCGGGCGGCTGCTCTTCGAGCAGGGTCAGTACGCGGACGCGGCCCGGGAGTACGAGTCCCTCACCCGCAACTCCCCCCTGTTCCAGCTCGCGCGCTACGAGGCCGGCTGGGCCTTCATCCGCAAGGGGGATCACGCCTCCGCCTTGCGCTCCCTCGACATCCTGCTCCTCGCCGCCCCCGACTCGACCCTCGCGCCCGAGGCCACCCTGCTCAAGGGCAACCTCCAGCTCCGCCTCGGCAAGTTCCTCGAGGCCCAGACCACCTTCCAGGAGATCGTCGATCGCTTCGGTCCGGTGCGGGAGCAGCTCGAGGAGGTGCTCCAGGAGCACGCGGACCCCGACGCCTTCTTCCGCCAGCTCGTCGGCAAGAACCTCGACCGCTTCGACGTGCAGGTGCTCGTGCCGCCCCTGGCCACCACCTGGGTCCGGGAGGAGCGGCAGGTGGGCGAGGCCCTGCAGGTCGTCACGACCATCGAGTCGGCGGCCGCCGACATCACCGCGTCCGAGGAGCTGATCGTCCAGCTCGAGGCCGCGCTCGCGGTCGAGAACCGCATCGAGATCTTCCCGGAGCTGCACAGCGCCTGGAACACGATGCTGGAGATCGAGAACAACCTGCTCCTGCTGAAGAAGAAGCTGACCGATGGCGAGAAGGGCCTGATCTGGGGGTCCGCGACCCCCGAGGAGCAGCAGCGCTACCAGCAGCTCGCGGGCCAGCGCGTGGGCTACGACACCCAGCTCCGGGAGATCCCCCTGACGGCCCAGGATCTGGCCCAGCGTGAGGCCACGGTCGAGGAGGCCATCGGGCAGCTCGACATGCGCGCCTACCGCTACGGCATCGAGATCGAGAGCATCAAGGCCCAGCTCGTGGCCATGGACAAGTGGATCACCGACACGGCCGGGCGGCCGGGCCAGCGGAAGGGCTCCGAGGCCCGGGTCCGGGCGGCCATCGTCGAGCAGCAGGGGGAGCTGCAGACCCTCGAGGGGGAGCTCGCCGAGGTGCGGCGCCTCATCTCCCGGCAGAAGGTCGGCGTCGGGGTCGGCGACCCGGTGACCTCCCGCGAGGCCGAGATCAAGCGGCAGTACGCGCAGACCCTGCGCGACGAATCGCAGCTCCTCCGGGAGGTGGGGCGGCGGCTCGGCCCCGAGGAGCAGCAGCTCCTCGCCCAGGCCGAGAGCCTCCGGCAGCGGGCGGGCAAGGCCGAGGAGACGATCCACCACTTCTACACCGTGGTCCGCCGCACGGTCGACGAGAAGGTCCGGCTCTTCCGGGAGCAGGTGGCCGAGGAGAAGGCCCAACTCGCTCGCTACCGGCGGCAGGCGGAGGGCTTCCAGGGGATGGGCGAGACCATGGCCGGCACCGTCGCTGCGGACAGCTTCCAGACCGTGCAGACCAAGTTCCGCTCCCTGGTGCTCCAGGCCGACGTCGGGATCATCGACGTCGCCTGGCAGCGCAAGGAAGAGAAGACCACCCAGAGCCAGGCGCTGATCCGGGACAAGAAGGTCGAGCTCGATGGCCTCGAGGCCGAGTTCGGTCCGGTGCTGGAGGAGAAGCTATGAGCTCGCGGGGCGCCATCGCCGCCGCCCGCCACCCGGGGAGGCTCTCCCTGCTGGTCGCTTTGCTGCTCGCGCCCGCCGGGCCGAGCGCCGCGTCCCCGCCGGCTCCGACCGCGGATCAGCTCCAGGAGCTCCAGGAGACCGTCCGGCGCTACGAGGCCGCGGCCCGGGACGTGCGGCTCGACGTCCGCCGGATCGTCGAGCTGAAGTACGAGGAGAAGCGCCAGGCGATCAACCGCACCTACGAGGGGCGGATGCAGCAGCTCGACGAGGACGAGCGCAGCCGGCGCCTCGACGCCATCGCGCGCTTCGAGGAGTTCCTCGTCAAGTACCCGGACAACGAGGTCTACACGCCCGATGCGATGTTCCGGCTCGCGGAGCTGTACTTCGACCAGTCCAACGACGACTACCTGCTCGCGGTCGGGGGTTACGAGGACGAGCTGGCGGACTTCGAGGCGGGCAAGCGGGCGGTGCGGCCCGAGGAGGCCCAGAAGGACTACCGCAAGACCATCGAGCTCTTGCGGAGCCTGATCGGCCAGTTCCCGCGGTACCGCTTCCTCGACGGGGCGTTGTACCTCCACGGCTACTGCCTGACCGAGACCGGCCAGGAGATCGAGGGCAAGGAGGCCTTCGTCCAGCTCGTTACCAGCCACGGCAGCAGCCGCTTCGCCCCCGAGGCCTGGATGCGGATCGGCGAGCACTACTTCGACTACAACGAGCTCGAGCCCGCGGCGGCGGCCTATCTCCAGGTGATGAAGTTCACCGACAGCGCCTACTACGACCGGGCCTTGTACAAGCTGGCCTGGACCTACTACCGGATGGACGACTTCGACCAGGCCATCGCCCGGTTCATGGAGCTCGTCGAGTACGCGGACGCGCACAAGTCCGAGGAGGGGACCTCCGACCTGCGTCCCGAGGCGGTCCAGTACCTGGCCGTCTCCCTCGCCGAGGAGGACTGGGACGGCGACGGCGAGCCCGACCCGGAGCCGCCCGTGCAGCGGACCTTCCGCTACCTCACGGGCAAGAAGCCCCACGAGGTCGAGGTCCTGCGCAAGCTCGGCGACATCTTCTACGACAACACCCGCTACGCGGACGCGGCCGCGATCTACCGCTACCTGCTCCAGCAGTTCCCGCGGGATCCGGGCAACCCGGAGGTCCACGGCAAGATCGTCGTCTGTCTCGAGCGGCTGCAGCGGCGCGACGACGCCATGGCCGAGCGGGAGGCCTTGTCCCAGGCCTACGGCAAGGACTCGGCGTGGTACCAGCAGAACCAGAACGACCGCAAGGCGGTGCGCGCCGCGGAGCAGCTCACCGAGGAGGCGCTCATCGCCGCGGCCGTCTACAACCACGATAAGGCCCAGTCCCTCAAGGACCGGGCCAAGGTCATGGGGGACGCGGCCGCGCTCGCCGAGTCCAAGCGCTACTACGAGGTCGCCGCGCGCAACTACGAGGAGTACCTGCGCCGCTACCCCCTCTCCAAGAACAGCTACGATCTCAACTTCTACTATGCGGACTGCCTGTACTTCTCCTTCCACTTCAAGGAGGCGGCCGCGCAGTACGCCAAGGTGCGGGACGCCGAGCCCGAGGGCAAGTACCGGGAGGAGGCCGCGGTGGCCGCGGTGCTCTCCACCGAGCAGCAGGTCGAGGGGCTGATCAAGGCGGGCAAGCTGCCCTACAAGGCCAGCCCCAGCTACGACCCGGCCAAGGACCCCGAGACCAGACGCCCCGCGGCGCCGGTCGCGGAGGGGTCCGAGCAGGTCGCCCTGCCCGCGGCCGAGGAGATCCCGGCCGAGGTGCTGGAGCTCATCGCGGCCCGGGACGCCTACGTGAAGTCGGGCCTCACGAGCAAGCAGGACCCGGAGCTGCCCGGCCGGATGGCCTTCAAGGCCGCGGAGGTCTACTACCGCTTCCGCCACTACGACGAGGCCCGCCTCCGGTTCGAGGAGGTCATCCGCAACTACCCCAAGGAGGGTGTGGCCTCCCTCGCCGCGTCCTACCTGATCGAGTCCTACCGGCTGACCCGCAACTGGGAGAAGATGGCCGAGGTGGGCGACCGGGTCGCCGCCCTGAACCTCGGCACCCCCGAGGAGCGGGACTCCCTCAAGCGCGAGGTGACCACCCTCAAGGTCGGCGCCCTCTTCAAGAAGGCCGAGGCCCTCTTCCAGGAGAAGAAGTACGAGGAGGCGGCGGGCGAGTACACCCGGCTGGTCAACGAGAACCCGGGCAACGAGTTCGCGGACCGCGCCCTGAACAACGCCGCGGTGGCCTACGAGAACCTCAACAAGTACGAAAGTGCCATGCGCCTGTACGAGCGGGTGTGGCGAGAGTACCCCAACCGGGAGTTCGCGGAGCACGCGCTGTACCGCACCGCGGTCAACTCGGAGCGCTTCTTCAACTGGCAGAAGGCGACCCAGAGCTACCTGCTGCTCGTGGACAAGTTCCCGCGCTCCGACAAGCGGGCCGACTCGCTGTACACCGCGGCGATGCTCCAGGAGAACACCCAGCAGTACCGGGAGGCCATCGCCAGCTACAACCGCTACCTCAAGGAGTACCCCGATCGCCCGGACGTCGCCGCGGTGCTCTACCAGACGGCGTTGATCTACGAAAAGATGAACGATACCAACAACATGTCGCGGGTGTTCAACGCCTTCATCCGCAAGTACGGCAAGGATCCCCAGTACAACGGCCAGGTCATGGCCGCGCTCGGCAAGATGGCCGACAAGCAGCTCGAGCAGGGGCGCTGGAAGGACGCCTCGGCCCTGCTCAAGCAGATCCTCCGGGAGTTCGACCAGCGGGGCCTCGCGCCGGGGGGCCCCGAGGCCCTCCACGCGGCCAAGGCCCAGTTCCTGCTCACGGAGCAGGACTACAAGACCTACGAGGCCATCAAGATCGAGGGCGGTCTGGCGCAGCAGGGCGAGACCATCCGCCGCCTGCAGGCCCAGAGCCGGTCCCTGTCGGAGCGCTTCGCCAAGACCTTCGACTACAAGAACCTCGACTGGACCCTGGCCGCGTACTTCCGGATGGCCAGCCTCTTCCAGAAGTTCGCCGAGAAGCTGTACGCCGCGCCGGTGCCCGCGGCCATCGCCAGCGACGACGAGGCCGCCGAGGAGTTCCGCGTGCAGCTCGAGGACGTCGCGGTGCCCATCGAGGACGAGGCGGTGAAGCGGTTCGAGAAGGCGGTCGAGGTCGCCCGGGAGAACCGGATCGTCAACGAGTGGACCCAGAAGGCCTTGCAGACCCTCAACAAGTACAAGCCGGCCGAGTACCCGCTGTTGCGGCAAGAGCGACGGGAGACCGTGGACGAGCCGCGCACCGGCTACGGCCCCCTCACCGAGCCCCGGCCGATCCCCACGGAGACGAAGCCGGCCCTCGGGGCGCCGGGTGGGCCGGGAGGCGCGCGATGAGCCGGCTGCTGCCTGCCCTGCTGGTCCTCGGCGGTCTCGGCCTCTCCGGCTGCGCCTCCTCCTCGGCCGGCGCCGGGCGCGGCACGGTGACGCCGGCCGCCACTCCGGTCGCCACCACCTCGTCCGCGGCGGAGCAGCTCGCCGCGGCCACGTCGGCCACTCCGGCGGCCGAGGCGGCCCCGGCCCGGCCGACGCCCCCACCCCCGCCTCCGCCTCCGGCTGCCGCCGAGACCGACCCGGTAGCAGGGCGCGAGGCCAGCCCCCAGGCCCTCGCGCTCTTCCAGAAGGGCATGGAGAGCCTCTGGGAGGGGGACACCACCAAGGCCTCCGAGAGCCTTCGTCGGGCCCTGCAGGCCGAGCCGCAGCTCGCGGACGCCCGCTTCAACCTGGCGACCATCGCCGAGCGCCAGGGCAAGCTGGAGGACGCCGAGCAGGGCTACCTCGAGACCCTCCGGCTGCAGGGGACCCACCGTGAGGCCGCGTACAACCTCGCCAACCTCCTGGTGCGGCGCGACAGCCTGGCGCGGGCCGCCCAGCGCCTGGCGACCCTCGGTGAGGGGCTCCCCGACTGTCTGCCCCTGCGCAACAACCTCCACCGGCTCTGGCTGCAGTCCGACCGGGTCGATCAGGCCGTCGAGGAGGCCAAGGCGGTCCTCAAGATCGACGAGTCCAACGTCGACGCCATGCTGAACCTGGCGGTGGGCTACACCCGGCAGGGCAAGATCGAGCTGGCCCGGATGGTCCTCGACATCGTCGCCCGCCGGGAGCCCAACAACGCCGAGGTCGAGTACCGTCGGGCCCTGATCTGGCTGAAGCAGGGCAAGAAGCCCGCAGCCATCGAGAGCCTCAAGAAGACCGTCACCCTGCGCCCCGACTTCGCCGAGGCGCACAACCACCTCGGCGTCCTCTTCCTCGACGCCGGGGATTTCCTCGGCGCGGTCGAGCAGTTCCAGGCCGCGCTCGGCGCCTACCCCGGCTTCAAGGAGGCGCAGCTCAACCTCGGCAGCGCCCTGCGCGGGCAGCAGAAGCTGAGCGAAGCGGAGGCCGCCTACCGCAAGGTGATCGACCTCGATCGCACCTACGCGCCGGCCTACTTCAACCTCGGGATCCTCTTCCTCGACGCCAAGGGGAGCGACACCGAGGACCGGATCCGCAAGCTGCGCAGCGCCATCGAGCAGTTCAACCAGTACAAGGCGATCCTCGGCCCGCGCCTGGCGGCGGGCGATCAGGCCGACGGCTACATCGAGGAGGCCAAGCGGTTGATCCAGGTGGAGGAGCAGCGGCGGGAGGCGGAGCGCGAGGCGCTCAAGGCTGCGCCTGTCACCAGTGCGGAGGGCGGCGCGGAGGGCGGCCCGGCCGACGACCCGGGGGCGGGGGAGAGCCCTGCCGGAGCCGACGACGGCCAGGGCGAGACCAGCCTCGAGGTCGAGCCGCCGTCCGGTGCCGCCCCGGGGCCGGCGGTGAAGTCGCCTCCGACCTCGCCGCCGCCCGCGGAGCCGGAGACCGCGGAGCCGGAGACTGCGGAGCCGGAGGAGGCCCCGGACGCCGAGGGCGTCGAGATCCGTCCAGGGGACGAGGAGGCGACCGGCGAGGCCCCGGAGGCCCCGGCCGAGGATGACGCCCCCTTCGCCCCCTACGGCACCACGACCACCAAGGGAGGCCGCAATGCCCGCTGAGCGCCCGGCTCATCGTCGCTGGCTCTGCCTGCTGCTGTGCGGGGTCGGTCTGGTTCTTTGGTCCCAGCAGGCCCTCGGCCAGCAGCCGGCTCCCGCCCCTGGCGCGGGGCAGCCTGGCGCGGCCACCGCGCCGACCGCGACCACCCCGACTCCCCGGGCCCTGCCCCAGGGGGGCGGCAAGATGATCATGCTCGAGGAGGAGGTCATCGAGGGGCGGGTCCAGAAGCCCGAGGTGTTCCTGGTGCTGCCGCGCAACAGCCTCAACTACCGGTCGCTCGAGCTCCAGAAGAGCTTCTTGCCGGCCATCGTCGAGGCGGTGAAGAAGCAGCCCTTCTGAGCGTGCGCGTCGGTCTGTCCATCTCCGGACGGATCGGCTTCCCGGAGTCGGCGGGCTCCGGGCTAGATGGAGTGAGGGGCAGATCGAGCCCCGGGCTTCCGGGATGGGGGAGTGCTTCCCTCCCGGTGAGGCGGGGAGTACAATGGCTACGCTCCACGGGTCGGTGAGCAGGACGCGTGGCGGGGTGACGAGGGCCGTTGGATGGCGAACCAAGTAGAGAAGATCCTCCGGGTGGGCCTGATCCAGAAGGGTCGGATCATCGAGGAGCGGTTGCTGCGCAAGCGGGAGTCGGTGACCGTCGGCTGGTCGCCCCGCAACACCTTCGTCATCCCGGTCCAGGCTCTCCCCAGCAGCTTCCTGCTCTTCGAGCTCCAGCGGACGGGTTACCTGCTCAACTTCAAGGAGGGCACCAAGGGGCGCCTCTCCCTCGATCAGGGCGTCGTCGAGCTCGCCGACCTGGTCAAGCAGGGCAAGGCCCGGCGCAAGGGTGACCTCTTCCAGATCGTCCTCGGCGACAAGGCCCGGGGCAAGGTCCAGCTCGGCGAGGTCACCCTGCTCTTCCAGTTCGTGACCCCGCCGCCCTTGCCGCCCCGGCTCAAGCTGCCGGCCACCGCGCGCGGCGGGTTGTTCTCCTCGGTGGACTGGGGGCTGTTCAGCTTCACCCTGGTCTCCGCCCTGCTGATCATCGTCCCGACGGTCTACATCCGCTTCTTCGTCCACTTCCCCGAGGTCGTGCGCTGGAAGGAGCCGCCCCGCGAGATCAGCCAGATCCTCACCAAGGACGACTTCCCCCAGAAGGACGTCGACAAGGGCAAGGAGGAGGCCAAGGAAGAGGTCAAGGAGGAGGTCAAGGAGGAGAAGAAGGAGGAGAAGAAGGAGACCGTCGCCTCCTCCGCGAAGCCCGATCCCGAGGCCGCGGCCCGCGCCGAGGCCGAGCGCAAGCGGGTGCTCGCCCAGAAGGTCCGTGGCAAGACCCTCATCAAGTTCTTGACCACCAACGCCGACTCCGAGGGTGGCGGCCGCTCCATGGTCGACGCCCTCGCCCAGGGATCGAGCCGCACCCGCCTCGACGACGCGTTCGCCGGGGCCACCGGGGTGGCCTCGGCCTCGGCCGAGATGGAGCGCAGCCGGCGCGGCGGCGCAGGCGCGGACGACACCGGCTCGGTGGCGACGATCAAGGACCTCGCGGCCTCGGGCGCGCAGAAGACCGTCGCCTCCGCCGGCGAGCGGACCGAGCGGAAGGTCACGGCCAACATCCAGGTCTCCGGCCCCGAGAAGACCTTTGGTACCGGGCGGATGGCCCCCGACGAGATCGCCCGGGTGGTGCGCAGCCGCATCTCCGGCGTGAAGTCCTGCTACGAGCGGGAGCTCAAGAAGGACCCGGCCCTCGCCGGCAAGGTCGTGGTCCAGTTCACCATCGGCGAGATCGGCCGGGTCACGGACTGCAAGGTCGCCTCCGCCACCATGAACAACCCCAACGTCGGCCGCTGCATCTGCGGCCGCATGGGGAGCTGGCGCTTCCCGCCCCCGACGGGCGGCACGGTGACCGTCTCCTACCCCTTCGTCTTCACCGCGTCCGGCGGCTGATCCCCAGTAGCTGTAGAGCCCTGGTGGGTGCCGGCCTCTGTGCCGGCACCAGTCTCCTCCCCCTTCAGATCTTTCTGACTGGTGGGTGCCGGCCTCCGCGCCGGCACCAGCCCCTCACCCCTGCTGATCCAGGACCTGGCGAGCAAGGAGGCCGAGCGACCGGCGCGGAGGCCGGTCGCCACCCGGCAAGGGCCGGTCGCCACCCCACCACGGCCGGTCGCCACCCGGCAAGGGCCGGTCGCCACCCGGCAAGGGCCGGTCGCCACCCGGCAAGGGCCGGTCGCCACCCGGCAAGGGCCGGTCGCCACCCCACCACGGCCGGTCGCCACCCGGCAAGGGCCGGTCGCCACCCGGCAGGGGCCGGTCGCCACCCTGCCGCGGCCGGTGGGCCCGACAGGCCTCAGGGCAAGGGAATCAGCGGGTTGGCGACGGTCTCGGCAGGGAGGGGGAGGACCACGGGCTCGGTCGTGGCGACGTCGGCCGGGAGCCGGTCCGCGGCGGGCTCCCGGCGGACGAAGGCGATGAGGTGGGGCACGCCCGTGGCCACCGCGACCGCGTCGAGGCGGGTGGTGTGGCGGGGACGCGGCTGGACCTCCCAGGAGGCGAGCAGAGCCCCGTCCATGTCGAGCGCGTCGATGCGGCTCTGCTCCCAGCGGACCCGCAGGGCGCCCGGGAAGTTGAGCAGCGTCCCCGCTGGCCAGGGGTGCAGGCGCAGCCCGACGAAGCCGTCCGCCGTGAACCGTCGGGCGATGTCGCCGAGCAGGGGGGCGAGCCGGGCCGCGCGGTCCTCGTCGTGGCGGTACAGTGTCAGGCGCTCGGGCTTGCCGGCGGCGTCCAGGGAGCGCCACTCCAGGGCGCACTCCTCGCCTCCGGCGGCCAGCGGCTCGCAGACCCGCCAGGCCAGGGTCCGGGTCCTGGCGGCGAAGGCGACGCGCGTGCCCTCGGCCACCAGCCGGGCCAGCACCTCCGGGTCCTCGGTGACCTGGCCGAGGGGCGGTGGCTGCGGCCGCGCCGGCCGAGCCCGCTCGGGCCGCGCCAGGGAGGTCGCGGGCGCGGGCGGGGGGGCCGGCTCGCTGCGGCAGCCCGTCCCGACGAACGACCCGACCAGGAGGAAGGGGAGCAGCAGGAGACGCTGGGACATGTCTGGACCCTCGGACTGCAGGGGGCCGCGGCGCGGCGAGCCTCGTCTTCATGGCAGAGCCGACCGGGGGGGTCAAGCGGCATCCGGCCGCCGGCCCGGACGGTCCGGGCGTGCCTGGCCGTGGCCGCCGACTTCGTGTACCTTGAGGGCCGGTCTGCACGGTTGAGGAGTGCGTGATGCCCAGCTCGTCCCCGTCCCCTGGCTCCCCCGGCCCCGTCCTGGCGCGACTCGCCCCCTGGCCGCTGCTGCTGAGCGCGGTCCTGCTGTCGTCGTCCGGCGTCGGGCTCACCGGCTGCGGCGCGGCCTACAGCACCCTGCAGCCGGGCAAGGTGACCCCCCGGGGGGCGGTGCGGGCCCAGGCCGGCGCGGCGTTCGGGGCCGCACCCGGGCAGATCATCGACCTGTACGACGCCGGCGAGGAGGCCGCGGACGGCCTGGTGGGGTACCTCGCCACCGGGGACCGGGGCGCGTGCGACGCGGGCAGCGACAAGTCGGGCTGCATCACCGCCCAGGACCTGGCGCCCGTGCTCGATGCGGTCGCCCTACAGGTGGCCGCGCCCGCGGCCTCGGCCGACGTCCTGTTCGGGATGCGCTACGGCCTGCTCCCCCGCACCGATATCGGGATCCGCTACGGGGTGTCCGGCTGGCTCGTCGACTCCCGGGTCCAGGTGCTCGGCGACCCGGAGGTCACCGGCCCCGGGCGCAGCACGCAGCTCTCCCTCGGGCTCGGCGTGGGCCGCAAGAGCTTCGAGTACCCCTCCTACCTCGGCAAGGTCGCGGAGTACCTCGGGCTCGACGACAACTACCGCTGGGACTTCCGCTTCCCGGTGATCGGGTCCCTCCGCTTCGGCGAGTTCGGCTACCTGTACGGGGGCGCGGGCTACATCCTCTCCCGCTGGCACTTCGACCTCGACCCCGACTTCGCCTACATCGACTACCTCCCCGACGGCTCCCTCGCGGACACGGCCCAGGAGATCGAGGACTCCTTCCGGGACGCCACCGCCAAGACCTTCGCCGGCACCGACACCGATGGCTACATCCACCAGGTCACCGGCCTGCTGGGGGGGATGCTGGGCTATAAGTACCTTTACGTCGGCGTCGAGCTCAACATCATCCGCTATTGGTACTCGTTGAGCATCTTGCACCAGGAGAAAAGTCACTCCGGCTTCATCTTCTACCCCGCGGTCACCCTCATGGGCGAGTTCTAGAGTCGGGCCCCCGATCCTCGATTCCATTGGGTGCAGCCGGTCCGAGTGGGCGGATTCCTTGCCAATCTCCTCCTGCACCCGGCTCGAGCTGCAGAATCTCTCGCAGCGCCGCAGAGTTCGCAGAGCAAAGTGCTCAACTGGCTGAGCCCTCTGCGGCTCTGCGGCTCTGCGAGAAAATTCTTTTCGTGCGGGGAGTTGTGCCAAGGCCTCGCTGCTCGCTCACCGGGATGATCTGCACCCGATTCCATTCCCTGCGGATTCCCGTCATGGTAAAGTCCAGCCTTCTCTAGCATCAACGAGAGGCTGCCGCATGCCGCACACCCCCCTGCTGCGTTCCCTCGTCCGCCTGTTCCGGGACCATCGCACCGCGCGGGCGGCGGGGCTGACGCCCGCCCAGGTGCGGGACGAGCGCGCGGCGCGGGCCGTCCGTGAGCCGCGGCTCACCCGGCGTGGCTTCCTCGCGGGCAGCGCGGCCGTCGCCGCTGGCGCCCTCATCCCCTGGAAGCTGGGCTGCAGCTCCGAGCCGGTGGGCAGCAAGGGCAAGTCCCGGATCGCGGTCGTCGGTGCGGGGATCGCCGGGCTGAGCGCCGCCTTGCGGCTCGCCGACGCCGGGGTGGCCTGCACGATCTACGAGGCCTCGCCCGAGACGGTCGGGGGGCGGATGCTCACCGACGCCGGCTCCGCCAAGGCGTGCGGCACCTGCCACGCACCGAAGCTGATCCGGGAGGACGTGCCCTGGGAGCACGGCCAGGTGACCGATATCTTCGGCGAGCTCGTCGACACCAACCACGAGACCTTGATCGGGCTCTGCGAGCGCTTCCAGATCCCGCTCGTCGACATGCTCGGCGCCCAGCCCGCAGGCTCGACCGAGACCTACTACTTCAACGGCCAGCACTACTCCAAGGCCGACGCGGACCGTGACTTCGCGGCCGTCTTCACCAAGCTCGAGCAGGACCTCGCCGACTTCGAGGAGGAGTCGGACTGGGACACGATCACCCCCGCGGGCAAGGCCCTCGACTCGCTGACGATGTACGACTGGATCGAGTCCCGCGTGCCGGGGGGCCATGGCTCGGCCATGGGGGCCCTGCTCGACGTCGCCTACGTCATCGAGTACGGCGCGGACAGTCGGGACCAGAGCGCCCTGAACCTGATCTGGATGCTCGCCTACTCCGACCCCGCGGAGCTGCAGGTCTTCGGCGAATCGGACGAGCGCTTCTCCATCTCCGGCGGGGTGAACCGGCTGCCCCAGGCGATCGCCGCCCACCTCGGTGCGGATGCGATCCAGCTCGGCTGGGTCCTCGAGTCCCTGGCCCGGAAGAGCGACGGCAGCTACACCCTCGCCTTCATGACGGCCAACGGCAGCCGGACGGTCGAGGCCGACATCGTGCTGCTCGCCTTGCCCTTCCACTCCCTGAAGACGGTCGACCTGTCCCAGGCCGGCTTCGACGCTCGCAAGCAGAAGGCGATCGCCGAGCTGGGTGCCGGCAAGAACGGGAAGATGAACCTGCAGTTTTCCAGCCGCCTCTGGGCCGGGGCGGGCGTCTGGGGCATCGGCAACGGTTCGTCGTACGCCGACACCGGCTACCAGGCGACCTGGGAGGCGACCCGCGGCGTCCCGGGCACGGGCGGCATCCTGGTCCACTACACCGGGGGGAGCGTCGTCGACACCTGGTCCCTGGCGCATCCCTACGGGAACGCGGCCGATCCTGCCGTGGTCCAGGACGCCCAGCGCTTCCTCACCCAGATCGAGCCGGTCTACCCCGGGATCTCCGCCCTCTGGAACGGGAAGGTGACCGCCAGCAAGGCCCACCTCAGCCCCTGGCTCAACGGCTCCTACGCCTTCTACAAGCCGGGGCAGTACCAGGCCTTCTCGGGCTACGAGGGCGTGCGCCAGGGCAACGTCTTCTTCGCCGGCGACCACTGCTCCAGCGACTGGCAGGGCTTCATGGAAGGCGGTGCCGCGGAGGGGCTGCGCGCCGGCGCGGACATCCTCGAGAGCCTCTGAGGCCCCTCCCCGCCATCCCGCCCCCCGGGCCGCGCCCGGAGGCTGGGCCGACCCGGGACGCCCTTGCCCGGTCCCGATCCGGTCTTAGATCTCCTCCACGTCGGGAGTCCCCGGACGAGGGTGCCCGGCGGACCGACCGCTCTCCGGGCGAGGAGGAACCCCATGCGCAGCCAGCTCACCGTCGTCCCGTTCGTGCTCGTGGTCCTCCTCGGCGGGGTCGCCCAGGCCCGTGAGCTGCCCCTCGGGGGCTTCCGGGCCGAGGCCGAGGTCGGCCCCGTGCGGATCCTCCAGAACGACAACGCCTACGGCCCCGACGGCACCACCTTCCACGCGGACGACGTCGGCCAGCAGGACAACCTGGTCTTCGGCCGGCGCCTGGCCCTCGAGCTGCCCCTGGCCGCGCGCCACGGGCTGGTCTTCGTCTACGCCCCCCTCGACGTGGTCACCCGGGCGACCCTCGGCGACGCGGTGCAGTTCAACGACACGCGCTTCGCGGCCGGGACCGTGGTCGACTCCCGCTACCTGTTCGACGGCTACCGGCTGAGCTACCTCTACGCGCCCCTGGTGCGGGAGCAGCTCGCCCTGCAGGTCGGTCTCTCGACGCAGATCCGCAACGCGCAGGTCGCCTTGACCTCCGTCGACGGCACGCAGCGCGCCGTGGAGTCGGACATCGGCCTGGTGGGCGCGCTCAAGGCGCGCCTGTGGTGGGATCCCCTCGCTCCCGGTGGGCCGTACCTGCTGCTCGATGCGGATGCCTTCTCGACCTTCGGGCTGGTGGGCGACGTCACCGGCGCGATCTACGACCTGGCCCTGTCTTGCGGGTTTCCCCTCGCTCCGGGGGCGGACCTCTTCGTGCGCGGCCGGCTGCTCGGGGGCGGCGCGACGGTGCCCGACAAGGACATCGACAACTGGGGCAACTTCGCGTCCTTCACCCTCGGCCTGCGGCTGGGCCTGGAGTCGCTGCTGGACTGAGGCTGCCGCCCGCCACCCGGCCGGCGTAGCTTGACCCTGTGGCGTGGCGCCTGTATCTTCTGGCCCCGCGGAACAGGGGAGGGGAGCAGCCGCACCGGGCCGGGCGTACCGGATCGTTGCGGGTGAGATGTCAGCAGAATCGGCCACCTGGGCCAGACAGCAGGAAGGAGAGCGGACCATGGCGAAGATCGCGATCAACGGTTTCGGGCGCATCGGGCGTCTGGTGTTCCGGGCCCTCGTCGACCAGGGCCTCCTCGGCAACGGCTTCGACGTGGTGGCCGTGGGTGACATCGTCCCCGCCGACAACCTCGCCTACCTGCTGAAGTACGATTCGGTGCAGGGTCGCTTCCAGGCGGACGTCAGCGCCCGCAAGTCCTCCCCCGACGTCAAGGATCCCGACGTGCTGGTCGTCAATGGCCAGGAGATCAAGGTCGTCTCTGCCAAGACCCCGGCCGACCTGCCCTGGGCGGAGCTGGGCGTCGAGTACGTCTTCGAGGCCACCGGCCTGTTCACCTCCGGGGAGCTGGCCCGCGGCCACCTCGCGGCCGGTGCGAAGAAGGTCATCATCACCGCGCCCGGCAAGGGCGAGGACATCACGGTGGTCCTCGGCGTCAACGATGACAAGCTCGAGGACGGCCACCAGATCATCTCCAACGCCTCCTGCACCACCAACTGCCTGGCGCCGGTCGTGCACGTGCTCCTGAAGGAGGGCTTCGGCATCGAAGAGGGGCTGATGACGACCATCCACGCCTACACCGCCACCCAGAAGACGGTGGACGGCACCTCCAAGAAGGACTGGAAGGGCGGGCGCACCGCGGCCCAGAACATCATCCCCTCCACCACCGGCGCGGCCAAGGCCGTCGGCCTGGTGATCCCCGAGGTGAAGGGCAAGCTGACCGGCATGGCCTTCCGGGTGCCCACGCCCACCGTGTCCGTGGTCGATCTCACCGTGAAGACCGTCAAGGAGACCTCCTACAAGGAGATCTGCGCGGCCATGAAGAAGGCCTCCGAGACCTACCTCGCGGGCATCCTCGGCTACACCGAGGATCAGGTCGTCTCCTCGGACTTCATCCACGACGAGCGCTCCAGCATCTTCGACGCGGGCGCCGGCATCGAGCTCAACAGCCGCTTCTTCAAGCTGGTCTCCTGGTACGACAACGAGTGGGGCTACAGCCACCGCTGCGTCGACCTGCTGAAGAAGATCGCTCACTGATCCCCCCCCCCGCAGCTCTGGTGGGTGCCGGCCTGGTGGGTGCCGGCCTCCGCGCCGGCACTGAGTCCTGGTGGGTGCCGGCCTCCGCGCCGGCCCTGAGTCCTGGTGGGTGCCGGCCTCCGTGCCGGCACTGAGTCCTGGGGGGTGCCGGCCTATCTTAGCTCGGTCAAGGGTCTTTTTGGGCTCGGGTATTGCCTCATTATCCCACACGAATCCCGCTGTCAGGACGATCTGTACGACCGCTGACCACCCT
>JAVEVO010000241.1:0-7950 GCA_034005005.1 Myxococcota bacterium
TGGCTCCCCGTTCGTCGCCCCGAACCAACCTGTTCGCGGTCGCTCTCGGTGAGCGTACAACCGCCTTTCCGCCATCGGAGCCAGGCGGGGAGCGGGAGTGCGATGGAAAGCGCGGAGAGCGCTGCAGTTCGGGCACCCAAGCGCTACCGGGTGCGTACTCCTGGTTGACTGCCCTCGCCGATGTTCGGATTGTGAGAGCCCCGATCGAGAGCCTGTCCAAGCAGCTTGCGGCATCCACGCCAAGGCGTTATACTTCTGTTAGAACGAAGTTGCCGGGAGGGCGACGACCATGATCAAGAAGCTCACTGCGATCGGCAACAGCCTCGGGCTGATCATCGAGCGGCCCATCCTCGAGTTGCTCGACATCGACCGGGAGACGCCTCTGGAGGTCCGGACGGACGGTGAGGCGCTCATCATCCGGCCGCAGCGCAAGAATCGCTCGGCGCGGCTGAAGGCCTCGGCCGAACGGATGATGGACACCCACGACGAGACGCTGCGGAAGCTCGCTCGTTGACGGCTGTCGAGCCGGAGTTCCTCGATATCGAGGACGTGGTTGAGCTGCATGCACTCCAGCTCGCGCGCTTCGGTGGTGCTGACGGTCTGCGGGACCAAGGCCTGCTCGAGTCGGCGCTGGCGCAGCCGCGCGCGACCTTTGGGGGCGTGTTCGTCCACGACGACCTGTTCGCGATGGCTGCAGCGTACCTCTTCCACATCGTACAGAATCACCCCTTCGTGGACGGCAACAAGCGCACCGGCCTGCTCGCGGCCCTTGTCTTCCTCGACCTGAACGGGATCTGCCTCGATCGCGCCTCGCCCGACCTCTACGACCTGACCCTGGGGGTCGCCGAGGGTCGGGTGGCGAAGTCCGCCGCGGCCGATGTACTCCTTCGTCTCGCGCAGGATCGATGATCACGTGGAGAGCGAGTGGCGGTCAGGTCGGTGCAACACCCCAGGGATCATGGTGCAGGCTGAGGTCGAAGATGGGTAGACAAAGCCAGCGTGAGGTCAACGAGGCGCTCGATGCTCTCGGTGCGGAACAGCTGCGTGACCTCCTGCGTGAGCTGCTTGACGCGGTCGCTCCCCGGGAGCGGGATGCGCTGGTCACGACCCTCCTGGAGTCAGCGGCGCGGCCGAGCACGGGCAAAAGGCGGCCAGCATCACCAGGTGAGAGGGCAGCAGTGGCTGCCGAATGCTTCGCCGAGGCGGCTTGCCAGGTGGGGCAGGCCGATCCGTCCTCGGTCGATGAGCACCTGGAAGCTGGTACGGTGGCCTGCCATGCGGGTGATTACGCCATCGCCCGCCGGATCTTCGACGCGCTGCTCCCCCCGGTGGCCGACGGCGAGATCGACCTGGGGCAGGAGGAGCTCGTGGAGGAGGTGCTGACCGTCGACCTGCAAGAGTGCGCGTCTTGCTATCTCACGTCCGCCTACCACACCACGCCTCCGGACGAGCGGCCGGACGCGGTCTTCCGGGCATTCGGGATCGTGGAGAGCCTGGCCTGGCTGTCCGATCCGGTGGCCGCGATGGAGCAAGTCTCGCCCGAGCCGCTCCCCGACCTGGCCGCGTTCCTCCCCCGCTGGACCGAGCGGCTCCAGCGGGAGGCCAGAGGCTCCTGGTTCGGCGGCGCGCTGCGGGAGGCCATCGCCCGGACCGAAGGAACCGCCGGCCTGGCGCGCCGCGCCCGGACCTCCCGGCAGCCCGAAGATTTGCGAGCCTGGGGCGAGGCACTGGCGCGCCAAGGGGATCGGGAGGCTGCCCTGGAGGCGTATGCCGAGGCCGCGATGCTCGTGGAGGAGTGGACAAGGGGCGAGTTCCTGGACCGGGCCGCCGCGCTCGCCCACGCACTCGGCCGGGACGACTTCCTGGCCCGGATCGAGAAGGCCTGGCGCGAGGCGCCCAGTCTGCTGCGGCTGCTGCGCTGGCTCACCATGCAGGAGCCGGACCCGGCGGAGATCGTCCGGCGGGCGCAAGCGGCTCAGCAGGTGTGTCCGCCTGGCGCCGACCATCTCCTGGGTCTGCTGGCCGTGCTCCAGCAGGAACCGGTCACAGCGGCGACCCTGCTCGGTCGGGCGCCTGGCCTCGGATGGTCACGCGACGGGCACCCCGGGCACGTGCTCTTCGCGACGTTGACCTGGCTGCTGGGCGGGTCGCCTCCTGGGTCGCTGCGTGAAAGGGTCACCGAGTGCCTGCGGAGAAGGCCGACCGCCTGGCTCCTGGCGGACGAGGAGCTGGACGATGAGGAGGATGGTCGCGGCGAAGCAGGCGATGCCCGGCTTCCGACCCCGGACATCCTGTCCGCCCTCCAGGCTGTCGGGCTGCCCAGGACGCTCTCCCGGTCGGTGCAGCTGAGCCTGCTGGGCGAGCTGCGTCGGACCGCGGAGGCCCGCGTGGCCGGTGTCGTGGAGGCCAAGCGCAGGAACCACTACGGCCACGCCGCGCTGCTCGCCGGGGCCTGCAGCGAGCTGGCACAACATCTCGGAGACGACCAGGCCGGGGCAACCTGGATCGAAGCGCTGCGCCAGCGGATCCATCGCTATCCCGCCATGAAGCAGGAGCTGGCGGCGAGCCTGGCCCGGACCAGGAGCTGACCTCCTCGTCCGACACTCCCTGCGGCCGACGGTCGCGGGGGGTGCCCGATGCGAAGATCCGTGGGGCCAGGAGCCGACCGCCGCGCGTCAAGCAAGGCAGCTGTCCTGTACGCCCGTGTGTCCTCGAAGGACCAGGAGCGTGGTGGCTTCTCGATCCCGGCGCAGCAGCAGCTCGTGCGGGCCTATTCCGTTGCCCGGGGCTTTGAGGTGCTCGCCGAGTTCGTCGACGTCGAGACCGCCGGACGGGCAGGTCGCACGGGCTTCGGCGAGATGATCCGGTTCCTGGCGCGCAACCCGGCCTGCAAGGCGGTCCTCGTCGAGAAGACCGACCGGCTGTACCGCAACCTCAAGGACTGGGTCACCATCGACGAGCTCGGCTTGCAGGTGCACCTGGTCAAGGAGGGGGTGGTCCTCTCGGAGGACTCCGTCTCCTCGGAGAAGTTCGTCCACGGGATCAAGGTGCTGATGGCCAAGAACTACGTGGACAACCTGTCCGAGGAGGCGCGCAAGGGGTTGCAGGAGAAGGCCCGCCAGGGCTTCTGGCCGACCCGGGCCCCGCTGGGCTACCGCAACGTCCTGCGTCCCGACGGCAAGCGGGGGATCGAGCCCGACCCCGTGCTCGGTCCGCTGGTGACCGACCTCTTCCGGTGGTGCGCGGTCGATGGGTGCGCGCTGACGGAGCTGACCGCGAGGCTGCGCCAGGCCATCGCGCCGCTCGCCAGCGGGTGGGCGCGGCCGCCGAAGATCCAGCGCTCCCAGGTCCACGCGATCCTGCGCAATCCCCTGTACATGGGCGAGTTCGACTGGCACGGCCAGCGCTTCCGGGGCGTGCACGTGCCCCTGGTCTCCCGGGCAACCTGGGACACCGTCCAGGATCGCCTGAGCGGCCGCGCCCCGCGACACCGCACTCGCCAGCACCACGAGTTCCTCTTCTGCGGGCTGGTGCGCTGCGGCAGCTGCGCGGCCGAGGGACGGCGGTTCCTGCTGGTGGCCGAGATCAAGAAGGCGCAGTACGTCTACTACCGCTGCGAGGAGTGCAAGCGCCGCAGGCGCGCCGAGTACGTCCGGGAGGAGCGCCTGGTCGAGGCGTTCGTGCGCGCGCTCGACCGCATGACGGACGCGGGCGAGCGCGGCCGGCTGGCCGCCGCGATGGCACGAGCAGTGACAGAGAGCCCCAGCACCCGCGAGTCCGCTGCTGGAGCAGCGCGAGACGTACCCGGCCAGGCCGTGGGATGTGTCGAGCGAATCCAGCGGGAGCTGGCCGATCTCCAGGCCAGGCTCGAGCTGGCCTACGAGGACCGCCTCGTCGGCCGGATCGACACGGCCTTCTTCGACCGGCTCGCCGCCGGCTGGCGTGAGCGCGTCGCGGCCCTGCAGCAGGAGCTGGCGCAAAGGACCGACCGTCGAGCAGAGAACCTGGAGACCGGGACCTCGGGATCAAGACTCGCTCGAACCGACGAGGCCCTCGCACTCGAACTCCGGCAACCATCCGTCATCTTTCAGGAAACTGTGGAATTCGCCTACCGGCGCCGGATGCTGGCCGCGGTCTGCTCGAACTCGACCTGGACCTCGGGAGCGCTCGTGGTGGAGTGGCGACAACTACTTGATAAAGCTGGGGATTGATGTAGGTTCAAGAAACGAAACAGGGGCCCATGTAGGGCCCCTGTCCACATGAGCTCCCCGTTCGTCGCCCCCGACCAACATGTTCGCGGCCGAGAGGCGGAGCCGGCCAACGCCGAGAACGCCGCAGAGGCAAGCGCAGAGCGGTACTCCGGGTGATGTCGCTGAGCGATGTCTACAACGGACTGGGACTCACGTTACGGGTGGTGTTCGTGGTGAACAGGATGGAGTGAAGCGAGCGCTTCGCTCGCCCGGTCAGCAAGAAGCGATCGCTTCGCTTCTCCGGAGGGTGTGGCGGCCGAGCCCCTCGGCCCGGGTTGATGTTGCCCCCATTATTGCCCTCATTTGAGGGTAGTACCCTTTCTCCGCCAGCGAGCGCCGGGCCCCTTGCCCAGGCACTCCACCTCGTCCGCTGCCTTCAGGTCCCGGAGCACGCGGCGCACCATGTCCCGGCTGACCTCCGGGCAGGCCCGCTCCAGGTCGCCGAGCGTGAAGTCGCCGGGGAAGGCCCGGACGGCCTCGTGGACCCGCTCGGTCTTGGCGCCCCTCGGGGTCGCGACGTCGCCGACCCGGCGCTCGAACTCCCGGTAGCCGGTCTTCAGCACGTACAGCAGGAAGTGGATGTAGGGCCACGGGTCGTGGCCTCCCTCGTGCCAACCCTGCGAGCTCTGCTCGAGGGT
Source organism: Myxococcota bacterium (assembly GCA_034005005.1). GTDB lineage: Bacteria > Myxococcota_A > JAVEVO01 > JAVEVO01 > JAVEVO01 > JAVEVO01. Next base: position 4,889 of record JAVEVO010000241.1, read on the forward strand.
CTCGTAGTACCGCTCCTTGTTCTCCTCGATCAGCCGCTCCAGGCTGATGTACCGCCCGACCTCGAACCCGAGGTGGTAGCACTGCAGGAGCAGCAGCAGGCGGGAGACCCGGCCGTTGCCGTCGCGGAACGGGTGGATGCAGAGGAAGTCCAGGTTGAAAGCGGCCAGTGCCACGAGGGGATGCACCCAGCGCTCGCGCAGGCACGCAGGCACGCAGGCACTCTTCCCAGGAGGCGACCAGGTCAGCCATCGCCGAGGGAGTGGCCGCGGCCGGGACCGTCCGGAAGCGGAGGCGTTCCCGCCCGTCCGGGTGCTTCTCGATGATGTCGCCGTCGCGCTCCTTGTACCGTCCTGCGTCCCAGATCTCGCCGCGAGCCATGCGGTGCAGTTGCAGCACCGTCTCCTCGGTGAGCGGGAGCGCGGCGCTGCGCTCGTGGATCAGCGCCAGCGCGTCCCGGTAACCGCGAACCTCCTCCTCGTCGCGGTCACGCAGTGCCGGCTGGCCGAAGACCACCGTGGCCACCCGGGACGCGTCGATCTGGACGCCCTCGATCCGGTTCGACGACACCGCGCTCTCGACCAGGGCGTGCTCCCGCAGGGCCTTGAGCCGCTGCGGGGCCTGCCGGGTGAAGAGCTCCTGTCGCCCCCTGGATTCGGCGAGATCGGTCAGATACCAGACCGCGGTGGCGGGCACGGCCTGCGTGCCGATGCTGAACTTCCGAAGCGTGTTCGTTCCCTTGCTCATGCCGCAGGCCAGGTTACCATCTCGGCGCCTCCCGGTCCAAGGTGGCCCGCCTCTCGAATCGGGCCGGATGCCGGTCCGCGCCGAAGCCGACCGGAGGAGCGGACCCGGTCGCGCAGGTAGAGGTCGAACACCGCGCCGGTCAGGATCTCCACCAACTCTTCGTGCCGCAGGCGCGCTGCGGCGGTCCTCTCGGCCTTCGTCATCGTCGTCCTCCTGTCACCCGGCGATGCGCCGGCCTTGCCGGGACCCCGGGCGACGGAGGAAGGCTCGGGTGGCTGGAGAAGGCAAGGGAAGCTCGCCGACCGTGCAGAGGCAATCGGTCGGCCGGCCGATTGCGCGCGGCCGGCGACATCGACGGCGACATCGACGGCGCCGTGGACAGGATCTACGCCGACCTGCTGGCGTTCGCTGCGGCGGTCGGCCTCGGGTTCGACCACGTCCTGCACGTCCGGCGAATTCGGCATTGGCTGGACGCCGAGCGCTTCGACACGGCCGGCCGCAGCTAGAGAAGCGTGGGCATCCGCCATCCACCATCGCCGCGCCTTGACCCCTACCTCGATGCCGGGTACGCTTTCCACCATGGCTCTTGTCGCACAAGAATTGCACCGTCTTCAGGCGCTTCGCGGCGAACTCGTCAACAAGGCGGACGCCCTCGACCTCGTCGGCGTCAACCCGTTCGACTCCGAGTTGGAGGGGAGGCTGCTAGCCTTCGCAATGCAACGCCGAAGCAGGACCCCTGCGTTGCAGGGGGGACAAGTTTCTCGGCACCTGCTCGAGAGCTTCCTGCAGGAGCACGGCCTGCTCTCCGCGCGGAGCGCAGCACTCCGACTAGGAATGACTGCGACCTCCTTTGAAGCGACGCTGGCTGCCCTTGAGGATCGCGGCCTGCTCCTTCCCGGAGATGTGTGGCCGAACGGCTTGGTCCGGGTCGAACTCGTAGACCGACTCCCCCTACGCATCCCCGACGTGGCTCAGGCCCCCGTATTCTCAAGCCAAACGTCGTACTCCAACTGGGTACACGAGCAGCTTCGAGACCGGCTCGGAGTCCAAATCGAGCGATGCCCTTGCGCCACGTCGGTTCGCCTGGGCGAGACACCGCCCGATCTTGCCTTCGATCTGTGCTGCATCTCCCACGAGCCGGTGAGCCTGAAGTATCGGGTGTACATGAACTTCGGCAAGCCGCTGCGGTTGCCGCCTGACGTGTGCGCACTACACATACTCGCCCGCAACCTGGATGCGCTCAGGCCGTTCGTGCTGGGAAGCATGCCCGACCTCTTGGGGCTGGACGCTGCATGAGTCCGCTGGTCAGCGAGCTGTGGCTCCCTGGCGCAGACGCCTTCTTGCATGCTCTCTCTGGAGGGACGACCAGTGGCAGTCGGCGTGCCCATCCGGCGGAGGATGCGGCAATGCACCGGGCTTCGAGCAGCCAGACCCCTGCCGAGTTGCTGTGCGACATCGTTAGTTGCCACCTCAACGATAGCTTGGAGAGCGCGCTGCTAGATAAGCAAGTACTTGTCACAGGGTGGGTGGACTGGTTTGGCAAGGACCAGATTGCCTCCTTCTCGGTCCAAGCACTAGTCTGCACCAACATGACCATCGAAGATGCCTTCTACAAAGAGCAGGAGGGCTCGGTGGCAGAAAAGGCCAAGAAGCCTGACGTCCGCTACTATCGTTGCGAATACGATGTGCGGAAGCCGGGGGCGCCCTTTGCCGAGCCTTGCCCGCACATCCATGTGCTCCCAGAAGGTGAACCTCGTTTCCCTCTTGGGGGGCCGGAACCCGCGAATCCCATCCTCGACTTCCTGGAGTTCCTGGCGCTCAACCACTCTTACGTGGTGTGGTTCCGGTGGGCCTTGTCGGTCTGCGATCGGCGTAGACTGCGAGGAGATCTCCAGGAGTTGCGGAATCTCTTTGATGCTGGCTTCGATTACAGGTCGGCGCAGAGGGAACTGGTGGACCGGCTCCCACGCATGAAGGAGGTCCGCGACGTGTTGCGTCAGGCTGCCTACGAACTCCACCCATGGGGGTTGGCCTCGTACGTTCGCTTGCCTGGCCTCTGGACCTAAGCCACCGCGTCGTCTCCCCGCCCCCAGCATGAGCCGCCCAGCGCAAGTCGCTGCTGAAGCCGAAGCCGCACCATCCGGCGCTGCGGACGAAGCGCTCTGCGTTCTTTGGCTACCGCTGTTGACAGACAGGATCCCCCGCCCGCTATGACCGCGCCTCAGCCCGATGTGGACCGCGCGGCGGGCTCGCGGAGCCTGGCCACCAGGGCTCTTCCATCCAGCCGCAGTTTGCGCTTGGTGACGACGTCGAGGGC
>JAVEVO010000242.1:0-7918 GCA_034005005.1 Myxococcota bacterium
AGACGCGCCCAACGCAGACCTCGTCCAGCGCCGGCCGGCGCACGACGACGCCGCGTGTCCCCTGGCCGACGAGGGTGCAGATCAAGACCCCGGCGTTCTGGCAGACGCCCACGCCGACGGTGCAGGCGGTGTACAGCTCGTCCGCCCAGGGATCGTCGATGACCCCGTCGCAGTCGTCGTCGAGGCCGTTGCAGACCTCGTCCGCGGACGGGCCCTCCTCGGCGTCGCACTCGGTGCCGCTGCCGTCCAGGGTGCAGACCCGTACCCCGAGGCTCAGGCAGATCCCCCGGCCGACGGTGCAGGCCTGGTAGAGATCGGCGAAGCCCTCGTCGACCTGCCCATCGCAGTCGTTGTCCTGGAGGTCGCAGATCTCGTCCTCGGCCTGGCCGGCGACCGCGGTGCACTCGGTGCCAGCGCCGTCGTCCCGGCAGCGGGTCACGCCGGCCGAGCGGCAGGCGCCCTGGCCGGCGAAGCAGGCGAACTGCAGCTCGGGCCAGTCCTCGTCGACGTCGCCATCGCAGTCGTCGTCGATTCCGTTGCAGGTCTCGGCCGCGGGCGTCTCCGCGGTGCAGGACCAGCCATCGACCCCGCGGCAGAGCTGGATTCCCGAGCATGTCCCGAAGTCGTTGCTGACGCTGCAGGCGAGGCCCACGGGATGGACGACCCCCTCGTCGACGAGGTTGTTGCAGTCGTTGTCCTGGCCATCGCAGATCTCCGCGGCCGGGATCCGGGCGGTGCAGGGCTGCCACCCCGGTGAGAGGGCGGGATCGCAGGTCTGGGTGCCGATGCAGCTCCCGTGGACGTTGCTGGCGTAGCAGACCCGCTCGGCCCCGGCGTGCCTGGGCAGGCAGGTGCAGGAGCGGGTCGTCGGCCAGCAGCGGCCCTCGACGCAGTCGTAGTCCGCCGGGCAGTCGCCGAGCTCGCCGCCGCAGCCGCGGGTGCAGAAGCGGCCATCGGCGAAGGCTTCGCAGAGACCGCCGGGGAGAGAGGCGCAGTGCTGGTCCGCAGTGCACTGGGAGCAGTCGTCGACGCCGCTCGGCGGGACGCAGAGTCGGCCGTTCTCCGTGAGCTGGTAGCCTTGCTCGCACTCGGTGGCGACGCAGATGGCGCTCGCCCCGAGGATCCGGCACTCGGTGGCCAGGGAGAAGAGGATCGCCCCGTCGCAGGACGCATTGCACAGCCCGCAGTGCTCCTGGCCGACGTACAGCCCCGTCTCCTCGTCCTTGAAGTCCTCGTCCGTGGTGCCGTCGCAGTCGTCGTCCTGGTAGTTGCAGCTCTCGAACTCCGGATCCCCGGCCCGGGCGCCACACTCGGTGCCGTCGCCGGCCTCGTTGCACCGCACGACCCCGGCCCGCAGGCAGGCGCCGAGGCCGTCCTGGCAAGGCTGGTTGAGCCCGGCGAAGCCCTCGTCGAGGCTCCCGTCGCAGTCGTTGTCGACCCCGTCGCAGCGCTCGGGCATGGCGGCGGTGGCGCTGCAGTCGCTCCACCCGGTCTCGGGGAGGCAGGTCTGGAAGCCGGTGCAGATCCCCAGGCCATTGGCCACCTGGCACTGGCGGGTGCTGCCCTCGTGCTCGGGCAGGCACGAGCAGCTCCCGCTGACCGGGAGGCACTGCTGGACACCCTCGCCGAGCTCGGTGCAGGTGAAGCCGCTGGGGCACGTTCCGGCCGGGGTGCCGTGCAGGTTGTCCGGGGCGCAGTCCTGGCCACAGACGCGGGCCCCGTCCAGGTCGACGCAGCGGTCACCCTGCACGGGGCAGTTCCGGTCGGTCTGGCAGGGCGCGCAGCGGTTGGAGGTAACCGGCACGCACGAGGACGCGCTCGCCCGGTAGAAGCCCGGCGAGCAGGTCACCACCTCGCAGACCGGCAGCTCGCTCGCCGCGTCGCAGCGCACCACGGCGGCGTTGGGGATCCGGCCGACGCAGGAATAGCCGCAGACCCCGCAGTGCTCGAGGGTGGTCAGGCGGCCGGTCACCTCGTCCAGGAAGCCCTCGTCGGTGAGGCCGTCGCAGTCGTTGTCCTGGTAGTCGCAGCGTTCCTCGCTCGGGACCTGCGCCCCGCACAGCCAGCCCTGCGCGCCGCCGCAGGTCAGCTCGCCGATGCAGCTACCGAACTCGGATTCTTGTTTGCATTCGAGGTCTTGCGGGGGAACCAGCTCCTCGTCCACGAGGAGGTCGCAGTCGTCGTCGACGCCGTTGCAGGCCTCCGGTGCGGGCTGGGCCGCGCTGCAGCCGACCCAGCCGAGCAGCGGGTCGCAGGTCTCGCTCCCCAGACAGGTGCCCGCATCGCTGGTGATCTGGCAGAGCCGGGTGGCGCCGGCGCGCTGGGGGCGGCAGGAGCAGGAGCCGTTGGCCGGCAGGCAGCGACCGTCGAGGCAGTCGAAGCCCCCCGGGCAGCCTGCTTCATCCTCGCAGCCGCGAGTGCAGAAGGTCGCCTCGTCCACCTGCTCGCAGCGGCCGCCAGGCATGGACTGGCAGAGGGCGTCGCCAAGGCAGGGCGAGCAGTCGAAGCCGCCGGCGCTCGGCAGACAGAGCCGCCGGGTCTCGGGTGGGACGAAGAAGTCGGGCTCGCAGGCCAGCGCCACGCAGACTGCCTGTTCGTCCTCGACCGCGCAGCCGATCTCCGTGGCGTAGAGGATCGTCCCGGCGCAGCTCGCGCCGCAGCGGCCGCAGTGCTCCACGCCCAGGTAGAGCCCGGAGAGGGCGTCCCGGAAGCCCTCGTCGGTCTCACCGTCGCAGTCGTTGTCCTGGTAGTCGCAGGTCTCCGCGACGGGGGTGGGCGCGTCGCACTGCCAGCCCTCCTCGCCTCGGCAGGTCCAGGGGGCGGTGCAGCGACCGTGCTCGTTCTCGACGACGCACGGCTCCTCGGGAGCCGTCAGCTCCTCGTCGATCCGCAGGTCGCAGTCGTCGTCCAGGCCATTGCAGACCTCGGGGCCGGGGGGCGGGGCGCTGCACGCGCTCCAGCCCTGCCCGAGCGTGCAGACTTGCAGCCCCGCGCAGCGTCCCGCGTCGCTCACCGCGAGGCACGAGCGCGTCGTGCCCTGGTCGTCGTCGGTCAGGCACGTGCAGCTACCGCTCTCGGGCACGCACTGCCGCACCCCCTCCCCGAGCTCGGGGAGGTCCTGGCAGCGGTAGCCGGCCGGGCAGCTCCCCGCATCCGTTCCGTAGAGGTTCCCCTCGGCGCAGTCGCGGCCGCAAAAGCGCGCCCCATCGAGCTCCAGGCATCGGTTGCCCGGCATCTGGCAGTTCAGATCCGAGGCGCACATCTCGCAGGACGGATCCTCGAAGGGGAGGCAGAGGGTCGGTCCCGCCTGGTAGAAGCCGGGAGCGCAGCTACCGATGCCGCAGACCGGGACGGGGCCGGAGGCGTCGCAGACCGACTCGCCGTTGGCGACCAGGCCCTCGCAGGAAACCCCACAGCTCCCGCAGTGCTCCAGGGCGACGTAGCGCTGACCGGCCTCGTCCCGGAAGTCCTCGTCGGTCTGGCCGTCGCAGTCGTCGTCGACGCCGTTGCAGCGCTCCTCGCTGCCCTGGCCGGCCTCGGCGAGGCAGCGGGTCCCCCCCGTGAGCTCGTCGCACACCACCGCGCCGGCCCGCAGGCAGGTCCCCACACCCTCGAAGCAGGTCTCGCCGAGCTCCGGGAAGTCCTCGTCGACCTCGTCGTCGCAGTCGTCGTCCCGCAGGTTGCAGATCTCCTCGACGGGCGCCGCGGCGCTGCACTGGGGCTCCTCCTGTCCGGCCGCGCAGTAGTAGGTCCCCTGGCAGACGTGCTGCAGCCCGTCGGCGAGCATCGCCTCGCGGGTACAGGGGTCTCCCAGGATCTCGATATCGTCGGCAAAGCCGTTGCAGTCGTCGTCCTGCTGGTTGCAGACCTCGGAAACCGGCGTCGGGGCGTTGCAGCCCTCCCAGCCGAGCTCCGGGGTGCAGACCTCGCGGCCGAGGCAGGTGCCGAAAACGTTGGCGATCGAGCAGAGGCGATCCATCCCGGCGTTGCCGGCGGTGCAGGTGCAGGTGCCGGTCGCCGGGAGGCAGTAGCCGTCGTAGCTCGTGCCGTCGATCACCAGGGTGCTGCAGACGAAGCCTTCCCGGCAGCCGCCGTCGATGCAGGGCTGGGTGCAGTGCAGGCGACTCTCGAGGGGGTCGACCGCTACGCACAAGCCGCCCTCGCAATCGGCGACGCTGGTGCAGGGCGCACAGAGCCGGTCGTCGGGGGGCATGCAGATGGAGACGACGTCCGATCCCTGGTTCCCGACCACGCGGCAGAGCCAGCCGCCGTCGCACTCCTCCGTGCAGGGGCGAGTGCAGACGTGGCGGCCGGCGTAGGCGACGCACCAGCCGCTCTGGCAGTCCCCGTTCTCCTGGCATTCTTCCAGGTAGCCGGCCAGGGAGCCACCATCCTGCTCGAGGTCGCCGGCGTCGCGTTCGGGACCAAGATCCCGATCGGTAGAGCCTTCGCCCTCTCCTCCGCCCTCTCCCTCACCCTCCCCGGGACCTTGGTCCTGCAGGAAGGCCAGATCGGGGCGCGGGGGACGGTCCCGGTCCGCGCAGCCGGCTGGGAGGAGGAAGGGGGTGAGCAGCAGGGCGAGAGAGCTGGCCCGGGAGAGAAGGACGATCTTCTGGCGCAAGGAATCCTCCTGCGTCCAACAGGACGTGGACGGGAATGATACCGCAGGCGGGCGCGCCGATCCAGTGGGCCCTGATGGTCCGGGCGCTGCTCAGCCGGCGCGCAGGGCCTCGTGGATCTTCGCGACCAGGTCGACGAGGTCGAAGGGCTTGGGCAGGAACAGGGTCCCGGGAGGGAGCCAGCCCTCGTGGGCGATCACCTGGCGGTCGTATCCCGACATGTAGACGACCCGGAGGCCGGGGTAGGCCGTGGTCAGGCGGGTGGCGAGGTCGCGCCCGTTCATGCCGGGCATGACGACGTCGGTCAGCAGGAGATCGACCTCGCCGAGCTCGGCCGCGGGGAGGGCCAGGCAGGCGTCGGGCCCGGTCGCGGCGATCACCCGGTAGCCGCGGCTCTGGAGCATCTCGCAGGAGATGGCCCGGACCATCTCGTCGTCCTCGACGACCAGGATCGTCTCGCCGCCGTGGGGCAGCGTCTCGACGGCCGGCGCGGCCGGGACCGCGGGGGGCTCGCGCTCGGCGAGCGCCGGCAGGAGCACCTCGAAGGCCGATCCCTGGCCGGGCGAGGAGGTGACCCGGATGGTGCCGCCGTGCTGCTGGACGATGCCGTAGGCCGTGGCGAGGCCCAGGCCCGTGCCCTTGCCGCTCTCCTTGGTGGTGAAGAACGGCTCGAAGAGCCGGTCCAGGGTCTCCTGTTCCATCCCGATCCCGGTGTCGATGATCCAGAGCCGGACCCCGGGGACGTCCCCGGCCTCCAGGAGGGCCGGCCCCGCCGCGAGCTCGAGCCGGAGCACGCCACCCTCGGGCATCGCGTCGAGCGCGTTGACCACGAGGTTCATCAGGACCTGGGTGAGCTGGGAGCGGTCGGCGCGCACGAGCGGGACATCCGACGGCAGGCGGAGATCCAGGCGGATGTCCTCGCGGATCGTGCGCTGGAGCATCCGCACGAAGTCCTGGAGGACCTCCCGCAGGTCGAGGGGCGCGAGCTCCATGATCCGCTTGCGGGCGAATGCGAGGAGCTGCTGCGTCAGGTCGCGGGCCCGCGCGCCGGCCTGGAGGATCGCCTGGAGGCCTGCCCGACGCGGGTCCTGCTCGGGCAAGGTCGGGAGCAGCAGCTCGGCGTGGCCGAGGATCGGCGTCAGTAAGTTGTTGAAATCATGGGCGATTCCGCCGGTGAGCCGGCCCAGGGATTCCATCTTCTGGGCCTGGAGGAGCTGCTCCTCGAGCCGGACCCGCTCCGAGATGTCGATGTCGATGCACGCGAACTGGGGGGCGTTTTTATCGCCGGAGAGCCGGAAGATCGTCGAGTAGACCTTGCGGGTGCCGCCACCCCGCACCGTGCAGTCCCACTCGGTCGGTCCGTGGGGTTCGCCGCTGGCGTGGACCGCGTGCAGCGCCTGCTGGAACTCCGCGGCCGCCGCCGGACAGAGGATCAGCTCCCCGAGGGTCGCGCCGATGGCCTCGGTCGCGGGGATCCCGAAGAGGCGAGCGGCGGCCGGGTTCCAGAAGAGCACCCGGCCGTCCAGGTCGAAGACCTCGATGGCCACGTTGGGAGTGTTGTCGATGACGGAGCGGAAGCGCTCCTCGCTCTCCTGGAGAGCCAGCTCGGCCTGCTTCTGCTCCGTGACGTCCTTCAGGGCGCTGAGCAGGCGCCGCTCGCCGGGGCCTGGGCCCGGGACCGCCCGGAGCGTGTGGTGGATCCAGCGGACCTCGTCGCGCTTGGTCAGGACGCGGTACTCCTCGTCGGCGAAGCCCTCCTGGAAGAGGTGCTGCTGGCCACGGGCGAAGATCGGGCGGTCCGCGGGGTGGACGATGGTCGCCCAGGTCTCGAGGGAGGGGATGTCCTCCCAGGTGTAGCCGAAGTCGTGCAGCAGCTTGTCCGCCGCCCACTCCCGGACCAGGGTGCCGTCGGTCCGCACGAGGGTGCTCGCGGCCGAGTCGGAGACCAGGGTGGCGAGGGTCTGGTACCGGCGCTCGCTGTCGGCCAGCGCCAGCTCGAGACGGCGGATCTCGGTGATGTCGATGAGCGAGACCGCCAGGGGTGTGCTCGAGCCGACCGGCAGGGAGGGCAGGGGCGGGAGCGGCGGGGCCGGATCGATCCGATCGACGGAGAGCAGCAGCACGCGGGGGGAGCCGTCCTGGCTGGTGGCGACATACTCGCCCTGCCAGTGGCCCTCCCGGACCGCGGCCGCGAGCGTCTGCGCGAGCGCGGCCCGATCGCCGACGATGTCGAACCAGGTCTGCCCCCGAGCAGGGTCGGGAGCAGCCCAGCCGGTGATGTCCAGGAAGCGCTGGCTCGTGTACAGCGCGTGGCCCTGCGTGTCGCAGACCGCGAGGGCCGGCGGGCCGAGCGCGGCGCTGAGCCCAGTTCGCCGTGGACTCGGGAGGGCCTCGCCCTCCGGTGCGAATCGTCCTGACAACCGCCTCGACCCCTTGGCCAGATGAAGCGGACAAGATCGCGCTGTCGCAAGCGAGATGCAACCTCCAGGGCAACAGGGAGTGGAGCTGCGGTCCGACGTCGAGTAGTCTCCGGCGGGTGCGCATGATGGGCGCGCGGAGAGGGCGTGATGCAGCAGGTGTGTCGGTCGCGACCCCGGTGGTCCCTGGGTTTCCTGGTGCTGGGGCTCGTCGGCTGCTCCACCGGCGGCGGCCCTGCCGACGAGCCGGCCGACCTCGGTGGGCTGGTCGATGCCGGGCGGGACGTGACGCGGGACCTGGCGGGACCCGGTGACGGGGGGCGGGTGGATCTCGCCGGGGCCGGTGGCGACCCGGACCTCGCCGCGCCGGCCGATCAGGGGGCGTCCGCCGACCTCGCGCCGCCGGACGCCGGGCCCGGGCGCCTGGACGGTGGTGACCTCTCCACGACCGCCGATGCCCGGCCCTTCCCGCTGGATCTCGAGCCCGCAGCAGACCAGGGAGCGGCCCTGGACGCGGATCTCCCGCCGGACGCGGCCGACGGCGGCGCGCCGCCGCGCGACGGCGGGCCGGAGGAGGAGTGCCAGATCGGCCAGGCCGGCTGCACCTGCGTCCTGCTGCCCCGGCACCCGGAGACGAGCTGCACCCACTCGTTCGGTGGCCTGTACGGCGACGGCGCGTGCTCCGGGGCATACCAGTGCTGCGCCGGCCGCTGGCGAGCGGGGCTGGATCAGTGCGCGCCCTGCACTTGCCGCGAGCCCACGGGCGAGCTCGGCTGCCTGGGGCCGGACGAGGAGGAGCAGAGCTGCTTCCCGACCTTCGCGGCCCAGGTCTCACCCCTCTCGGCGGAGCTGCGAGACCAGCTCACCGGCTCTTCGTGGCAC
>JAVEVO010000243.1:0-7848 GCA_034005005.1 Myxococcota bacterium
GTTCTGGTCCACGGTTCCGACCTGCCACCGATTCCCCCGTTGGCCCCCCTGGGCCGGTCGTACACCAACCTGCCCGGGGATTTCCAGGGCGGCGGAGTGTCAACCGTGTTGGCGGATACAGGGTACCTGTTGAAATAGAAGGGGGTGCAGCTCATCCCGGGGAGCGAGCAGCGAGGCCTTGCACAACTCCCCGCACGAGAAGAATTTTCTTGCCGAGCCGCCGAGCCGCAGAGGGCTCAGCCAACTGAGCACTTTTCTCTGCGAACTCTGCGGCTCGGCGAGAGATTTTGCAGCTCGAGCCGGGTGCAGGAGGAGATTGGCAATGAATTCGAGGACCGGCTGCACCCAATAGAAGGACTCGTTGCCTGCACTCCGGCCGGCCCGGCGCACCGACGCAAGGGGAAGAGGAGGCCACCTCTCGAGGGATCAGGCACTCCGGATCGGGCTCGTCCATGGTAGATGTCGAGGGCCGTCCGCGGTGGATGGGTGAGGGGCTTCGGGGCGCGGCTCCCGGCGGTGCCAGCGCAGTCGGGCTCGTGGCCGCAGTCGCTGGGTCTGGGGCTCGCGAGGGGAACGGAGTCGGTGGCTGCCGGCGGCGGCCGGAGTGTCGGTGGACCGGAGGAGCGCCGTGATGGCCGGGATCACCCCCATCATCCACCGGGAGAGCGTGATTCCCACCCTGCTCTCCCTCGTGATCCGGCCGGCGGCGGTGACCCTCGGACGGCACGTCTTCGTCCACCGGGGCGTCATCCCCTCCGACGGGCTGCTGCGGCACGAGGCGGTGCACGTCGGGCAGTTCGCGGAGCTCGGCCCCGTCCGATTCCTCGGGCTGTACGTCGCCGACTGGCTGCGGGCCTGGTGGGCCCTGCGGGACGGCGTCGCGGCGTACCAGGCGATCCGTTTGGCCGGAGGTAGAGCTCTACCCGGGCTCCAACGCGACATCCAGGGGCCGAAACGTCGCGTTCGGCCGGAGGTAGAGCTCTACCCGGGCTCCGACGCGACATCCAGGGGCCGAAACGTTGCGTTCGGCCGGAGGTAGAGCTCTACCCGGGCTCCGACGCGACATCGTGTTGCAGCCACTCGCGGTCACTCCGGGCGGTCGGGGCGAGATGGTATCGGTGCCGAGCCTGTCCTCCCCCCGCTGGGCGGTGTTCGGAGGCCAGGACGTCACCACGCCCTGCAGGTCACACAGCGAGAGGCCGCGTGCGGCTGCCGTCTCGACGCCTCGACCGCACTCTGGTACCATCGACTCTGTCGACACGGCTCAACCATGACCAAAGTCGATCAGTCGGTCAGAGGTGAACATGATGTCATCCGCCCGCTTCCTGGTTCCACTCGCTCTCCTGGGATTCTGGATTTCTGCCTGCGATTCCTGGGCTTCAAGACCAAGGACTCCGTTGAAGAGACTCAAACAGATTCCGGTGGTTGCATCTGAGATAATATCCGATCTCGGTAGCAACAGTAGCCACTACTGATCCTCCAGAGATCCAAACTTTGATGCAGAATCTCATCATCCTTTCCCGATCATCTGCTGGATCAATGGGTTCCTTGCCGTCTCCTGGCCGACCGGGCCTGGTGTCGACAACGCCCTGGCGACACCGGCCCTGGACGTGCCCGGCGATACCTCGAGGTCGGGTAGTCCCAAAGTCCTCTCGTCGTCCGAGCTGCAGGCCGAGTGCGTGGGTGGCTCGCGGCGGGAGGAGCGCCTGCCGGCAGTCAGGCCACGCGCTGGGAACGTGTTGCGGATATGTCCGTCGCGCGGCGGTCGAGGTCTTTTTACCGGAGGCCCAGTACTGGACGTCGTGGAGCCCCTGGCCGGGCAGGGATGGGTCTCGACCGGGTGGATCCGGTGCCGGGTCGCGGTCGCGGCTCAGCGCGCAGGGGGCCGGGGCAGGTGCACCAGAGGCACCAGCGTCGGCCAGGGGGTCAGGCCGAAATCGTCGTACAGCCCGGGCACGAGGGTATGCTGCCGGTCGTCCCGGACGAGCTTGCCCACGAACCAGAGGTTGCTGCACGCCCCCGAGGTGACGTCCAGCCCGAGGAAGCCCTCGCCCAGGGGGCAGCGCCGCTCGAGGCTCAGCTCCCGGCTCACCAGGACGTCGTTGTCCGCGAAGCGGTCGTCGGTGAAGCGCACGGTGGCCTCCACCGACGGCCCGCCGACACCGGTGTCGGGGTAGACCACGAAGACGAAGTAGCTGCCCGCGGCCGCGTCCGTCCCGACCTCCAGCCACTCCCGGGCCTCCCCCGTCTGTAGCGAGTCCAGCGACAGGGCCAGCCCGTCCATTGGGCCCAGATATGGCGCGGTCCAGGCCACCGGGGTCGCGACCAGCAGGTCCAGGTCCACGGTCGCGGGATCGAGATCGCCTCCCGAGGGCGCGGCCCAGCTCAGCTCGAACCGGAAATCCCCCCGGGTGTGCCCGAGCGCGGCGTCCTCGAAGAACGAGGCCAGAAACTCGTCCCAGCCGTCCCCGGCCCGGAGGCTGAGGGGCACCGTCCCGTAGTCTGCGAGCGTGGCCGCGGTGGTCTGCGCCGCGGTGGGCAGGTAGACGCTCACCCCGTGGAGCCGGGTGACGTCCTGACGACCGTAGTCGGAACCTGCCGGGGCGAAGCGCGACGCGACGACGAGCCCGGGGTCGAGCACGCGGTCCACCACCCGGGCGGCTGCGGCGTCGACCTCGGGGAGCCCGGTGGCCCGCAGCCGGCCAGCGAAGTCGGCCAGGTCCCGGGTCTCGGGCACCATCATGGACTCGCTGGCCGGGACGAGCTCCGTGAGGAGCGGCCGGAGGTCCGCGGCGTGTCGGACCAGCAGCCCGGTGAGGGCGAAGAGCGCTTCCCGCAGGGGGGCGACCCCCTGCAGATCGAACGCGGTCCAGGTGGCGTGCATCCCCGAGCGCAGGTTCCCCTCGGCGATGCTGTGCAGCGCCAGGGTCGCGGCTGCGCGGGGCTCCGGGGAGGGATCGGCCCGCAGCCCGGCGAGCAGGTGGTCCAGCCCGCTCCCGCCACCCGAGACATCCTCGGACGCGACGAGGAAGTCGGTCCGGCCCTCCAGGGCGTCGAGGGTCTCCAGCGCCGCCATCTCGCACGCGTTGAACGCGACGACCTCGGGGCGCACGAGGGCCCGATCGAGGCCCTGCTGCAGCCGGCCGAGGGTCATGATCGAGCCGCTGCCGTCGTCGGCCAACGCTCCCTGCCAGCCGCCGCCGTGGTCCCAGAGGACCAGCAGGGTCCGCCGCGCCGGTACCGTCACCGCGGCCCAGTCGAGGAAGGAGGCCAGGGCGTCCGGTGTCGTGACGTCCATGTCACCCACCGAGTGGGCCGCGGCCAGCAGCGCCGGCAGGGAGGGCTGCTGCTGTGCGGGGACGACCAGCCGCCAGGTCCGCTCGTAGGCCTCGGCCGGCAGCAGGTCGCCGAACGCGCTCTGCCCGGCCGCGAGCTCGAGCTGCACCGCGACCCCCACCCGCTCGTCGCTCCCCCCGGCCGCGGCCAGCATCTCGAGATCGAACAGGGCGGAGTTGGTGAGATCGTTGTCCGCCGCGAGGTAGACGAGTACCGCCCACTCCCGGAGGATCGCGCAATCGGGAAGCTTCTCGTCGACCTGGCCGTCGCAGTCGTCGTCGCGGCCGTCGCAGACCTCGGGCGCACCCGGGTAGACCTCGGCCCGCGCGTCGTCGCAGTCTGCAGGGCCATCGCAGCCCGGGCCGAAGCCATCGCCATCCTCGTCGGTGCAGCCCGTGGACGCGGCGGAGCCCACGAAGCAGCGGTCGTAGGGCTCCCCGCAGTGCAGGGCGAGGCAGGCCTCGAGGTTGGCCCCCGCGTCGAAGCAGCCGTGGCTCAGCATGCAGCCGCTGTACTCGTCCAGGCAGCCCCGACAGGAGAACGAGGCCTGGTAGTAGCAGCGGGTGGTGCAAGCCTCGTCACCGCACGCGTCGCTGCAGGGCAGGAAGTCTGCCGCACAGACCCCGGCGCTCGGGAAGGTCCCGTAGCAATGCTGGCTCGCACCGGGGCAGTGGGCCGACATGCACGCGTCGTCCCACTCCCCGCGCGGGAAGCAGCCGTGTTCCTCACCACAGGCCATCATGGCCTCCTCGCACGCATTGCAGGCGTCCGTGGACGCACGCTGCGTGCACGCGAGCCAGCAGAAGTCGCTGCCGGTCCCCGCGTTCAGGCAGTCCGCGTAGCACTCCATGACGCCGGCACAGGGAGCGGGGCAGAGCTCGCCGTCCTCGTCGAACTCCCCGTCGCAGTCGTCGTCACGACCGTTGCACCAGTCGTCGGCGCCCGCGTTCACCTCGGGATCGGCGTCGTCGCAGTCCTGCACCCCCAGGCAGGCCGGTCCGACGAAGTAGCCGTCCCCGTCCGCGTCCTGGCAGCCGGGCTCGCCCTCACCCTCTCCGCCCTCGCCCTCGGCCCCTTCGCCCTCGCCCTCGGCCCCTTCGCCCTCGCCCTCGGCCCCTTCGCCCTCGCCCTCGGCCCCTTCGCCTTCGCCCTCGGCCCCTTCGCCCTCGCCCTCGGCCCCTTCGCCTTCGCCCTCGGCCCCTTCGCCTTCGCCCTCGGCCGGGGTGGCGGTGTCCGGAAGCTCCGGTGCCGCGCAGCCGCCAGCACCGAGGGTGGTCAGGGTGAGCCAGGCGGCGAGGGTGGGAGCGCGGTGTTGCCACCATGGAGGACGTCGAGCTGGCATCGGGTACCGCATGGCCACCTCCTGCGCGGCCCCCGGCAACCCACCGGTGGAGCCGTGATACTCTCAGGGTAGCGTCTGCCGGCAACGGGCTCGGTTCGAAGTGGCGAACCGCGAGCGCGACCCCGGCCTGCCCCCAGGGGTTGGTCCGTGCTCGATGGCGAGGACTCGTGGTCCGGCCGGCTCCAGCCTCCCGGGAGCACCCGCGGGGGGAAGAATCGGGCCGCGGTGCCGGGCGTCGCGCCTTATTTCGTTTTCTTTTTCCAGGATCGGCGGCACGAAGTGTCCATCACGCGGAGGGCGGGGATGGACGAAGCCAGGCTGCGCTCCCTGTACGAGCAGTACGGCTACCAGGTCCATGCCCGGTGTCGCTACCTGCTGCAGGACGACGACGAGGCCGCCGATGCGGTGCAGGAGGTCTTCCTGCGCGCCGAGCAGAGCTTCGCCAGCTATGCCGGGCGGTCGGGGCTGGCCCGCTGGCTCGACCGGATCGCCCTGCACCACTGCCTCAACCGGCTGCGGGCGCAGCGGGTGCGGCGGGGGCGCGGGGTCGTCGGCGCGACGCTCCTCGACGCGGAGGAGGCGGGTCAGCAGCGGCCGCAGGTCGAGGTCCGGGAGCTGGTGCGCAGCCTGCTGGACCGGTTCGACGTGGAGACGCAGACCCTGGCCGTGCTCTACTTCGTGGACGAGCTGAGCCAGGAGGAGGTCGCCGCGGAGGTGGGCCTGTCGGTGCCGACGGTGCGCAAGCGGTTGCGCGGCTTCGTGGAGCAGGCCCGGCGACGCCTGGCCTCGTGAGCCGGACGGAAGGAGGACACGTGGTGCGCGCACGGCCCGAGACGCTCGACGAGCTCACGGCCCGCCTGGACTCGCCGGACACCGGCCATCCGGGCCTGGCCGGGTTGAGCGGGCTGCTCGCGGGCGAGCCCGAGGCCGCTCGCTGGGAGACCCACGTCCGCCAGTGCCCGGCCTGCCAGGCCCGCCTCGCCGAGCTGCAACAGGAGGCCCGGCGCTTCCTGCACCGCCAGCCCGCAGGGGCCTTCATCCAGGCCCTGCGAGAGAAGCAACAGCGCGACGGGCAGGGACGCGTCCCGGCCGAGGGCCCGGCCGATGCCTGGTCGGGCTGGCTGCGGGCCGTCGCCCACCGGCTCGCCGGCCGGGAGGGCCTGGTCGGCGCCGCGCTCGCGGGCCTGCTGCTGGTCCTGCTCGCCGGGCCGCCCGGCGTCCGTCCCCTCGCCGGTCCCGGAGCCATCCCGGCCCGCACCGGGCCGATCCCGGACGACGGGGCGGGGATCCGCGACAAAGGTGCGTGGTCCCTGGGGTTCTGGGTCTCCACCGCCGGCGGTCCCCGCCGGGGCGAGCCCGGCGGTCGCTACCGCGCCGGCACCCGCGTGCAGCTCGCCCCGCGTGCGCCCAGGCCCGCCTTCCTCGTGGTCGTCTCCCTCGACTCCCGGGGAGCGGTGTCGGTCTTCGCGGACCGGGCCGGGCAGGCCCTGCCGATCCCGCGTGGCGGCACGCTGCTGCCGGAGAGCATCGTGCTCGACGACGCGGTAGGGCCGGAGCGGGTGATCGGCTGCTTCGCCGACCGGGCGATCCCGACGGCCGCGGTGGTCGCCGCGGCCCGGCGAGCCCTCGCCGCCGCGGAGGGGGACGTGCGCGCGGTCGACGCGCTGCCGATCGCCTGCGCGCAGGCCGGGTTCACCATCGTGAAGGAGTGAGGGGATGCTCTGGGGCGGCGGCCACTCGCTGCTGACGCTGCTCTTGGTCCTGCTGCTCGCCGGACCGGCGGCGGCCGCGCCCTTGCGCCTGGCGTTGCTGGTCAGCCACCCCGAGGGAGGGCCGCCCACGGTCCGGCTGCGCTACCCGGAGCAGGACGCCCGGAAGCTCGCGGCCGCCCTGCAGGAGCTCGGCGGCTTCGCTCCGGCGGAGGTCGTGCTGCTGCGCTCCCCCGGAGCCGGGGAGGTGCTCGCCGCGCTCGACGGCATCGAGCGTCGCCTCGCCCGGGCGGCCGCGGCGGGGGAGCCGGCCCTGTTCCTCTTCTTCTACTCGGGCCACGCTGCGGCTGATCGAGACCGGGGCCACCGGGGCCGGGATGGTCCGGGCGGAGCTGCTGCGGGCGGCCGGGGTGGTCACCGTGGCCGTCCGGCTCGACGGCGTGATCGACGGCCGCGCCCCGGCCCCCGCCGACCTGCGCTACCGGCTGGTGGCCCAGCCCGACGGGCAGGGTGAGCTCGACATCACCTTCCGCACCAACATCGAGGGCACGGACCCGGCCAAGCCGGGCATCGAGCGGGTGGCCGACCACAGCCGCTGGCTCGCGGACGGCTCCGGCGTCGCCACCGTGCGCGTGACCGAAGGCGACCTCGGGGACGCCGCCGAGCTGCTCGCCGTGCAGTGCTGGGACGGCCGGGCCGCCGAGACGCACGTCGCCTACCTGCCCCAGGCCAGCGGCGGTGAGGGTCGGCCCGCCATCGACGCCGCGCGCTGCGCCTTCGACGACTGGGCCGAGCCTGTCTTCCCGCCCATGAGCGACGAGCGCCGAGAGCTCGTCGCGGATTCCATCGGGTGACCACTCGGCTCCTTCCTCACTCCGTCGACAATGCCCACTGAGGTTGCCCCCATGGATTGCTCCGTGCGCCCATCCACCGGGCGGCCTCGCCGCCGCCTTGCGGCCTCTCCCCTCGCCCCCTAGAGTATGGCCGGGCCGCCGGATCGCCGGGCTGTCGGCGCTGGCCTCGGAGGGTAGGACATGGTCGCGACGCTGGGGAACCTGGGACGTTCTGCTCTCCTCGTCTGGGCGTTGCTCCTGGGCGGTTGCACGCTGCTGGTGGGCCCCGAGGAGCGGGGCCACGGGGCGGAGGGGGAGGGGGAGGGGGAAGGTTCGGAGGGCGAGGGGGAAGGTTCGGAGGGCGAGGGAGAGGGTGCGGAAGGTGAGGGGGAAGGTGCGGAAGGTGAGGGGGAAGGTGCGGAAGGTGAGGGGGAAGGTGCGGAAGGTGAGGGGGAAGGTGCGGAGGGTGAGGGAGAAGGTGCGGAGGGTGAGGGGTAAGGTGCGGAAGGTGAGGGAGAGGGCGAGGGTTCAGATCCGCCCCCTGCTGCCCCCTTGCTGACGCCCCTGCTCGACGTCGAGTTCCAGTATGAGCGCTGGGGAGCCGAGCTCAGCCAGATCGGAAGAGCAC